>CANRLV010000025.1 GCA_947631565.1 uncultured Gemmiger sp. | reverse complement strand
TGTGGACGGCAGCATCCCGGCGGCGCCGCTGCGCGCGGCCGGCCGGGCCGCGGCCGAGGCGCGCAGCCTGCCCGCCGTGGGCGCCAAACTGTGCGGCATCTACCGCGCCGCGGGCCTGTGGAAGGATTAGAAAATAGCGCAGGGGCCGCCCCATCGGGGCGGCCCCTGGGATTTTAGTGTTTGCGCCGGCGATGCAGCCGCCAAAGCGCAAGTACGGCGGTGATACAGGCGGCGAGCCAGCCGCCAAGTGAGAAATCATCCCCGGTGGCCGGCGGCAGGCGCGTGCGGGACGCGGGCACGGGCGCCGGCGTCGATGTTGGGACGGCGGCCGGGGCCGGCGCCGGGGCAGGGGCCGTGGCAGGCGGGGCGCTGCCGGGCGGCAGTACGGCGCCCGGGCCGGGGCCGCCCGCCCTTGGCGCCGCCGTGGGCGTGGGGCTGGGTGTTGGCGTTGCTGCGGGTGTTGGACGGGGTGTTGGTGTCGGCGTCGGCGTTGGTGTCGGCGTCGGCGTTGGGGTCGGGGTGGGCGTTGGTTTTGGCGTCGGCGTCGGTGTTGGCGTCGGCGTTGGCAGCGGCGTGAGGGTGACGGTGAACTGCCGGCCCAGCGTCCGCAGCTGTACCGGGCAGCCGCCGCCCGGCCCGGCCACGGCGCAGCCGCCGTCGGCGGCCAGGGCCAGGAACTGCGTTTCGTCGCGGCTGCACAGCCGCCCGTCGTGCCAGCACAGCGGGCCGTCGGCGCCGGGCGCGCCGCTTTGCACAAAGCGGGGCCCGTCATCGGTCAGGCGCAGCTCGCCCACCGTCCAGTCCAGCCCCCCGGCCAGGCCGGCCTGCGCCCCGCAGACCAGCGCGTACAGGTTGTACAGGTGCCCGCGGTAGGCCGCCCACTGCTGGTGCAGGTCGCCGGGGTCGGGTTCGGCGGCGGTCACGGTCAGGCGGCCGGTGGCGTCGTCCACCTGCAGGGTCAGCGCGCGGCCCGGCGTGCCCAGCAGCACCTGCACGGCGCGGGAGGGCCCGGCCGTGAACGCGCTCTCGGCGCAGGGCAGCGTGATGAGCGCCGCATCCACCGCGGCCGTATAGCCGGGCGGGGCGTCGGCCTCCAGACTGTATCCCACCGGCTGGCGGCGCACCAGCGGCGCCACCCCGGCCGGGCCGTCGAACACATTGCCGTAGTCGATGCCCAGCGCCAGCGCCGGCAGCGCGCCGAAGGCGTGGGCAAAGTCCTCGCTCTGCGCAAGCACGGCGTCGGCGGTCTGCGCGCCGTCGGCATACAGGCGGACCGGCACCGTCTCGCCGGGGTGGGGCGCGCCGTCCGCCCACACGGCCCGCGCCTGCACCGGGGCGGCGGGGTCGCAGGGGATATAGTAGTTGGACAGCAGCAGCAGGTACCCGGCCGTGCCGTCGCTGCGCGGGGAGCAGTACACGTCGGTGCGGAAGCCGCCCCCCGCGCCCGGCTCCGCCATGCCGTAGGCGATGCTGTGCCCGGCGGCGTCATACAGCGGCAGGTCGGCCCAGGTGTGGCGCCAGCCCTGCTCGGCATGCAGCACCACCGGCGCGCCGCAGGGGTCGCCGTTTGCCAGCAGCTGTACGGTGACGGAATCCGGCAGGTCCAGCCCGTAGGTGCGGCGCACAAACCCATGGTAGAGCTGCCATTCCTCGGCGCTGTGCCCGGCCTTGAAGAACTCCTGCCCGATCATCCACTGCTTTTCCACCGTCACGCTGCCGCTGGCGCACAGCGGCGGGAAGTCGTGGAAGAACACCCCCTGCCGGCTGCCCATGCGCACGCCGAGCTGCGGCTGGGTGCCGGGTGGGCCCTCGTAGTAGTACACCTCCGGGAAGCCGGCCATCGTGTAGCTGCCGCTTAAGGTCAGCTCGGCGCCGGCCGGCAGGCCGGACAGGGTGAAGGTGAACTCCTGCTCGCCGGCCGTCAGCGTGCGCGTTTCGTACACGTCCGGGCCGGTCAGCGTCAGCTCCACGCGGTCCGTCTCGCCGCTGGTGGGGTCGGCGGCGGCGCGCACCGGCATATTCAGCCGCCCGCACACCGTCACATTTTGCGCCCCGCCGCCGTCCGGCGTGCAGGTCACGCTCCAGTCGGCCAGGGCGTAGGCCTCGCCGTCGGCGGCGCTGTCTGCCCCGGTATCTCCGGCCGCAGCGGCCAGCGCCAGCACATGGTCGCGCACGGCGTGGATGTCCTGCGCGGCGTCGTCACGGCCGGGGGCGGCGGGGCGCACATAGCCCTCGCTTTGCACCTCGGCCGGCCCGGCGTAGCCCCACAGCGCCCCGCCGTCGCCCTCCAAAATTTGATACAGGGCGGCCTGCACGCCGGCGATGAGCTCCGGCTCGTCACAGTCGGGGCCGGCGGCACGGCCGGCCACGGCCATCTCGGCCAGCATGGCGGCGGCCGAAATATAGGGGTAGCAGCGGGGCAGCACCGCCGCCAGCGCCTGCTTTTGGGCTTCCGGCAGGGCGGCGCGGCGCAGCGGCGTGGCGGTAAAGCGCTGCCAGCCGTCGTTTTGCTCCAGCGGGCGGTCGGGGTCGGCGCAGTAGGTGACGGTGAAATCGGCGCTGCGCAGGCTCCAGCGGCTGTCCGGGTCGGGCAGAAAGACAGAGCCGCCGGCCGCCGGCTCGACCAGCAGGCACAGCCGCGCGGCCACGCCTGCGGCCGTCACGCTGCGGGTCTGGACGCCGCGGCCCAGGCAGTAGACGCCGCCCTGGTAGAACGGATAGGCGCCGCCGAAAAACCAGTGCCTGCTGCCCTGCGGCACCACCGCGGCAGCGATCGGCGCGGGCAGGGCGGCAGGTGCCGGCGCGGTCGTCGGTTCCGGTGCGGTCGTCGGTTCCGGTGCGGCGGTCGCTTCCGGGGGCGTTTCCGGCGTTGGCGCTGCTTCGGGTGTGGCGGTCGGCGCCGGGGCTGCTTCCGGCGTTGGTGCCGCTTCCGGGGCCGTTTCCGGCGCAGCGGTCTGTTCCGGTGCTGCCGTCGGTTCCGGCGTTGGTGCTGCTTCGGGCGCGGCGGTCGGCTCCGGGGCTGCGGTTGCTTCCGGCGCCGCCTCGGGCGTCGCCGTCACCGCCGGCGCCGGCTCCGGTGTCGGTTCCGCCGTCGGTTCGTTCGTTGTCTCCGGCGTCGGCTCCGGCGTTTCTTCCGGCGCCGCCGTGGGCGCCGCTTCCGGCGTCATCGCCGGCCCCGGCTCGGGCGGCGGGGCGACGGCGGGCACCGCCCAAGGGACCGCCCGCCCGAGCAGAAACAACAGGCATACCGCCGCCGCCAACCGCCGCCGTCCGCTGTGTTTTGTGTCCATCGCCGCATACCTCCCTGTTGCCGTTTGGGCCGGTTTTGCCCATTGCTATGCCGGAAAGCGGGCGGGCGTTCCACAGACGTCAAAAACTGTGCGCCAATGGCGCACAAAATCATGAAATAAAAATGTCAGGGTCGCACAAAGCCGGTCGCAAACCGGGGAAAAAATCGGCCAATTTGCATAAACTTACCGCGATGGCAAAATAAAACATTGACAAGCGGGGGGGCTTTCAGTATATAATGATGTCTATCTACAACGGACAAGTATTTCCTGCCGGCTTTTGGCCGCGCGGAAAGAGCCGGTCCGCGCGGCAGGGGGCGCCCCCTGCTGATGCATTTTTGTGCAGGGCACAAAAATGCATCATAGACATCCGGTTGGTTTTGAGCTTTACGGTATGGCCAATGGGGGAGAGGATCGTCCGGCTGTGCGGTAGGGATCAAAAATAAGCATCCACATTTTATCAAGGAGGAAAGAAACACATGAAGAAACTTGTCAGTCTGCTGTTGGCAGCTGCCATGGTGCTCAGCCTCGCCGCCTGCGGCGCTACCGCTGACACCAACCAGCCTGCTGACACCGGCGACGCTGCCGCCACCGAGCCCGCCGATACCGGCGACACCGGCGCTGCGGCCAGCGACTACACCGGTCCCGATTGGGAAGCCATCGATGCCATGGACTACGATGATGCTTCCGACGCCATCTATGATTGGAACCTGGGCGAGTTCGAGTCCTACTACGATGTCGCCAAGGCGGAGCTGGACGACGTCGACCAGCGCACGGCCCTGATGGCCATCGCCGAGGCGAAGATGCTGGAATCCGGCGTTTTCATGCCCATCTACGGCGACGGCGGCGCTTACGCCATGACCCGCGTCGTGCCGCGTTCCGTGACCACCACTTCCTGGGGCCTTGACGAGTACCGCTGGTACACCAGCATCGTTGCCAACGAGCTGATCAAGACCACCGACCGCGACGCAATGATCGGCCTGTGGAGCGAGGCGGCCACCGCCGACGATTACTTCGCTGCGGCCCGCGCCTATCTGGAGGAGAACGGCTACACCCTGTCCGATACCTACGATTACGTTTCCAGCTACGACATGGAGACCTGGGACGTCATCGCCACCTCCTACACCTCTGACTCCTACTTCATCGCCTGCACCTACGCGCCGCTGCTTGAGTATGACGTGAAGAACGTCCAGCAGCCCGGCCTGGCCGAGAGCTATGACATCTCGGACGACGGCCTGACCTACACCTTCCACCTGCGCCAAGGCGTCAACTGGGTCGACCAGCAGGGCCGCGCCATCGGCGAGGTCACCGCGGACGACTGGGTCGCCTCCATGGCCCATGTGGCGGACAACAACGATGAGCTCGGTTACCTGATGAGCGCCGACGGCGGCTGCGGCATCAAGAACTATGACGCCTACATCAACGGCGAGGTCTCCTTCGACGAGGTCGGCGTCAAGGCCATCGACGATTACACCCTCGAGTATACCCTGGAGCAGAAGTTCCCCGCCTTCGTCACCATGATGGGCTACGGCTGCTTCGCCCCGCTGAATCGTGACTTCTACAAGTCCCAGGGCGGCACCTTCGGCTCTGACGGCGTCGAGTACACCGCCGGCAACTACGGCACCGGCCCCGACACCATCGCCTACTGCGGCCCGTACCTGGTCACCAACTACACCCCGCAGAACGTTTGGTCCTACAGCGCCAACCCCGAGTACTGGAACGCTGACGCGGTGAACGTCCACACCGTCAACTTCTACTACAACGACGGCTCCGACGTGCAGCGCACCTACAACGACGCTGTCGCCGGCACCATCGACGCCTGCGCCTTCAACAACTCCACGCTGACTATGGCGAAGGAGGACATCCCCGAGGGTGAGACCGAGACCTACTTCGATCTCTACCACTACACCACCACCAACAGCGCCACCACCTACTGCGCCTGGCTGAACCTGAACCGCGCGGCCTTCGCCAACTTCAACGACGAGACCCAGGGCGTTTCCCCCAAGACCGACGACGACAAGGCCCGCACCCGCGCCGCCATGAACAACCAGCACTTCCGTCTGGCCATGGCCTACGGCTTTGACCGCGGCGCCTACAACGCTGTTTCCGTCGGCGAGGACCTCAAGTACGCCAGCCTGAAGAACAGCTACGCCACCGGCGCTTTCGCGCAGCTGGCCAACGCCACCACCGTTGACATCAACGGCACCGCGACCGAGTTCGCGGGCGGCACCTACTACGGCGAGATCATGCAGGCCCAGCTGGATGCCGACGGCTACCCGATCCAGGTCTGGGATGCCACCGCTGACGGCGGCGCCGGCTCCGGCGACGGCTTCGACGGCTGGTACAACGTTGACAACGCCCGTGCCGAGCTCGAGCTGGCCATCGCCGACCTGGCCGCCGTGGGCGTGGAGGTCAGCGCCGACAACCCGATCTACATCGACACCTTCTATTTCGCCGGCAGCGAGACCAACACCAACATGAAGCAGGCCTACAAGCAGGGCATCGAGAGTGCTCTGGAGGGCAAGGTCATCGTCAACCTGATCAGCTTCGATGACCAGACGGTCATGCAGTACGCCTACTACCGCAACTCCACCGGTGCCGAGGCCAACTTCGACATCTCCCACAGCTCCGGCTGGGGCCCGGACTACGGCGACCCGCAGTCCTTCCTGGATACCATCCAGCGCTACGGCTATATGTGCAAGAACCTGGGCATCTACTAAGCCCCAGGCGCCAGACCCATCACCAAAGGCTTATGTGACCTGAAAGGCAAGAGGGGTGGGGGAGTACCCCACCCCTCTTGCGCCTTTGGGATGATTTAACGCTTTAAAGCGGACGGGTGCTCCCCGCGCCGCCGGTAGGGCGGGCGTTTACGCCCGCCGCGGGCAACGTTCCGCGCGCCGCTTCGGCGGGCGCGAACGCCCGCCCTACACATCGGTTTTCCTGCACGTTTCAAAGCCACCGACACTTTACCTGTATTGGGGTGTGATAAAGAATGGCAAAATACATCTTGAAACGACTGCTGCATGGTTTGGTCTCGGCGATCATCGTGGTGCTCATCGTCATGATCCTGATCTATTCCCTGCTGGATCGCTCCACGATCCTGGCCGGCGACCCGAACTATTCCAAGATCATGAGCAACGCCCGCGTTGCCTATGAGCAGAGCCGTTATGAGATCTTCGGGTACATCGACTATGTGCCGTATTCCGATTATCTGCTGCAGATCGAGCGCGAGGGCGAGATCGACGAGGAGACGCGCTCCGCAGCGGTGCTGCTGGGCCGCACGGCGGACAAGGATTCCGACATTACGGCCGAGTATGTGCAAAAATTCACCGAGACCTATGAGGGGCAGGGCTACACCATCACCCGCCTGGACGCCGACGCCAAGTCCAACGGCCAGGTCAAGAGCGGCGGCCAGACCCAGCTGTACGCCACGCGCAACAAGCCCCTGATCACCCGCGCCATCACCTACTTTACCCAGATGCTGCAGGTGGACAACATCCACTCCATCCCGGACGAGGTCGATATTGGCGAGCGCGGGCTGACCTTTACGCTCTATGACCCGGTGTACAACCCCACCGGCACCGAGCACAAGTTCGCGCCGGCCATCATCGGCAACGGTACCCAGCACAAGTACCTGCTGTATTTCGATGACCAGTTCCCCTTCATCCACCAGAACCTGCTCACGCTGCACCTGGGCGAGAGCTACACCGTCAACCGCGGCATCGACGTGTTCACCACGATGACGGATTCGCAGGGCTCCTATGTGCTGCGGCCGATGACCTTCCCCACCGGCCTGCAGGAGGAGAGCGCCGACAACCTGCACACCGCCGCCTATGTGGCCGGCTCGCGCGCCGGCAACCAGGTCAACGAGGCGCGCTTTGTGGATGACTACACCAACGTGACGACCTTCAAGACCGGTATGTCCCGCCTGGGCTTCTCGTTCGTCATCGGCATCATCTCGGTCATCCTGGCCTATGTGCTGGGCCTGCCCATCGGCCTTGTCATGGCCCTGCGCAAGGACGGCCTCATCGACAAGCTGGGCACCTTCTACATCGTCTTCATCATCGCGGTGCCGAGCCTGGCGTACATCTTCCTGTTCAAGTCGGTCGGCGGCAAGCTGTTCAACCTGCCCACGCTGTTCAACGTCGACTCTACCGACAAGCTGATGTACATCCTGCCCATCATCTCGCTGTCGCTGCCCAGCATCGCCAACCTGATGAAGTGGATGCGCCGCTACATGATCGACCAGATGAACTCCGACTACGTCAAGTTCGCGCGCTCGGGCGGCTTGTCCGAGAGCGAGATCTTCACCAAGCATATCTGGAAGAACGCCATGATCCCCATCGTGCACGGCATCCCGGGCAGCATCATCTTCTCGATGACCGGCGCCATCATCACCGAGCGCGTGTACAGCGTGCCGGGCGCCGGCAACCTGCTGACCCAGGCCATCAACAAGTATGACAACTCGGTCATCGTGGGTGTCACGCTGTTCTACGCGGTCCTGTCCGTGATTTCCCTGATTTTGGGCGATGTGCTCATGGCTTCGGTCGATCCGCGCATCAGCTTTACGACGAAAGACAGGTGAGAAATGATGGATTTTACTGAGAAATACGGCCTCTCCAACGAGGAGCTGTTCGCCCCTGTCGACCACAACGACCTCGAATCGGAAAAGATCACCGCGCCCCGCTATTCCTACTGGAAGAGCGTGTTCCGCGTCTTCTTCCGCAACAAGGTCAACATCTTTGTGCTGGCCCTGCTGCTGTTCGTCATCGCCTTTGCCTACATCTACCCGTCCGTCACCCACTATGACCCGTTCGCCAACCTGCTGGACCCCAACTCCAAGCATCTGTCGCCGTCACAGGCGCTCAGCTATTTCGGCGCCGACCTCAAGTGGATCTTGGGCGCCGGCGCCTCCGGCGAGCCGACGTTCGACGCGATCTGGAACGGCTCGCGCATCTCCATCTCGCTGGCCCTGATCTGCGGCGCCATCAACATGACCGTGGGCGTGCTCATCGGCGCCGTGTGGGGCTTCTCCAAGCGGGTGGACGTGATCATGACCGAGGTGTACAACATCGTCGGCAACGTGCCGCTCATCCTCATCATCTCGGTCATGGCCATGCTGTTCAGCCCCACCTTCTGGACCATGGTCTTTGCCCTGACGGTCGTGGGCTGGCTGTCCATCGCCTTCTTCATCCGCACGCAGGTCATCATCATCCGCGACCGTGAGTACAACCTCGCCTCCAAGTGCCTGGGCACCTCCACCATCAAGATCGCGCTCAAGAACATCCTGCCGTTCATGACCAGCGTCATCGTTACGCTGCTGGCGACCGAGATCCCCTCCTACATCTCCTATGAGGTGTTCCTCGCCTACATCGGCATGGGCATGAGCGAGATGTCTCTGGGCCGTTTGATCTATGCGGCCGAGAGCGCCATGGTCACCCCCGGCTGGGAGTTTGAGTTCTGGAGCCCCGTCGCCATCGCCTCCATCATCACCGTGGTGCTCTACGTCGTCGGCCAGAACCTGGGCGACGCGTCCGACCCGCGGACCCATATGTAAGGAGGCCAAACGATGGAAGACAAAAAAGTACTGCTGTCCGTCAAGGACCTCGTCGTCAAGTTCCATGTCCGCGGCCGTGTGCTGACCGCCATCCGCGGCATCTCGCTCGACATCTATGAGAACGAATCCATCGCTATCGTGGGCGAGTCCGGCTCGGGCAAATCGGTCTTCACCAAGACCTTTGCCGGTATGCTGGATTCCAACGGCTTTATCGACCAGGGCGAGCTGATTTTCAACGACCCGCAGCTGGCCGACACCACCGTCACCCTGACCCCGGGCGCCCGCCAGCTGATGGAGGGCACGCTCGCCCGCATCAACAAGTACTCGAAGCTCGAGCTGGGCGCCGCCACCTACCGCGAGATGGCCGAGCTCAAGGCCGACCGCAAGCGCCGCGAGAGCCTCTCGGACGAGGAGCGCGCCGCCATCGAGCAGGAGCTTTCCGACCTCAAGTTCACCCGTACCAACCTCTTCAACGAGAAGCAGACCTACGACCCCAAGAAGGAAAAGGACCGCATCAAGGCCGCCGACGCCAAGCTCAAGGAGTACGACGCGCAGATCAAAGCCCTGGAGGGCAAGGAGGCGGCCGAGAACAAGGCCAAGAAACAGGCCGTCGCCGCCGACAGCGCCTATCTTGCGCAGTATGACGCCAAGATGGCCGAGCTCAAGGCCCGCTACGCGAAAGAGATCGCCGGCGAAATTTCCGAGGCGACCAAGCAGCGCAACGTGATCTTGGGCAAGGAGATCCGCCTGTCCGTCGGCCGGTACGGCCTTTACAAGCGCATCCGCCTGACCCACAAGCTGCTGATGGCCCTCAAGAAGGCCATGGAGATCGGCGTCGACCTCAACGACGAGAAGCAGCGCAACGCCGTGTTCGACACCGTCGTGTTCCGCGTGCAGTATCTGGACGAGACGCCCAACACGCTGCACGGCACCTGCATCTTGAACCTGGCCAACGTCAAGGACAACCAGGACTGGACGCAGATCCGCGGCAAGCGCATCGCCACCGTGTTCCAGGACCCGATGACGTCCTTAAACCCCATCATCACCATCGGCAAGCAGATCAGCTCGGTCATCATCAAGCACCAGGGCTGCAGCGAGGCCGAGGCCCGCACCCGCGCGCTGGACCTCATGCGCAAGGTCGGCATCCCCAAGGCCGAGCAGCGCTATGACGACTATCCGTTCCAGTATTCCGGCGGTATGCGCCAGCGCATCGTCATCGCCATCGCGCTGTCCTGCCAGCCCAAGATTTTGATTTGTGACGAGCCCACCACGGCGCTGGACGTGACCATCCAGGCGCAGATCCTCAACCTCATCAAGGACCTGCAGAAGGAGTTCGGCTACACCACCGTCTTCATCACGCACGACCTGGGCGTCGTCGCCAACATCGCCGACCGCGTGGCGGTGCTGTACGCCGGGCAGATCGTCGAGGTCGGCACCGTCGAGGAGATCTTCTACGACCCGCGCCACCCCTACACCTGGGCATTGCTGTCCAGTATGCCGCAGCTGGCCGAGCGCAACACCAAGCTCTACTCCATCACCGGCACGCCGCCGAGTCTCTACAACAACATCGTCGGCGACCCGTTCGCCCCGCGCAACCCCTACTGCCTGAAGATCGACACGCTCGAGGACCCGCCGATGTTCAAGGTCAGCGAGACCCACTACGCCAAGACCTGGCTGCTGGATGAGCACGCCCCCAAGGTCGAAAAGCCCGCCGCCATCCAGAACATCCATGAAAAGCTCATGGCGTCGTACCATATTTGAGGGAGGTGTAAAACGTGGCTGAAGAAAAAACAACCGGGCGCGTTTCGCATTTCCCCGAACACGGGCCCATCGACCCCAATACCGGCAAGGAGATTTTGCTCTCCATCAAGAACATCGACATCACCTTCGGCAAGGGCGACAACGCCGTGCGCGCCGTGACCGACGCTTCGTTTGACATTTACAAGGGTGAGACCTTCTCGCTGGTCGGCGAGTCCGGCTCCGGCAAGACCACGATTGGCCGCGCCGTCATCCGCGTCAACCCCTTGGCCGCCGGCGAGATCCAGTACAAGGGCGTGCGCATCTCCGGCAAGATCCCGGCGAGCCTCGACCGCGAGGTCATCCGCAACGTGCAGATGGTCTTCCAGGACCCGGCCGCCTCCTTGAACGAGCGCGCCACCGTCGACTACATCGTGTCCGAGGGTCTGTACAACTTCCACCTGTTCGAGAACGAGGCGGACCGCGTGCAGAAGGTCGAGAACATGATCAACGAGGTCGGCCTGCTGCCCGAGCACCTGACCCGCTACCCGCACGAGTTCTCGGGCGGCCAGCGCCAGCGCATCGGCCTGGCCCGCGCCATGGTCATGGAGCCGGAGCTGGTCGTGGCCGACGAGCCCATCTCGGCACTGGATGTGTCCATCCGCGCGCAGGTGCTCAACCTGCTCAAGAAGTTCCAGCGCGAAAAGCAGGTCACCTACCTGTTCGTGGCGCATGACCTTTCCATCGTGCGCTTCATCTCGGACCGCATCGGCGTCATCTACAAGGGCCGCATCGTCGAGGTCGCGGACGCCGAGGAGCTGTTCGACTTCCCGCTGCATCCCTACACCCACTCGCTGATCTCGGCCATCCCCATCCCCGACCCCCAGCTCGAGAAGCATAAGATCCTGTATACCTATGACCCCTCCATCCACGATTACAGCGTCGACAAGCCGGAATTCGTGGACATCGGCCACAACCACTGGGTCTACGGCAACAAGAAGGAGATCGAGAAGTACAAGGCCATCCGCGCCAAGAACGAGCCCATCAAGGCCGTCACCATCGGCGACCCGGACGCCGCCCCCAAGACCGAGGAGGCCGAGGCCCCCGCGGCCGACGACCAGTTCACCCCGCCGCCCGTGCACGATACCGGCAGCGTGTGGTACACGGTGCTGGGCTTCCTGCTGCCGGTCATCGGCCTGATCCTGGGCTTTGTGTTCAAGGGCCACAAGCACTACCGCAACTACAAGGCCTGCCTGAAGGGCGCCATCGCCGGATTTATCTTCATCGGCGTCATTCTGGTCATCTTTGCGCTGCTGCTGATTTTGGCCGTCGTCTGATTTGAACCGCTACGCGAAAAACCGAAACACACCGCACCTGCCGCCGGTCGAACGGGTCGAGGTAGGCGGCCGGCCCTCCCGGGGCCGGCTGGCCGCTTTCATCCTGCTGCTGGCGGTGGGTGCGGCTGCGCTGTCCTACGCCTTCTACACCCTCGTCAACGGCGAGGGCGGCTGGCAGCGCATCACGGCCGACGCGCCCAACGCCGGCGACTTCACGTTGCTGTATGACGTGGGGTCCGGCGCCGGCACGCCGGCGGCCGAAAAGCGCGCCCTGACCGCCTGCTACCAGGCGGCCCTGAACGAGGCGTACCGGGCCTTCAACACCTACGAGACGTTCGAGGGCGTGAACGATCTGTGCACCCTCAACGACCACCCCAACGAGACCTTCACGGTGCCGGCGGTGCTGTACCGGGCGTTTGCGCTGCTCGAACAGTACGGCGACCGCACGCCCTATCTGGCGCCGGCGTATGAGCTCTACGACGATGCTTTTTCCTGCACCGACGACGCACAGGCCGCTTACTACGACCCGGCCCAAAGCCCCGAGATGGCGGCCTGGTACGCCAAGGTGGCAGAGTATGCGCGCGATGCCGGCAGTGTGAACGTGGAGCTTGTGGGTGAGAGCGAGCTGCGGCTCGCCGTCTCGGACGAATACCTGCGCTTTGCCCAAGAGAACGAGGCCGGGACCCTCGTCGACCTGGCCTGGATGGCGAACGCCTTCACCGTCGACTGGGTGGCCGAGCAGCTGATAAAAAGCGGCTTTACCCGCGGCAGCATCGCCAGCGCCGACGGCTACACCCGCAACCTGGACGACAGCGGCGCCGAGTACACCTACACCTGCTGGCGCCGGGACGAGGGCGGCGTGCACAGCGCGGCCGTCCTGCACTACCGCGGCGCGCGCAGCTTTGTGCTGTTCCGGGACTATCCGTTCGGCGAGGACGACCGCAGCCACGCCTATGTCTTTGCCGACGGCCGGCGCCTGACCTGCTATCTGGACCCGGCCGACGGCGTGCCCCGGGCCGCCCTGGACAGTCTGACCGGCTATGCGGCCGATGTCGGCTGTGCCGAGCTGCTGCTGGCGCTGCGCCCCCTGTATGTGGCCGACCGCTGGCAGCCGGAGCCGCTGGAGACGCTGGCCAAACGGGGCATCTACGCCGTTTACACCGACGGGCAGCGCCTGTGCCACACCGACACCGCCGCCACCCTGACCGACGACGGCATTTTGCAGGAATAACGATTGTTAGAAAGGCCCGCTGCGAGAGCAGCGGGCCCTTGACTTGTGTCTGCGGACGGTGTACAATAAGCAAGTGATTAGCTGCCAATAAAAATGTTTATCCGGAAGGAGGTGCGCCGATGACGGAGCGGGAACGCCAGATCCTGCGCTGGATCACCGAGAACCCCTGCATCACCCAGCAGGAGCTGGCCGCGCGGGCGGGCATCGCCCGGTCCTCGGTGGCGGTGCACATCTCCAACCTGACCAAGCAGGGCTACATCGCCGGGCGCAGCTACGTCGTCGCCCCGGCGCGGCAGGCGGCGGTGGTGGGCGGCGTCAACATCGACATCGGCGGCCGCAGCGCGGCGCCGCTGGTGGCGGGCGATTCCAACCCCGGCGCCGTGCACACGAGCCTGGGCGGGGTGGGGCGCAACATCGCCCACGACCTGGCCCTGCTGGGCGTACAGCCGCTGTTTTTGACCGCCCTGGGCGATGACGCCGGGGCCGAGCGCATCACCGCCAGCTGCGCGCAGCTCGGCATCGACATCTCCCACGCGCTGCGCGTGCCGGGGGCGGCCACCTCGACCTATCTGTTCATCGCCGACAGCGACGGCGAGATGGCGCTGGCCGTGGCCGATATGGCCCTCTATGACCGGCTGACCCCGGCCTGGCTGGCCGCGCAGGCGCCGCTGCTGCGCGGCGTGCAGGCGGTGGCGGTGGACGCCAACCTGCCCGCCGAGACGCTTGTGTGGCTGGCCGAGCACTGCCCGGCGCCGATTTTTGCCGACCCGGTCTCGACCGCCAAGGCGGGGCGGCTGCGCGGCATCCTGGGGCGGCTGCACACGCTCAAGCCCAACCGCCTGGAGGCGGAGCTGCTCTCCGGCGTGCCCATCCGGGACGAGGCCGGCCTGCACGCCGCCGCCGACGCGCTGCTCACCACCGGTCTGCAGCGGGTGTTCATCAGCCTGGGCGCGCACGGCGTGCTGGCGGCCGAGCACGGGCGGCACTGCCTGCTGCCCTGCTGCCCCGGCCCCGTGGCCGACACCACCGGCTGCGGCGATGCCTTTATGGCCGCCCTCGTCTGGGCGCACCTGCGCGGCGAGGGGCTCGCGGGCGCGGCCAAAGCGGGCCTTGCCGCCGCCGCCATCTCCGCCGAGAGCGCCGAGACCATCAACCCCGCCCTGTCCGAGGCCGCGCTGCTGCGCCGCCTGCAAAGCAAAGCATAATTTTTTGGAGGAGGTCCTTACCCCATGGAGCTGCACCCGTATCTTGACCTTTCGCCCGCCGTTGCGGCGGCGCTGGCCGCCGGCAAGCCGGTGGTGGCGCTGGAATCCACCATCATCTCCCACGGGATGCCCTACCCGCAGAACGTCGAGACCGCGCTGGCCGTCGAGGCCATCATCCGCGAGAACGGCGCCACCCCGGCCACCATCGCCGTCATCGGCGGGCGGCTCAAGGCCGGCTGCACCGAGGCCGAGATCGAGTATCTGGGCAAGCGGGGCACGGCCATCACCAAGGCCAGCCGGCGCGATCTGGCCATGCTCGTCGCCCGCGGCATGGACGGCGCCACCACCGTCACCACCACAATGATGATCGCCCATATGGCGGGCATCGAGATCTTTGCCACCGGCGGCATCGGCGGCGTGCACCGCGGCGCCGAGACGACGATGGACATTTCCGCGGATTTGGAGGAGCTGGCCCAGACCCCGGTCATGGTGGTGTGCGCGGGCGCCAAGTCGATTTTGGATCTCGGGCTCACGCTGGAATACCTCGAGACCAAGGGCGTGCCGGTGCTGGGCTACGGCACCGACGAGCTGCCCGCCTTCTACACCCGCCGCAGCGGCTTCAAGGTGGATTACCGCGTCGACAGCCCGGCCGAGCTGGCGGCGGTGTTCCGCGCCAGCCGCACGCTGGGCCTGCGCGGCGGGATGCTGGTGACCAACCCCATCCCGGAACAGTATTCGATGGACCCGGCCGTCATCAACGCCGCCATCGACGAGGCGCTGGCCCAGTGCCGCGCCAGGGGCATCCACGGCAAGGAGACGACGCCTTTCCTGCTCGCCAAGGTCAAGGAGCTGACCGGCGGCGACAGCCTTGCCTCCAACATCCAGCTCGTGTTCAACAACGCGCGCCTCGCGTCGCGCACCGCCGCCTGCCTGACCGAGGGGTAAGAATGCCGAACGCCGCCGCAAAACCGCAGAACGCCGCCCGCCGCGGCGCCACGCTGGCCGCCGTGTGGGCGCTGGCCTGGCCGACCATGCTCGAGCAGTGGATGCAGACCGCCGTGCAGTACATCGACACGGCGATGGTCGGCACATTGGGCACCCGCGCCACGGCGGCGGTGGGCGCCACCGCCACCGTCAACTGGCTGGTGGGCACCACCATCTCGGCCATCGGGGTGGGGTTCCTGGCCTACATCGCGCAGGCCCGCGGCGCCGGCGAGGACGCCCGCGCCCGCCGCGCCTCGTCCCAGGCCGTGCTGGCGGCGCTCGTCTGCGGCAGCGTGTTCACGGCGCTGCCGCTGGCCTTGAGCCGGCAGGTGCCGGTGTGGATGCAGGTCGACCCGGACGTGCGCGACCTGGCCGGGCGGTACTTTTTCATCTTGTATACGCCGATGCTGCTGCGCGCCGCGACCATCCTCTTCGGCACGGTCCTGCGCGCCGCCGGCGATACCAAGACCCCGATGCGCGTCGGCGTGTGGGTGAACATCATCAACATCACGCTCAATTTCCTGCTCATCTATCCCACGCGGCGGCTGGCGCTGGGGGCGCTCGTGCTGACGGTGCCCGGCGCCGGCTGGGGCGTCGAGGGGGCGGCCGCGGCCAGCGCCATCGCCTACGCGGCGGGCGGCGTGCTCATCACCCGTACCTTCTGGCGGCACCCGGCGGTCAGCCCCCGGGGCCAGTCCTTCCGGCCGGACTGGCAGGTGCTGCGCCCCTGCCTGCGCGTGGCGTTTCCGAATGCTTTGCAGCGCTTCGGCATCTCGCTGGGGTATGTGGCCTTCGCCAGCATGGTCAATTCCTTAGGCGGCGTGGCCACCGCCGCGCACACCATCGCCAACACGGTGGAATCGGCCTTCTATGTGCCGGCCTACGGCATGCAGACGGCCGCCGCCACCCTGGCCGGCAACGCCTACGGCGCGCGGGACGATAAGCGCCTGCGCGCCCTTGCCCGCACCGTGCTGGCGCTCGAGGTCTGCCTGATGACACTCACCGGCACGCTGCTCTTCGCCTTTGCCTCGGCGCTGATGCGCCTCTTCTCACGCGACGGGCAGGTCATCGCCCTCGGCGTGCGGGTGCTGCGCATGGTGGCCGTGTCGGAGCCGTTCTACGGCGTCGCCGTCATCATCGAGGGGCTGTTACAGGGCATGGGCCGCACGGTGCTGCCGTTCGTGTGCAGCGTCAGCGGTATGTGGGGCATCCGCATCCTGGGAACGTACCTCTGCACGCAGCGCCTGGGGCTGGGCCTGGCCGCCGCCTGGGGCTGCATGATCGCACACAATCTGGCACTGTTTTTGGTCTTCGGGACGTTCTATGTCACCGGCATCTGGGACCCGATGCGAAAAAGCAGAAAAGCCGCCGGGCGGCGCCCGGACCCGTTGATTTGATACGCAAAAAAATCTTTCTTTTCAGAGCCGCAGGAGCATTTATGGGCTTGCAAAGCACGGTGCTTTGTGCTATCATAGGAACGCTCTTACAGGAAAAGGAAAGACACTCCATGGAAGAAAACTTCAACGTCGTTAAAGATATAGCGGTCATGGTAGTCTGCTTACAGGGCTGAATGAGGGTCTCGCTATGAAAATAACATTGGTACGTCTCATTTTGGATCAGGGGGGGGTATCGGAAGCAGACAGGTCTGCCGCTGCCCTCAAAACTGAAAATTTAATCTACCATGCGCTCAAGAAGCGCATGGTCAATATGGATAGCCACCCGTGTGCACTGGGCGCAAAGCCCGGTCAGCGGGTGTTTTTTTGTCGTTTCGCGCCTCGTGGCCATAGCCGCCTGCCCGGGTATACCCGGGCAGGCGGCTATGGCCACTTTTTGCTTTTTGTCGGTATGCTGTATATGCCCCGCTTTATATGGCACAAGAGTACAGCAATAGGATAGTACCGGATATATATTCTATTTTTAGAGGAGCTGGCGAAATGAAAACAGGGGATAAAGCGGTAGGCGTGTTTTTTGCAGTGGTGATCATTTTTGCAGCGCTTTGCGTCATGGCGGCAGGCTTGGATTGGGGACGGAACCGTCTGGCCCGAGGGAAGACGTATGCACAAATAGCATATCCGTTTCCGGCAGGGCAGCAAGCGGAACCGGAAGAGCAGGATCATTCTTTGGCAGCAGTCGGGGCAAAGTTTTATGATCGGATACTTGCCGTGGAAAAAAAGATAAACCTTTATACAACGGATAAATTTATCTTTCAGCCCCCCTGCCTGCTGACGAAAAAAATGATTGATAAAACACTTGGTCTTGATATGACAACATCGTTGTGCGGTGCGCAGAATGACCTTACGACAGACGATGATATCGTGACGGTATATGATGGTGACTATCTGGCATTTCCGGTGGATGACGCGGATATATCGGCTCCGCTGGGGAATCTGATCGATTTCGGACAGCAAATGCGTGCGGAGGGCAGAGATTTCCTGCTTTTCCTGACGCCGGGGAAATTTGCGGGAAATGAATCATTTACCGACTTTTCACAAAGCCGGCATGATTTGATTGTGGATTCCCTGCAAGCTGCTGATTTGGATGTTTATGATATGTATGGAATGTTGGGGGACACGCCGCAACAAATAGCGCCGTTCTTCTTTAAGGCAGACCATCATTGGCTGCCAACGACGGGACTCCTGGCGTGCCGGTATCTGGGCGAATATTTGAATGAAAACTATGGCTATGAAATCGACACAGCGGTATTTGACCAGGAAAATTACGAGGTTACAGTGTTGAAAGATTCTTTCCTGGGTACGCAGGCAAGAAAGGTTTCCGAAATGTATGCCTCGAAGGAGGATTTTCCTCTTGTCACGCCAAAATATGAATCCGATTTGGATGTGTTTATTTCGGAAACGAATGAATCCCTGCATGGCAGCGCGGCCGATACATTGCTCGATCCTTCCGCCCTGGAAGGAAAAAGCACATATTCTACCGACACATATTATTGCTTTTATGGGCATGGGGACAAAGATCTGATAACGATCCATAACAACGGCATTCACAATGGGAAGCGTATGCTGTGGATAAAAGATTCCATGGCGGATTGTATGTATCCGCATTTTGCAAATGCCGTTGAGTATCTCGATGTGATCGATTTGAGGGGTTTTGGGGGAAGCCTGCAAACCTTTATTGAAAAAACAAAACCCGATACAGTCGTAGTGCTATACGGTATAACAGTATTTAATGACGGCACAACTATCACACCAAATGCCTTTGATTTCAGGTAAAAGGGGACTGTCTCTATGGTATTTTCAGAAGCTACTTTTCTTTTGCTGCTTCTCCCGATAACGCTGCTTATATATTACAGCCCCCTGTGCAAGAGCATCCGGGTCAAAAATATATGGCTATTGTTCGTTTCTATCGGCTTTTATGCATGGGGCGAGCCGATCTACGTCCTTTTGATGCTCTTGTCGATCTGCATGAACTGGTGGTTTGGGCGCCTTGCTTCCGCGCACGCCAAAACAAAGACCGGCAAAAAAATCGTTGCCGTCGCCTGTGTGTACAACCTTGGCGTACTGTTTGTGTTCAAGTATCTCGGCTGGCTGCTGGGCCCCCGATCGGCGTTCGCAAGTCTGACCCTGCCGATCGGCATCTCGTTTTACACGTTCCAGGCCCTGTCCTATGTGATCGATGTGTACCGCGGCACGGAACAGGCGCAAAAAAGTATGTTGGATGTAGGCCTTTACATAGCTTTCTTCCCACAGCTGATCGCGGGGCCCATCGTGCGCTACGGGACCATCTCAAAGCAGCTGAAGGAGCGCACGCACAGCCTTGCGTCGTTTTCGGCCGGCGCGTGCCGGTTCGTCATTGGCCTGTCCAAAAAGCTGCTGCTGGCGGATCAGCTTGCATCGCTGACGGATGCGGCCTTTGCAAAAAACGGAGCGGAGCTTTCCGTTGCGTTGGCATGGGCGGGAGCACTGTCCTATATGCTCCAGCTGTATTTTGATTTCTCCGGCTATTCTGATATGGCGATCGGCCTTGGCAAAATGTTTGGCTTTACTTTCCCGGAAAACTTCAACTACCCGTATCTGTCGCGCTCGGTCTCGGAGTATTGGCGCCGGTGGCATATTTCGCTGGGCGAATGGTTCCGGGATTATCTTTTCTACCCGCTGTCGTTGGGATTGACCCGGCGGATGCGCAAGCAGATGAACCGAAAAAACGCAAGGTTTCTTTCCGGTACCTTTACCCTGTTTGTAGTGTGGATGGCGACCGGCATCTGGCACGGTGCAAACTGGACGTTTGTGATGTTTGGATTTATCAATTTTGCATTCATTTTTTTGGAACAGCACCACAAACCGATCAAGAACCAAACGCTTGGCGCGGTGCTTGGCTTTACCGAAGCTTTTCTTGTCGTATATTTTGCCGATATCCTGTTTAGGTCGGCCTCCATCGGATCTGCGCTTTTATACTATTCCTCCATGTTCCACCTGAGAGGGAACGCCCTCTTGGACAGCTACGGCAGTTACTGGCTCCGTCAGTACTACCTTATCCTGCCGATCGCGTTTGTTTTTGCCTACCCCGTGGTCGAAACGTTGATCGGCAGGGTAAAAAGCGAGCGCGGGCAACGGGCCCTTGGCATCGCAAGACCGGTCGTCCTCTGCCTGCTGCTGTTGGTCGACATTTGCTACGCGGTCAGCGGCAGCTACAATCCGTTCCTGTATTTCAACTTTTAACAGAGTGTACCGGTGATGTGCGTCCTTTCCCGACTGCCGGCCGAGTCCTTTTATCTCTGTTCCACCGTCACGCCTGCCGTATGACCGCAGGCGTGACGGTTTTATGCGGTTGCTTTTTTTGCCGCATCTGCTATAATGGGGAGAGAATGGTGCGCGGCGCCCCGGCGCCGCGCGGGAGGAGCCGGATATGAGGATCGTCATCGTGGGCATGGGCAAGGTGGGCCGCGCGCTTACCCGCCAACTGACACAGGACGGGCATGACATCGTTGTCATCGATCTGGACGCCGCCGTTGTGGAGGACGTCGTCAACATCTATGATGTGCGCGGCGTCGTCGGCAACGGCGGCTGCTACGAGATACAGGCCGCCGCCTTTGAGAACGGCGCCGACCTGCTCATCGCCACCACCTCCAGCGACGAGGGCAACATTTTGGCCTGCCTGGTGGCCAAAAAGCTCAACACCGCGCACACCATCGCCCGCATCCGCAACCCCGAATACGAAAAGCAGCTGCGCTTCATGCGGCAGGAGCTCGGCGTGTCGATGGTGGTCAACCCCGAGAAAGCCACCGCGCGCGAGATCTCGCGCGTGCTGCGCTTCCCCAGCGCGCTCAAGCTCGAGACCTTCTCCAAGCAGCGCATCGAGCTGGTGGAATACCGCCTCGGCCCCGCCGACCCGATGGCCGGCAAGCAGCTGGCCGCCATCGGCGCGAGCCTCGGCGCACGGGTGCTGGTCTGCGCCGTCAGCCGCGGCAATGACATCCTCATCCCCGACGGCGCCTTCACGCTGGCCGCCGGCGATACCATCTACCTGACCGCCACCCCGCAGGAGCTCGAGGCTTTCTTCCGCAGCCTGGGGCTGTTCAAGGCCAGCGCCCACAACGTGATGATCGTCGGCGCCAGCAAGATGGCCTACTACTTGGCCCACATCCTCTGCGGCATGAAGATGCAGGTGCGCGTCATCGACAGTGACCTGGCCCGCTGCCAGGAGATGAGCGAGCGCCTGCCGGACGCGCTGGTCATCCACGGCGACGGCGCCGACAGCGACCTGCTCAACGAGGAGGGCCTGCACGAGGCGGACGCCTTCGTCGCCCTGACCGGCCTGGACGAGACCAACATCATCCTGGCTATGTACGCCTCACAGAACCATGACTGCAAGGTGGTGGCCAAGATCAACCGCCGATCCTTCGCGGACCTGGCCACCGCCAAGGGCATGGTGGACAGCGTCGTCTCCACCGGCAGCGTGACGGTGGAGCAGATCGTGCAGTATGTGCGCGCCATGCGCAGCGGTGAGGGCTCCAACATCAAAACGCTGCACCGCCTCGTCGACGAGCGCGTCGAGGCGCTGGAATTCGGCGTCGATGCGGCGTTCCCGCACCTCAACGTGCCGCTGCGGGAGATCAAGACCCGCAAGGACGTGCTCATCGCCGGCATCGTGCGCGCGGACGGCAGCGTCATCATCCCCTCCGGCAAGGACGTGCTGCAGCCGGGCGACGACGTCATCGTCGTCACCACCGGCACCGATCTGACGGACCTGCGCGATATCCTGAAACGATAAGAGGGAACAGCCGTGAACTATAAAATGATCGGATACGTTCTCGGGCGCATCTTCCTCGTCGAGGCGGCGCTGCTGCTGGCCCCCACCGCGGTGGCGATGTTCTACGGCGAGGGCACAGTGCCGGTGTTCTTCACCACCATCGGCCTGCTGCTCGCCTTCGGGCTGGCGCTGGGCGGCCGCACGCCCAAGGATACCACCATCTATGCCCGCGAGGGCCTTGTGGTGGTGGCGCTGGCGTGGCTGCTGATGTCGCTGTTCGGCGCGCTGCCGTTCTGGTTCTCGCGCGAGATACCGCATCTGGTCGACGCTTTTTTTGAAACGGTGTCCGGCTTTACCACCACCGGCGCCAGCATTTTGACCGACGTCGAGGCGATGAGCCGCGGCCTTTTGTTCTGGCGCAGCTTCACCCACTGGGTGGGCGGCGTCGGTGTGCTGGTGTTCGCGATGGCCGTGCTGCCGATGGGCGACGGCCGCGGTATGCACCTGATGCGGGCCGAGATGCCCGGCGTCACCATCGACAAGGTCAGCAGCAAATTGCGGGACAGCGCCCGCATCACCTACCTCATCTACCTGTTCATGACGGTGGCCGAGGTGGTGTTCCTGCTCGCCGGCGGTATGCCGCTGTATGACTCGCTCATCCACACCTTCGGCTCGGCCGGCACCGGCGGCTTCAGCCATTTGGCGGCCAGCATCGGCGCCTACGACAACGTCTATTACGAGGTCGTCATCGGCGTGTTCATGCTGCTGTTCGGCGTCAACTTCAACCTGTATTATCTGATCCTCGTCCGCCGCGCGCGCGAGGCCTTCCGCAGTGAGGAGCTGCGCGTCTACTTCGGCATCGTGGCGGTGGCCGTGGCGGCCATTACCGTCAACATCACGCGGCTCTACGGCTCGGCGCTCAAGGCGCTGCGCTACGCCTTCTTCCAGGTGGCGACCATCATCACCACCACCGGCTTCGCCACCGCCGACTTCAACCTCTGGCCCACCTTCTCCAAGGTCATTCTCGTGCTGCTCATGTTCTTCGGCGCCTGCGCCGGCTCGACGGGCGGCGGCCTCAAGATCGTGCGGCTGGTGGTGCTGGCCAAGGCGGCTTTGCGCGACCTGCAAAAGGCGCTGCACCCGCGCGCCGTCACCACCGTGCGCATCGAGGGCAAGCCGATGGACGACAAGACCGTGCGCAGCGTCAACGTCTACCTGACCATCTACATCATGCTGTTCGCGGCGTCGGTGCTGCTGCTCTCGTTCGACCACTTTGACCTCATCACCACGTTCACGGCCGAGGCCTCGTGCTTAAACAACATCGGCCCGGGCCTTGAGCTGGTCGGCCCCACCGGCAACTTTGCCGCTTTCTCGGCCTTCAACAAGCTGGTGCTCAGCTTCAATATGCTGGCCGGCCGGCTGGAGCTGTACCCGATGCTGGTCATCTTTGCGCCGTCGGTGTGGCGCCGCCGCCATGTGCCCCGCGCCGCCCACCCGGCGGAATAAGTGATGCTGCTTGACCGCCCTGCCTAACGGCAGGGCGGTTTTTGTGCCCATAAAATCACCCCCCGCCGCATATGTTGGGGCAAGCCAACAAAAACGGGGAGGGATGCGCGATGCGCAGACAGACACAACAGGACGATACACGGCCGGCGGCGGGGTGGCTGCTGCTGGTGCTCTTGTGCATACTGGCATTTTGGGTGGGGGCGGCGCTGTTCACCGACGCCGGGGCCGAGCCGGCGGCGTATACCGTCCCCAACGACCTGTTCGCCGTGCCGGTGATGGCCGCGGCAAAGACCGAAACACCGCGCACCGTCTGCCTGACCTTTGACGACGGGCCAAGCAAAAATACGGCCGAGATCCTGTCGATTTTGGAGCAGTATGGCGTCCCGGCGACCTTTTTTGTCACCGCGCAGGATGTGAATGAGGAGTATCTGCCCGTCATCAAGGACATCGCCGCGGCCGGGCACCAGGTGGCGCTGCACTCGGCCAGCCACAGCTACAAAAAGATCTATTCGAGCCCCAGGGATTTCTGGCTGGACATCAAGGCGCTGCGGCAGGCCATCGCCCCCTATGTGGATGTCGACAGCATCCACTGGCTGCGCTTTCCGGGCGGCAGCACCAACACGGTCAGCCACAAGTACGGCGGCAGCGGCATCATGAAAACGCTCATCCGGCAGGCGGGCGAGAAAGGGTACGAGTGGATCGACTGGAACGTCTGCGCCGAGGACGCTACCCGCAGCCACCCGGACGCCGACCAGATCCTGCGCAACATCCAACACGACGCCGAGGGCCGCGACACCTGCGTGGTGCTGCTGCATGACACCAAGGCCACCGGCGAGACGGTCAAGGCCCTGCCCGCCGTCATCGAATGGTTCCGGGGCGAGGGGTACCGCTTCGCCACGGTGGAGCAGATGCACGCCGCGCAGCAGCAAAATGCCGCCACGCCGGAGCAGGCGGCGTAAAACGCGGGAGCTGCCCCCAAAGCCTTGAAAACGACCCCCGGACCGTCTATAATAGAAGACGGTCCGGGGGTGAAGCTATGCCCAAAAACAACAGCCGGCGGGTGGCGGTGTGCGGCGTGCTCTGCGCGCTGAGCGTGGCGCTGCTGCTGGCCGGCAACCTTTTGCAGATCGGCACCTACGCGGCGCCGATGCTGGCCGCCTTTCTGCTCGTGCCGGTGGGGCTGGAATACGGGCGTACCTGGGCGCTGCTGCTCTATCTTTCCACCGCGCTGCTCAGCCTGATGCTGGTCCCGGACAAGGAGCTGGCGCTGTTCTACGCGCTGGTGCTGGGCTACCATCCCGTGCTGCACACGGCGCTGGCGAATGTACGCCCGGCGGCTGTACGCTGGGCGGCCAAGCTGGTATGCTTCAACGCCGCGCTGGCGGCCATGTACGCGCTGCTGCTGGCCGTTTTTGCCAGCCCGGCGCTGGCGGCCGAGTTCGCCGATACCGGCGCGCCGATGCTGGCGGCGCTGGTGGTGCTGGGCAACCTGTCTTTTGTGCTGTTCGACATCGCGCTGGACAAGCTGGCGCTTGTCTACCGGCTGCGCCTGCGCCAAAGGCTGCGCCGGTTCTGGTGATTTGCAAAGGAGTTTTGTAACGTATGTGGTTTGAAGAGACCGTTCTTTACCAGATCTACCCGCTGGGCGCCTGCGGCGCGCCGCGGCAAAACCCCGGCCCCGACACGGCGCCGCAGCCCCGCCTGCGGCGCCTGGCAGAGTGGGTACCGCACCTGCAAAGGCTGGGCGTGGGCTGCGTGCTGCTCAACCCCGTGTTCGAGAGCGACGCCCACGGCTATGACACGCGCGACTACTTTACCGTGGACCGACGCCTTGGCACCAACGCCGACCTCAGGGCCCTGTGCGCGGCGCTGCACGCCGCCGGCATCCGCGTGATGCTGGACGCCGTGTTCAACCATGTCGGGCGCGGGTTCTGGGCTTTCCGGGACGTGCAGGAGCACAGATGGGACAGCGCGTACAAGGACTGGTTCCACCTCGACTTTGGCGGCGACAGCCCCTTCGGCGACGGTTTTTGGTACGAGGGCTGGGAGGGCGTGTACGACCTCGTCAAGCTGAACCTGCAAAACCCGGCCGTTCGGCAGCACCTGTTTGACGCCGTGCGCGAATGGGTGCGCGCGTATGACATCGACGGCCTGCGCCTTGACGTCGCCTACTGCCTGGACGCCGGCTTTCTGGCCGGGCTGCGGGCGCTGGCGGATGAAATAAAACCCGCGTTCTGGCTGCTGGGCGAGACCTTACACGGCGACTACAACCGCTGGATGAACGACAGCGCCTGCCACAGCGTGACGAATTACGAGTGCTACAAGGGGCTGCATTCCAGCTTCAATTCGGCCAATATGCACGAGATCGCCTACAGTCTCAACCGCCAGTTCGGCGCCGAGCCGTGGTGCCTGTACACCGGCCGGCACCTGTTGAGCTTCGCCGACAACCACGACGTCTCCCGCATCGCCACCGTCCTGGCCGACAGGCACCATCTGCGGCCGCTTTACGGCCTTGTGTTCGGGATGCCGGGCGTCCCGGCCCTCTACTACGGCAGCGAGTGGGGCATAACGGGCGACAAGCGGGACGGCGACCCCGCCCTGCGCCCGGCGGTGGAGGCGCCGCAGTGGAACGACCTGACCGACTGGCTGGCGGCCCTTGCCGCCGCCCGCAAAAACAGCCCGGCCCTATGCTTCGGTAGCTACCGCAACCTGCTGGTGCAGCCGCAGCAGCTGGTGTTCGAGCGCGCGGCAGCGGGCGAGCGGGTGCTTGTGGCCATAAACGCTGCGGCGGAGCCCTGCACCGTCCACTTTGACGCCCGCGCCGGCCGCGCCGTCGACCTTGTCACCGGCGCGCCGCACGATTTCGGCGGCGGCAGCGAGCTCCAGCCGTACAGCTGCGCTTTTTGGAGGGTGGAGTAAACAGCATACCAAAAGGCGGGACCCCGGTCCCGCCTTTTGGTATGCCAAAAACCATCAGCGATGGCCTTTGCCCCTTCTCGGGGGAACGGAGCACAAATTATCCTCCTGCTGTAAGCGGGCCTCTATGCTATCAAACAGCGGACTGTTCCAAAACTCTTTGAACGGTATACCCATTCCATAGCACAACCGCGCGATCAGCTCGGTCGAGGTGTTTTTGGTCGTGGCATAGGGCTTGACTGTGCGTTTTAACGCACTTGGCGCAATCCCTGACCGTTCTGCCAGCTTGTTGATGCTCCATTTCCGTTCGTTGGCCAGCTCGAGGATCCGCTGCTTGATCGCTTCCTGCAATAACATTGGTGCACCCCCGTTTCGTGCCTGTCTGCACGAAACAAGTCTGCACGCTTTTTCACAAATATATCGTGCCTGTAGTGACGAAAGTTGTTGACAAATCCTGTTTTCGCACTTACAATAGAAAAAAGTTTTTTTGCAAATTCGGCGTCTGTCGGCGGTATTTCGCCACAGTCCGTCACGGCCTCATGAAAGCGAGGGAACACGATGAAAAACAGCCGAATGCCCGATCTTCTTCTGGCCGCCGCCCTGTTGGCCGGCCTTTTGTCCGGCTGCGGCGGCAGCCCTGCGGAAAACGATGCGGTCTCCGCCACGGCCCCGGCGCCCGCGCCGGCCGCCGAGCCCGCCGCGACGCCAGCCGCCACCGTGCAGCCGGCCTTGCCGCAGACGCTGCAGCAGGTCTGCGACCTGGGCATCGCCGACGAGAAAACGCTGCGCCGTGCCGACAGCGTCTGCACCCGGCAGCAAGCCGCCGCCATGCTGGCACAGGTCCACAAGCTGCGCTGCGGTGCGGACAGCCACTATCTGAACGACCCGGCCGTGGCGGGCGCGTCCAACGCCGCCACGCGCTACTATTTCGCACAGGCACTGTATTTTTCCGCGATGGAAGGCTTTTATGACGCCCCCTATGAAAGCTGGGACGCCTGGGCCGGCTATTGTGAAGCAAATGAACAACCGTATATCTGGCCGGATTCCATCCTGCTTGGCCCGGACACAGCGGGCGTCGTGGAGGGCGGCGATATCTGGAACCATTGCCGCGACCTTGACGAGATCCAGCACCCGGCCAATGCCGACGGGCTGCGGAACTGGCTCGATTTTGGTTTTATCCCCGCCGCCAACTATGCCCTGCTCGTCTATGACCGCACGGACGGCACCAAGGTGCTCTCGCTGGACGAGGACGGCAACTTCCGCCCCTATGAGACGATGACGGTGGCACAGGTCGCCGAGGCGGCCCTGCGGTACTATAACTCGTTTGAGCCGGCGGCGCAGATGGTCCCGTATGAGGATACCGCCGCCTTTGACCCCGCCATCATCACGCCCGAGCTGCTGGCCAGGCAGACCACCCTGCCCGACGCCAGCTGTGCCGCCCTCCCCGCCGAATGGCACGGCGTTTTGATGTTTGATATGGGTCGGGTCACGAACCAATCGACAGACTGGTCATTGGATAAGCAGATCTATGAGTACGAGATCCAGGCCGTCAAGGACGCCGGGTTCAACTTTATCGGTCTGGCGTTCGATTTCTCTGTCCTGCAGGGGCCCGTCCCCGAGGAGGGCAAGCTCAACGAAACGCGGCTCAAGGAGCTTGATCAGGTCATCGCGTGGTGCATCGAACGGGACATCCACGTCGATCTGCGCTGCGCCGGTCTCGGCGGCTTTCAGCGGAGCGATTCCTTTGACGACTGGTGGGCTTGGAATGATGCCGGCGTCAACGACACAGGCTATGCCGGTGAATTTGCCGCCCTGTGGAAGGCGCTGGCGCAGCGATATGCCGCCATCCCCAACCGCTACCTGAGCTTCAACCTGTTTATCGAGCCGCAAAGCCATTCCGACGAACAGTATGCCGCGTTCTTCGGCCCGGCCGTCACGGCCATCCGCGAGGCCTCGCCGGAGCGCTGCATCATTGCGGACATCCACAGCAACGACCTGACCGGACGGCCGATGGCGGAGATGGGGGTCGCCCTTTCCTTCCATGCGTACGACCCGCGGGCGTTCTGCGCCCTGGGCCCCGAAAACCAGAACGACACGGTTTACTTGAACGGCGCGACGTGGCCCTATACCGCCGCCGACGGGAAAACATACGATGCGGAAGCCGTGCTTGCTTTCAGCACCCCGGAAAGGCCCTCCGCCAACGAGCTGGCGGCGCTCGCCAGCGAATACGGCGTCGGCTTCATGGTCGGGGAATGGGGGGTATTCTGCAACGGCATCCCAAGCAACCGCTACCCGGACGAGACGCTCTACGCCTTTTATAAGGACATGACCGATGTCATGGCCGAAAAGGGCTACGGCTGGTGCAACGGCGTTTGGTACGGCAGCCTGGGTATTGCCGTGGACTACCCGGTCGTCACCGCCACCACCTACGAGCAGGTCGGGGACCACCCGTGCTATATCGACCAGACCATGCTCAAATGGTTTCAGGAGTTCAACGGCTGACCCGGTTTTACAGTTCGCAAAGCAGTGGCAATGGCACTGCGGCGGCCGGCGGAACACATCCGTGTCACCGGAAAGCAGTTACCAGACAAGGAGGTCACCATGAAACGACTGCTCTGTTTGATCCTTGCAATTCTCATGCTGTCCGCCTGTGGGGCGGCCCCGAGCGGCAGCGCCGCGGACACAAAGGAGCAAGGCGACGCATCGCTTTCGGATGCGTCCACATCGGAACAGGACGATGCCGACGCCGGCACGCCGACGCCGGAACCGGTGTCGGATGTGGAGCTCCGCCGCGCGCTCGAGGCCGGCATCGTTCCCGCAAAGCTTCAGGGCGAGTATTCCGCCAACATCAGCTTTGCCCAATGTGCAGAGCTCATCTCCGAGATGCTCGGCGTCTACCGGCCCGAGCTTCTGCCGGAATGGCAGGAGCTCGCGAAGCAGGCGCTCATGACGGCTTCGCTGATGCGCCGGGACGACGGGATGCTCATGCTGTACGAGGCCGCCTGCCTGATGGGGATGGGCGGGGAGATCCACAGTCATTGGGGTGATGTGAATACTCTGTGCGGCGATATTTGGGATGAGCTTTCGCCCACAAAGAGCCTCTACAAAAACTGGTCCGAGCCCAGCCCCTTGGAAGATATTCCCGGGCGCATCCCCGGCTGGACCTACGACGTCAGCGCCTATTTTTACTCCATGGGGAGCTGCTCTAAAATCACCGGAAAGCCCCTTTTTGACTGCGATACCGCGAACGCGACGATGCGCCTGTCCGACCTGCTGACACGCGAGGAGGCCATCAAGGCCGTGCTTCGTCTGACCGAGGCCCTGCCGGAGGTCTACGGCAAGACCGTGAACGACATCCCGGAAACCGATTGGAGCGACCCCGCGCTGGCAGACGCCGCCAAGGCCAGGGACGCGATCCTGAACAGCCGGACCGACGTGGTCAAGGCCGATACATGGGAGCAGGGGCGCAGCTATACCGGGAACGCCTGGTACATTTCCTCCTTAAGCGGGAACGACGCCAACGGCGGCACTTCCCCCGATGACGCGCTGGGTTCCGTTCTGGGACTGAAGGCACTTCTCGAGTCCGGGAAGCTCCGCGCCGGCGACGCTGTGTTTTTCGAGCGCGGCGGGGTCTATCCTTTCCATAATTACGAGATTCCCGGCCTGGACGGTGTGACCTACGCCGCCTACGGCGAGGGCGCCAAGCCTCTCATCAGCGGCTCGGTGGAGGGGATGGCCGACCCCGCCCGCTGGGCGCTGTATGCCGAGACGCCGGACGGCGGAAAGATATGGCGCTTTGATACCGAGCTTCGCAGTGTGGTCGGCGTATTCTTTGACGGTGATACACGGTGGGGGACCATGTGCCTGCCCGGCTGGAACGGCGAAACGTATTTCGACGCGTCGGACGGCTCCGCCTG
>CANRLV010000024.1 GCA_947631565.1 uncultured Gemmiger sp. | reverse complement strand
CCGTCGTTGTGGGCGAGGATGGTGCCCTCCATCGCCTTGCGGTTGACGATGCTCATGTTCTGCTCGGCCAGGAAGTTCAGCCCGTCAAAGTTGCCCTCGAGCGCGGGGATGAAGTAGTCCTGCCGCGGGGCCTTGACGTCGACGAAGGTCTCGAACATGATGCGGCTGCCGTCCTGCAGGAACTGGCCCATCGAGTGCAGGTCGGTGGAGAAGATGCAGGAGGTGGGCATCAGGCCCTTCTGGTCCTTGCCCTCGCTCTCGCCGTAGAGCTGCTTGAACCACTCGTTCATCATCATGAAGTCCGGCTCAAAGCAGGCCAGCGTCTCGACGCTCTTGCCCTTGCGGTACAAAATCGTGCGGGTCATGGCGTAACGGTAGGCGTCATTGTCGGGGCCAAGAGCATTGTATTTCTTCATGCCGGCGGCGGCGCCCTGCATGAGGGCATCGATGTCGATGCCGGCGCAGGCGATGGGCAGCAGGCCGACCGCCGTCAGCACCGAGTAGCGTCCGCCGACGTCGTCAGGCACGACGAAGGTCGGCCAGCCCTGCGCGTCGGCCAGCTGCTTGAGGGTGCCCCTGGCGCGGTCGGTGGTGGCATAGATGCGCTTGTTGGCCTCCTCGGGACCGACGGTGTCCTCCAGCAGCTTGCGCAGCACGCGGAAGGCCAGCGCCGTCTCGGTGGTGGTGCCGGACTTGGAGATGACGTTGATGGAGAAGCGCTTGCCCTCGACCAGCTTGACGATATCGTTCATCGCCGAGGGCGAGATGGTGTTGCCGCAGAAATAGATCTTGACGCCGCCGCGGGTATCGTTGTGGTACTGGCCGGCGATGGCCTCGATGACGGCGCGGGCGCCCAGGTACGACCCGCCGATGCCGGCGACGAGCAGCACGTCGGAATCCGAACGGATCTTGTCGGCCGCCGCCTGGATGCGGGCGAATTCTTCCTTGTCATAGGTCTCGGGCAGGTCCATCCAGCCCAAAAAATCATTGCCGGGGCCGGATTTGGCCGCCAGCATCTTGTGGGCCAGCTCCACCTGCGGGTAGAGGGCCGCATATTCATCGTCGCGGACAAAGCCCGCCAGATGTTTGCCGTTAAAACGAACGCTCATGGAAAAACAGCCTCCTTTGCAGCAGTGATAACGCGGGGTCTTCTTACCCATAATGATACCTTTTCAAGGGGGGCTTGTCAAGGCGGTAACGGCGTTTTTTGCACCCAAAAAGTCCCCGGCCGTTTTGTGTTCGGCCGGGGAACAAAAATCGGGTTTTTCAGGCGGCGTCGGGCAGGGGCAGCAGGGCGTGCCACAGCCGGGTAAAGCAGAAGCCGAAGGTCAGCGGGGCCACGTCCGCCGCGGCGGTCACGGGGTAGCTGTCCAGCGTTTCGCCGCCGCGCAGGATGCGCACGGCGCCCACCGTCTGCCCGGCCGTGACGGGGGCGGACAGGTCCGCCGGCAGGTCGACGGCGGCACACAGGTCCCCGCCCTCGCCCTTGCGGGTCAGGTAGAGCGTCGGGGCGGTGTAGCAAAGCTCCACTTCGGTGTCCACGCCGCGGCGCACGGGCAGCGTCTGCGGGGCATCGGCCGGCAGGTCGACCTTGGTGTTGGCGAAATTGGCAAAGCCGTAGTCCAGCAGGGTGGTGGCGGCGGCAAAGCGCTCGTCGCCGGAGGCGGCGCCCAGCACGACGGCGATCAGGCGCAGGCCGTCGCGCGCGGCGCTGGCCGAAATGCACACCCCCGCCTTGCCGGTGGTGCCGGTCTTTAAGCCCGTGATGCCGTTATACCGCCGCAGCAGCTTGTTGGTGTTGACGAGCTGGGTGGCGCCGCCGCGCAGGGTGTCCATCCAGACCGTGCAGTAGTTTTCGACCTCGGTGTGGTGGTTGAGGACCTCGCGGCTCATCACGGCGACGTCGCGCGCGGTGGAAAGGTGGCCGTCGGTGTCCAGGCCGCAGGCGTTCTCGAAATGGGTGCCGGTCATGCCCAGGGCGGCAGCGCGGTCGTTCATCATCTGCACGAACACGCTCTCGCTGCCGCCGACGTACTCGGCCACGGCGACGGCGGCATCGTTGGCCGAGGAGATGCAGATGGCCTTGAGCATATCGTCAAGGGTCAGCTGCTCGCCGGGCTCCAGCCAGATCTGGCTGCCGCCCATATGGTAGGCGTGCTCCGACACCGGCACGATGTCGTCCAATGAAATCTTGCCGGCCTCGAGCGCCTCAAAGGTCAAAAGCAGCGTCATCACCTTGGTGATGGAGGCGATGGGGCGCTGCCCGTCGGCGTTTTTGGCGTAGAGCACGGTGCCGGAATCCTGGTCGATGAGGATGGCCGCCTGGCAGGGCACGTCAAAATCCGCTGTGCCGGCGGGCATGATGGCGGCGGGCGTTTCGGTCGCTTCGGCCGCCGCGCTCCCCTCCCCGGCCGCGGGCGCGGAGGACGGCGCCGGCGCGGCCGCGAACGCCCGCACCGCCGTGAACAGCGCCAGCAGCAGGCATAAAAGCAAGGTCAACACACGTTTCGTCATGGTATCGCCACCCCCAAAATCGCAGTACAAAGCTGTACCAAGGTATGCGGGCGGACGCCGATTTAGTCTTGCGGCAAAGCGCCGTTTGCTTTATAATGGCAGTATGGAAATGCGGAAAGGAGGGCCGGCCATGCGGGTGCGCTTTTACACGCTGGGCTGCAAGGTGAACCAGAACGAGACCGGCGCGCTGGCCGGGCTGTTCGCCCGAAACGGCTACACGCTGGCGGCCCCGGGCGAGGCGGCGGACGTGTACATCGTCAACAGCTGCACGGTGACCAACCTCGGCGACCAGAAGAGCCGCCGCTGGCTGCGCCGCGCCAAGCGCGAGAACCCCAGCGCCGTGACCGTGCTGACCGGCTGCTGGCCGCAGGCCTTCCCCGACGAAGCCGCCGCCTTTGCCGAGGCCGACGTCGTGACCGGCAACACCGACCGGCTGGCCCTTTTGCAGAACGTGCAGAAAGTGCTGGACGGTTGCGAGACGCGGGTGGTGGACATCCGCCCCCACGCCAGGGGCGAGCGCTTTGAGGAGCTGCCGCTGGACCGCCTTGCCGGGCACACGCGGGCCTTCGTCAAGGTCGAGGACGGCTGTGACCGCCGCTGCGCCTACTGCGTCATCCCGCGCGCCCGCGGCCCGGTGCGCAGCCGCGCCGAGGCCGATATTCTGGACGAGATACGCCACCTGGCCGCGGCCGGCTACCGCGAGGTGGTGCTGACCGCCATCAGCCTGCCCAGCTACGGCCGCGATACCGGCACCGGGCTGGCCGACCTGGTCGAGGCGGTGGCCGCCGTGCCGGGGCTGGAGCGCGGGCGCATCCGGCTGGGCAGCCTTGACCCCGACCTGCTGACCGGCGCCGACATCGCCCGGCTGGCCGCGGTGCCGCAGCTGTGCCCACAGTTCCATCTCAGCCTGCAGAGCGGCTGTGACCGGACCCTGCGCGCCATGCGCCGGCCCTACACCGCGGCGCTGTTTGCCGACAAGGCCGCCGCCCTGCGCGCCGCCTTCGGGCCCGACAACGTCAGCCTGACCACCGACGTCATCGTCGGCTTCCCGGGCGAAGGCGAAGCCGATTTTGCCGAGAGCCTCGATTTTGTAACGGCGCAGCGCTTTTTAAAAGTCCATGTGTTTCCCTATTCCCGCCGGGCGGGCACGGCCGCATACGATATGCCAAACCAGCTGCCGGAGACCGAAAAGCTTGCGCGCGCGCGGACCATGGGCGACGCCTGCGAGGCGGTGCGCGCCGAATTGGCGGCGGCGGTGATCGGCCGCACAGCCGAGGTCCTGCTCGAAAACCGGCTCTCGGGCACGCTGTTCACCGGCTACACGCGGCAGTATCTGCCGGTGCTGGTGACGGCGCCGGGGCACGGCAGCGGCGATATTTTGGACGTGACGCTGGGCGCATGGGACGGCGAGCGCTGCCGCGCGGCCGTCCTGCCCGACAAAAACGGATGATTTTTTGGCGCTGCGGCTTGTAAAAGCCGCGCCGCTTTGGTATGATAAAAGCACAGCATCCGCGAAAGGAGTGTCCCCCTGATGAGAGGCATCTACACCCCCGTGACCGATATCCGCCGCAAGGTGTTCACCGAGGTGGCGCGCATGTCGTACGAGATCGACGACATGAAGGATTTCGCCTACCTGATGCGCGCGCTGCCCTACCAGATCATGCCCGGCGAGGAGAGCAGCCTGCGCAGCTCCATCTTTCTGGAGAGGGCCATCGTGTCGGAGCGCATCCGGCTGGCCATGGGTATGTCGCTGCGGCCCATCGACGAGGTGAGCTCCGTCGACGACGAGCTGGAGGAGAGCATCATCGCCGAGAAATACTACGAACCGCCGCTCGTCAACGTCATCCCCTTCGCCTGCAACCGCTGCCCGGAGAAATCGGTGCACGTCACCTCGATGTGCCAGGGGTGTCTCGCGCACCCCTGCCAGGAGGTCTGCCCCAAGCAGGCCATCCACTTTGAGAACGGCAAGAGCGTGGTCGACCAGTCCAAGTGCGTCAAGTGTATGCGCTGCGTCAACGCCTGCCCCTACGGCGCCATCGCCAGGATCGACCGCCCCTGCGCCGCCGCCTGCGGCATGGACGCCATCCACAGCGACAAATATGGCCGCGCCAAGATCGACTATGACAAGTGCGTGTCCTGCGGGATGTGCCTGGTCAACTGCCCGTTCGGCGCCATCGTCGACAAGGGGCAGATCTTCCAGCTCGTGCGGGCCATACGCGGCGGGGACAAGGTCATCGCCATCGTGGCGCCGGCCTTCATCAACCAGTTCCCCGGCATGACCCCCGCCAAGGTGCGCCCGGCGCTGCAGGCGCTCGGCTTTGCCGACGCCGTCGAGGTGGCCATCGGCGCCGACCTGTGCACCATCGACGAGGCCAAGGACTTTTTGGCCGAGGTGCCGGAGCACCATCCTTTCATGGGCACGAGCTGCTGCCCGGCCTGGAGCGTGATGGCCAAAAAGCTGTTCCCCGAATATGCCGACTGCATCAGCATGACCATGACCCCGATGGTGCTGACTGCCCGCATGATCAAGCGCGAGCGGCCCGACGCGCGCATCTGCTTCATCGGCCCCTGCTCGGCCAAAAAGCTGGAGGCCAGCCGCCGCACCGTGCGCAGCGAGGTGGACTTCGTGCTCACCTTTGAGGAGCTGATGGGCCTGTTTGAGGCCAAAGAGATCGACCTCGCCAAGGTCCCGGACGACCCCGAGCACCGCTTTGACACCGCCAGCGGCGACGGCCGCGGCTTTGCCATCGCCGGCGGCGTGGCGCAGGCCGTGGTCAACGCCATCCACGCCACCGACCCCGACCGTGAGGTCAAGGTGGCGGGCGCGCAGGGGCTGGCCGAATGCCGCAAGATGATGATGCTGGCCAAGGCCGGCAAGTACAATGGCTACCTGCTCGAGGGCATGGCCTGCCCGGGCGGCTGCATCGCCGGCGCCGGCACCATCGCCGACCCCGGCAGGACCGCCGTCACGCTGAACAAGTTCAAGGCCGAGGCCGCGCACCAGACGCCGGTCGGCGTCGAGCAGCCCATCGACATCGACGAGCTGAAATATTGAGGTACACGCAAAGCGCCGCAGGGATGTTCCCTGCGGCGCTTTTTTGCGGGCCGCCACGCGGGGCGGCCCCTACTTATGATATTTCATGCCCGCGTTGATGGTGCAGGCGCGGTAGATCTGCTCGCACAGGACCAGGCGCGCCAGCTGGTGCGGCAGCGTGATGCGCCCCAGGCTGATGCGGGCGTCGGCCTCGGCCTTGAGGCTCTCGGCCAGCCCGTGCGAGGAGCCGATGACAAAGGCGATATCACCGGCGCCGCTGTCGGCCCGGCTTTTGAGCAGGCCGGCCAGCTCCTCGCTCGAGATGGGCCTGCCCTCGACGCATAAGGCGACAAGGTACGCGCCCCTGCGGCGGGCTTTGCGCAGGGCCGCGGCCTCCTGCTCCAGCGCTTTCTCCACCAGCGCCGGGCCGGCGTTTTTCTCCGGCAGGGGCGCCTCGGGCAGCTCGACGATGCGGAAATCACAGAAGGCGCCGAGGCGTTTCTGGTATTCGGCCACGCCGGCGGCATAATACGGGGCGCTGAGCTTGCCGATACAAAGGATGTCGATGTTTTGCATGGAAGAACACCTGCAATAAACGGGCCGCCACGCGGGGCGGCCCCTACGGGTGGGATTGCCGATGAACGGTCAGAATTCTATGTAAGGGGATATGTCGCTGCGGGTCTGGGCCTGGATGGTGACGTCCCGCCCGGGCTGGATGCCGGCGGCCAGCAGCACGTTGTGCACGGTGGCAAGGGCCAGCTCCGGTGTATTGTTGACCTGGCTCAGGTGACAGAGGGCAAACTTTTTGCAGCCGTCCTGGATAAGGTCCAAAATCTCGGCCGCGCAGGCGCGGTTGTCCAGGTGGCCGCGGTCACTGCCGATGCGCACCTTGAGGTGGTACGGGTAGGGCCCGCCGCGCAGGCTGAAGGCGTCGTAGTTGGCCTCGAGCGCGACGAGGTCGCACCCGGCGAGGTTCTGCTGCACGACCGGGGTCAGCACGCCGAGGTCAGTGGCCAGGGCCATCGTGCGGCCGTCCGGGGTGCGGATGCGGTAGCCGCAGCAGGGCACGTCGTGGCTGGTCGGGAAGGCCGTGACGGTAAAGCCGCCGACGTCCTCGGTGCGGCCGTCGACGGCCACGGCCTCGATGGCCGGCGGCAGGATGCCCAGCTCATCCAGCCGGTCCAGCGTATCGGCGCGGCCGTAGACCGGCACGCTGTAGCTTTTCAAAAAGGTCTCCAGCCCCGCCACATGGTCCGAGTGCTCGTGCGTGATGAGGATGCCGCAGCAATCCCCCACGGCCAGGCCAAGCCGCTTGAGCGCGGTCAGGGTCAGGCGGCAGCTCTTGCCCATGTCCACCAAAAGATACTGCCGCCCGCATAAAACCAGCGCGCAGTTGCCGGAGGAGCCGGAATACAGCGTGGTGAACAGGGCCATAGGACGTTGCCTCCTTAGGATATTTTACCATGAAATAAATATCCACCGGTCAAGCCGGTGGATGTTTATTGCGGGCCGCCATCTCCGCGCCAAGAGCCGCCGCTATGCGGCGGTTGCGCTCCGAAACGCCTCGCTTCGGCTCGGCGACACAGGGCGGCCCCTACTTTACCGGGGCAGGCGGGCCGCCGGGCGGCCCCTACTGCTTTACCGGGCAAAGCGCATTCACATCGCGCGGGTGATGGTGGCGATGGGGGTCTCGATGCGGCGGATGTCGGCGCCGAGGTCCTGCAGCTTTTCCACCATGTTCTCGTAGCCGCGGTCGATGTGGCTGGTCTCCTCCAGCTCGCTCAGGCCGTCGGCGGCCAGGGCCGCCACGACGAGGGCGGCGCCGGCGCGCAGGTCGGTGGCGCGCAGGGGAGCGGGGCGCAGATGGTCCACGCCCTCGATGACCGCGACCTGGCCGTCCACCTTGATGTTGGCGCCCATGTGGATGAGCTCGTCGACATAGCGGAAGCGGTTCTCCCAGATGCTCTCGGTGACGATGGAGGTGCCCTTGGCCAGGCTGAGCAACACCGTCATCAGCGGCTGCATATCGGTCGGGAAGCCCGGGTGCGGCATCGTCTTGATCTTCAGCGGCTGCAGGGCGCCGGTGCGGCGCACGCGGACCGAATCGTCAAATTCCTCGACCTCACAGCCGGCGGCGCGCAGCTTGACCGAGATGGGCTCCAGGTGCTTGGGGGTGACGTTGCGCACCGTCACGTCGCCGCCGGTGGCGGCCGCCGCCACCATATAGCTGCCGGCCTCGATCTGGTCCGGGATGATGGAATAGGTGCAGCCGTGCAGGCGCTGGACGCCGTGGATCTTGATCACGTCGGTGCCGGCGCCGTAGACGTCGGCCCCCATCATGTTGAGGAAGTTGGCCAGGTCAACGACGTGCGGCTCCCGCGCGACGTTTTCCAGCACGGTCAGCCCGTCGGCAAAGACGGCGGCAAGCATGGCGTTCATGGTGGCGCCGACCGAGACGGTGTCAAAAAAGATGTGCGCGCCGTGCAGGCTCTCGGCCTTGACGCGGATCATGCCGTACTCGACCGAATCGACGCCGCCCAGGGCGGTAAAGGCCTTGAGATGCTGGTCGATGGGGCGCGGGCCCAGGTTGCAGCCGCCGGGCATGGCGACCTGCGCCTGCCCGAAGCGCCCGAGCAGCGCGCCCAAAAAGTAATAGCTGGCGCGCATCTGGCGCGAAAGCTCGTTGGAGACCTCGGTCAGGTCGACGCGGGAGGTGTCGATCGCATAGGAGCTGCGGGAGAGCATACGGATGTCAGCGCCCAGCTCGCTCAAGATCTGCAGCGAGGCCATGACGTCGCTGATGCAGGGCAGATTTTCGATCACACACTTGCCGCCCGCCAAAATCGTAGCAGGCAAAATGGCCACCGCCGCGTTCTTGGCGCCGCCGATGGTCACTTCACCCTTGAGGGGGATGCCTCCGTGGATGATGAATTTCTCCAAGCGATATCTCCTTGCCTGTGCGGCCGGTACGGCCGGCACATACCGGTATTATACAGCACCGGAACGGTTTTGAAAAGGGCCGAGGCTAGTATTTGCGAAAAAGTTGTGAAAATTCGGCGCGGGGCGCAAACCCCGCCGCGGAATTTTGGGCAAAGCGCCCAAAGGCGCCGGGCCATTGCTCAGCGATAGCGGGACAGGCCGCCGAACAGGTTGTAGGCGCTGTACAAAACGCCGCCGCGGGTCATCTCAAAGTGGCAGTGGTTGCCGGTCGAGTTGCCGGTGGAGCCGACGTAGCCGATGACCTGCCCCTGGCTGACCGCCTGCCCGCGGGACACCGCGATGCTGGACATGTGCCCGTACAGCGTGGTCCAGCCGTTGCCATGGTCGATGCGCACATAGTTGCCCCAGCTCCAGTGATAGCCGGCCTCGACGACGGCGCCGCCGTCCGAGGCCAGGATGCGGGTGCCGTAGTTGGCGCAGATGTCGGCGCCGCGGTGGCCGTTGCCCATCCAGCGGCTGATGTAGTTGTACTCCGGCACCGGCCAGATAAAGCTGCCGGTCCCGACGCTGGCGATCATGCCGCTGCGCAGGTGGGTGCCGGTGACGGTCTTTTTGGTGACCGGCTCCTGCAAGACCTCAACATTGACGATGTCGGACGAGACGGCGATGTCGTCGATGAAGGTGATGTTCTCGGTCACGCGCTGCACGCCGTCCACGCCCTCCTGCTCGACCACGACCTTGCCGAAATCGTATTCGGACGATTCGCTGTTCTCGGTCGTGAACGGGATGGGCTCCTCGTAGGTCTGGCGGCGCATGACCTTGAGCTTGAGCAGCTCCGGCGAGGCGGCGCCGGTCAGCAGCACGGTGCCGGCCGGGATCTCCTGGTCAAGGCTCAGCAGGTCGGGGTTCATCATCGCCAGCGAGTCAAAGCTGACGCCGGTGTTGTTGACGGCCGACTGCACCGTTTCGCCCTCGGCGGCGGTGTAGGTGAAGATCTCGGCCCCGGCATTGAAGGTGGAGATGATGTCCTGATAGGGCACGACGGAGGAGTTCATGTACAGCCCGTCCGTCAGCTCGATGTCGTGCAGGTAGGCGACGCTGGTGTCGGCGGGCAGGGCGGTGCCCTGCGGGGCACGGTGGTTCTCGAGGTAGGCGCGCAGATGGTCGCCCTCGTTGGTCACAAATTGCAGCTCGCCGTCCACATAGACGGCGGTCGCCTCGCCGATGTCGGTGCTGGCCAGGCGCATGATGGCGTTGGCCAGCTCGCCCTCGCTCATCACGGTGTCGGCCGTGGTCATCGTGTAGGTGGGGGTTATCTCCCACTGGGTGTCCTCGCCGGGCGCAAGGCCCGCCGTCAGCAGCGCGGCGTGGGCGTTGTCCAGGCGCTCCTGCACGTCGGTGCGGGCGCTCTCGAACACCTGCTCATTGGCGACGCTGCCCACGGTCTCGCCGTTCATCTGCACGGTCAGCACATACTGCCGGGCCATGCCGCGGCGCACGGTCAGCACCAGCACAGCGGCGGCGGCCAACGGCAGGGCCAGGGCCAAAATACCGCGCAGCAGCGTCAGCAAAACCAGCCGCACCACCTGGCGGCGGCGCGCCCGCAGCGTGGCGGCGGACAGGCCCCTGGCGCCAAGACCCGTGCGGGCCAGCTGGCGGGCGGCACGGTAGAGCGTGGCGAAGGGCTGGGTCAGATCGCCCAGAACGCCGAGGATGCCCCCCGCCAGCGCGTGCCAGACGGCGCCCAGCAGGCCGCCGGCATAGCGGCCGAAAGCGTCCGCCGCGCGCACCGCGGTGCGTGCGATGCACACCAGCACATATTGCAGCCAAAAGCCGGTGCGGTACAACAGCTCGCCGACGCCGTCGATGCCCGGCAGGCGGCCGGCAAGGCGGTCCAGCGGGCCCGGCGCAGGGCGGCGCGGCATGGCAGAAGTGGCAGTTTCCAAAACAGGTCCTCCGTTTATGGGGTGCCCGAATACGGGCCAAAAGCAGTTTGCGGGTCCGGCAGGCCGCAGGCGCGGCACAGGGCCGCCATATCCGCCGGCAGCGGGCTGCGCACCGTGACCGGCGCGCCGCCGGGGGGCAGCGGCGGGGTAAAGGTAAGCTGCGCGCAGTGCAGCGCGTGGCGGCCGATGCGCTCCCGGTGGCCGCCGTAGAGGTCGTCCCCGGCCAGCGGGTGGCCGATGTGGGCGAAGTGCACGCGGATCTGGTGCGTGCGGCCGGTGCGCGGTGTGCACAGCACCAGGCTGTGGCCGCCGGCCGCGGCCAGCACCGTGTAGTCGGTGCGGCTGGGCTTGCCATCCGGCGCCACGCAGCGGCCGATGATGGAATCGCCGCGGCGGGCGATGGGCGCATCGACGGTACCGGGGCCAAGGGGCATCGTGCCCTCGGCGACGGCCAGGTAGCGCTTTTGCGCCGTTTTGGCCAGCAGCGGGGCGGCAAAGGCATTGAGCGCGACGAGCACCAGCCCGCTGGTGTTTTTGTCCAGCCGGTTGACGGGGCGGAACACGCCGCTTTTCCCCTCGCGCTGCAGCTGCCACAGCCAGCCGTTGGCCAGCGTGCGGTCCGGGTAGTCCCGCGTGGGGTGCACGGCGAGGCCGGCGGGTTTGTCCAGCACGGCGGCGTGTTCGTCCCGGTAGAGCACCGCGAACGGCACCGGCTGAGGCGCCACGCCGGAATGCTCCGGCGGCAGGGCGAACGTGACGGTCTGGCCGGCGCGCAGGCGGGCGTTGGTGTGCACGGGCACATCGCCCAGCCAAAAGCCGCCGGCCTGCTTGACGGCGCGGACGAGCCCCATCGAGACGCCCTGCCGGCGCAAAAACACGTCGAGGCGCACGCCGTCGGCGGCGGGCGGCACCGTGAAAGCAAGGGTCTGCATACAGCGCGCCCCCTTTCCCGGCTCAGGTCCGCCCATACCTGAGCAGTATTATAGCACAAACCTTGGGCGGTTGCAAATTTGTGTAAATGTTGGTATAATGACCCATGGAGCCGAGCGGACCATACGGCGGCGGGGCGGGCGCGAGCCTGCCCTGAGGAAAGTCCGGGCTTTACAGAGACAGAGCAGCTGCCAACGGCAGCCGGGGGCAACCCCAGGGAAAGTGCAACAGAAAGAAACCGCCGCCCGTTTGGGCGGCAAGGATGGAAAGGCGAGGCAAGAGCTCACCGGCGTACGGGAGACCGTGCGGCCCTGCAAACCCTGCTCAAAGCAACATCGGTATGGGGAGATGGGCGCTTCGGCGCCCGGCGGAAGTCTCGCGCGTGCCCCGAAGATGGCATGAGCCGCGCGGCGACGCGCGGCCAAGACAGATCGCCGTTCAATACAGAACCCGGCTTACGGTCCGGTCGGCTCTTTTTCAAAAGAGGGGTTCGGCGTCACTGGCTGCGCCAGTCCGCCTGCACCCCTCTCTTGGACACGCCCCGTCGCAAAAAATGCCGTTCGCATGCCCCAAGGGCGACTTGAACGGCATTTTTTGCTCTAAAGGTATCGGCCCTGCCGGCGCATGTCCGTCAGGGCCGATGGTTTATATACTGCTCTTTTACAGCAGCAGGTTGAGCAGCAGCAGCGTGATGACGCCGGGCACGCCGAGCACGGCGGCCACAAAGCCGGTGAAGCGGTTGAGTGGCAGCGCCACGCCGGTGGCGGGGGCCAGCAGCGCGAGCGCCGCCAGCGCCGCGATGCCGCACACCGCCCCGGCCAGGATGCTGCGCACCGGCCGCGGCCCGGCCGCGGCGGCGCGCCCGACCGCGATAAGGCAGGCGGCGCCCAGCGCCGTCAGCAGCGGGGGCATGGCGCGCCCCCCTTTCGCAGCTCGCGCAGCAGCGCGCTGCAGCGGCACAAAAGGGCCGCGTGCTCATAGACGACCTGCTCGATATACCACGGCTCGGTGGCCTGCTGGAACTGCCCGTCGTTGGCGCGCAGGGCCGTGAGCGTGTCGGCCAGCTCCTGCTCCAGCGCGCGGCGGTGCAAAGCGGCGGCGCAGCGCCGCCAGGGGTTCGTTACAAGCATCGCTCTTCCCTTCCCCGCCCGGTATGCGGGCGTCACAGCAGGATGCAGACAAGGCCCTCGCAGCCGTCGTTGATGATGCGCTCCAGCGTCGTCTGCAGCCGGTCGCGGGCCGACTGCGGCATATGCAGCAGCTTGGCCTGCAGGCCCTCGTTGACCAGCTCGTTGAGGCTTTTGCCGAAGATGTTGGTGCTCCACAGCTTGCCGGGGTCGCTCTCAAAGTCCTGCAGCAGGCTTTTGATGAGCTCCTCGCCCTGCTGCTCGCTGCCCACGGTGGGCGAGAGCTCGGTGTGGATGTCGGCCCGCAGGATGTGCAGGCTGGGCGCGCTGGCCGAGAGGCGCACCCCGTACTGCCCGCCCTGGCGCACGATCTCGGGCTCCTCGAGCCTGAGCTCGTCGAGCCCCGGCATGACGATGCCGTAGCCGGTGGCCTCGACCTGCTCCAGCGCGCCCTTGATGCGGTCATAGGCCCGCTTGGCCCTGGCCAGGCTGACCACGCAGGGCAAAAGACTTGCCTCGTCGGTGATGTCAAGGCCGGTCTGCTCGCCCAGGATCTTATAGAAGATGTCGGGCGCGATGTGCACGGCCAGCTGCACGCTGCCGGTCGCAAGGTCCATGCCGGTCAGGCTGGCGCCGGTCACATACTCGCAGTCCAGCTGCGGCTTTTGGCCCGCAACCTGGCCCATGCGCGCCACGCTGCCCGCGTACCCCAGCATGGCGGCGTAGACGGCGCTCTGCAGCCAGTGCCCGGGCTCCAGCATGGTCACCCACGGCGGCATGGCGACGGCCATCTCCTTGATGGGGAACTCATACAGCAGCTTTTGCAAAATGGCGTCCAGCGTCTCGGCCGTCAGGGTGGTGCAGTTGAGGGGCACCACGGCGTGGCCGTAGCTTTCCTCCAGTTCGGCGGCCAGCGCCTTGGCAGCCGGGGAATCCGGCTCGGTGCAGTTGAGGGCGATGACATAGGGCTTGCCGATGGCCTCGAGCTCGGCGATGATGCGGCGCTCGGCGTCCAGATAGTTGGCGCGCGGCAGGTCGGCGACCGTGCCGTCGGTGGTGACGACGATGCCCACCGTGGCGTGCTCGCGGATGACGCGGCGGGTGCCGGTCTCGGCGGCCTGGTCGAAGGGGACGGCCCGGTCGAACCAGGGGCTTCTGACCAGCCGCGTCTCGCCGTTCTCCTCGCCGCCGAGCGCCCCCTCGACCATGTAGCCCACGCAGTCGACGAGGCGGGCGCGGAAGCTGCCCCCGCCCGAAAGCTCGACCGTGACGGCCTTTTCAGGGATGAACTTGGGCTCGGTGGTCATGACGGTGCGCCCGGCCGCGGACTGGGGCAGCTCGTCGGTGGCGCGGGCGCGGCGGGCGCCGTCCTCGATGCGGGGCAGCAGCATGAGCTCGGCAAAGCGCTTGATGAAGGTGCTTTTGCCGGTGCGCACCGGGCCCACCACGCCGATGTAGATGTCGCCGCCGGTGCGTTTGGCGATGTTCTGGTAGATCTGTTCCTGCGTCATGTCGGTCCCTCCTTACAGCGCCGCCGGGATGAGCAGGCAGGCGGCGGCGGTGGTCAGCTCCTCGGGCGGGGTATCGGCGGCATCGGCGGGCGGCTCCAGCCGGTTGGCCGCGGCCAGGTCCTTGGCGCGGGCATGGTAGCGCTTGGCGATGTCGAACACGCGCTCGCCCGCGCCGGCATAGTAGATATACAGCGCCGGACCGAGGTTTTTGGGCGGCAGCTCCTCGCCCAGGGTCACCGCGCTGACGGCCTGCACCGTCTGCACGGCGAGCAGCAGCCCGCACACGCTCAGCTCCGCCGTCACGCGCAGGCGGCCGCCGCTGACGGTGCTTGCCACGCGGCCGGCCGAGACGGACAGCCGGGCGCTGTAGTCGGCCGGGGCGCCGGGCCAGGTGTCCGGCAGCTGCCAGGTAAAGCTCTTGTCATAGCAGGTCAGCTCGCCGCGGGCGTCGGCGCAAAAGACGTGCGCGGTCCCCTTGCCGCCGATGCGCACGGCCGGCGGCACAGCATTTTCGGCACCGTCTCCGGCCGGCAGGACCTGCACGGCCCCCAGGCTGACGAAGCAGCCCTTGACGGTGACGTCGGGGTCGGGCAGGTCATCCTCGGCGGCGGCGGTCACGGTCTGGTCGACGGTGTTCTGCAAGGTCAGCAGGCGGTAGTCGCTGTATTCGGCGCGGGTCTCGCACACCGTTGAGTAGGCGTCGGCCACCGTCCCGAAGGTCACGGCCCGCCAGAGCTCGGCGTGCAGCTTCCAGGTGATGGAGAGCACCGGCTCGGCGTCGGCGTTCTCGGGCGCGGCGAGGGTGCAGGCCAGCACCTCGCCCCAAAAGGCGCAGGTGTCGCCCTCGGCGGCGGCGGGCAGGTCCAGCGTCTGCCGCACGGCCACCTCCTTGCTGCGGGTGGTCAGCTCCTCGTCCTCCGGGCGGCGGAAGCAGGCCTGTATTTGTAAGGTGCCCTGGCAGTTGACCTGCCCGGCCTGGACCGTGGCCCCGCCCGGCACAAAGCGGCCGGAGATGTCCAGGATGACCTCGCCGGCGCCGGGCAGGGGCAGCGTGCTCTCGGCGGTGAAGGTCTTTTCCTCCGCCGCCGCGCAGATGCAGCCGCTGACGGCGCGGCGGCGCTGCTCGATGCCGCAGTCGGCCAGGCCCGTCAGCACGTCGCGCGCCTCGGCCGCGTGGGCCGCCACGCACAGGGCGTAGGCCCCGCGCACGTCGATGCGGTGCTCGCTGACGGCGCGGCAGTTGCAGTATTCGACCTCGCCCGAGACCTCGGCCGGGCCGGGGCCGTACTCCCCGGCCGGCAGCTCGGCCGATTTTTCAAACGGGAACTTCTGCTCGGCACGGTAGAAGCGGGTGCCGGCCTCCTCGGACTGATAGTAGACGGTGCAGCGCAGATATCCCTCGCCCTGCCAGTGCCCGCCGGCGATGCGGTTGCCCATGACCACCGGTTCGATCAGGCATTTGACGATCTTGAACACCGCCGGCAGATAGTCCGGTATCAGGATCTCGGTCTCCACGGGCAGCTCGAGCCGGGTCTCCCAGCGGCCCCCGTAGGCGGCGACGGTGTCGGTAAACACCTGCAATTCCATGTGCGTTTGCCCCTTTCCGCGTAAAGTCTTGTGTATCTATATGCGGGGCAAAACAAAAATAACCCCATCCGGCAAGACAAGTCCTGCCGGATGGGGTCTGTTTTTTTACGTCACATTTTGAACACCGCGCGCAGCAGCCAGCGCAGGCCACGCGGACATTTTACAACGACGATCTGCACAGCGCTCCCCTCCTTTTGCCATCGTTCCGTGCCATAGTATGCCGCAGCGGCGGCGAGGGTGCGCTGCCGTTTACCGCGTGCGCACGACAAGGCCGCAGCCGCCCTGGCAGCGCAGGGTGACGGTGTCGGCCAGGAAAGCGTTGCTGACCCCAAGCGGGAAATCCGCCGTGAGCACGGCGCCGCGCAGCGGGTACTGCGCGCCGGTGATGTCCACCCCGGTCAGCGTGCCCTCGAGTGGGAAGAGCGAGAAAAAGCGGTAATCCGCCTTTGCCAGCGTGCACGGCGCACCGGGCAGCAGGCAGCACAGCTCGCTGTGCTCATCGGCCAGGCGCGCTGTCACGCCGTTTTTGGCCAGAAACAGCAGCGTGGCGAGGTTCGCGAGCGTATGCTCGAGCCGCGCGCCGCCCAAACCCCCGAGAACGGTCACATCGGTATAGCCGTGGTCGAGCAGCCAGCGGGCAGCGTGGTGGGTGTCGGTGTCGTCCTTGACGGTGGGCAGGCGCACCAGCGGCACATCGGGCGGGCAGTCGGCCGCCGGCAGCGAATCGAAATCGGCGATCAGCAGGTCGGGCTTTACGCCCAGCACGGCGGCGTTGCGCAGCCCGCCGTCACAGGCGACGACAAAATCGCCGGGGCGCAGGCAGCGGCCCATCGCGGGCGTTACCGGCACGGCGGCGAGGATGACGGCGCGTTTTTCAGCGGTCTTGGGGGGCATGCTCCCACTCCTTATACTGCCCGGCGATCTCGTACATGGCGAGATAACTCTGGTAGCGGCTCTGGGTGATGGCGCCGGCCTCGACGGCGGCGCGCACGGCACAGCCCTTCTCCCTGCGGTGGGAGCAGCCGATGAAGCGGCACTGCCCGCGGTAGGGCGCAAAGTCCGGGAAGGTGGTCTCGAGTTCTTCCTTCGGGATATGGCCCAGGCGCTGGGCGTCCAGGCTGGCAAAGCCGGGGGTGTCGGCGATGCGGCCGCCGCAAACCTCAAAGATCTCGACCTCGCGTGTGGTGTGGCGCCCGCGGCCGAGCTTTTGGCTGATGGCGCCGGTCTCGCGCGCGAGCTCCGGGGCAAGGGCGTTGAGCAGCGTCGATTTGCCCACGCCGCTGTTGCCGCAGAAGGCGCACAGGTGCCCCGCGATGTACCCCCGCAGCTCGTCCAGCCCGGCGCCGGCGGCGTAGTCGAGCTGCACGAGTGGGATGCCGCTGGTCCTGTACGCGGCGCACAGGAAATCGGCGGCGGCCAGGTCGGCCTTGGTGATGACGAGCACCGGCTGTACATTCTGGTAGAGCGCGGCGGCCAGCAGCTGGTCCAAAATCAGTGTGCTGGGGGCCGGCTGGGCGGTGGCGGCGACCACGAACAAAACGTCCAGGTTGGCCACCGGCGGGCGGACGAAGCAGCTTTTGCGGGGCAGTATCTCGGCGATGGCGGCGCCGTCCGGCGTCAGGCGGACATTGTCCCCCGCCAGCGGCGTGACGCCGCGCTTGCGGAAAACGCCGCGGGCGCGGCACTCCACCACGCCCGCAGACGTTTTGACGTAATAGAAGCCCCCGATGCCCTTGACGATGTACGGCTGCATATCCATATCAACCGTCACGGGTGCCGTCCGGCAGGACATGGTACCAGTATCCCCGCTCCTCATCATAGTCATACCAACCCTCGCTGGCAGCCGCCTGCGCCGCCTGCTGGGCGGCCGCCTCGGCGGCCTGCTGGTCGACGACCTCCTGCGGGATGCCGGTCGACACCTCGACGGTGACCAGGTCCAGCACACGGGCCGAGGCGCCGCCGCCGGGGTTCTGGTTGACCACGGTGCCCGGGGCGGCGGCACTGTTGACCTCGACCGTGCGGGCGCCGAGCTGGTTCTCGAACAGCTTGGAGCGAGCATCCTCGGCCGACATACCGACGATGCTGGGCACCACGCGGGACATATTCATCGGCTCACGGCTGACATAGACCGTGATGTTGCTGCGCCCGGGCACCGACTCACCGGCCGCCGGCTCGGTCGAGACGACGGTGCCGGGGGCGACGGTGCTGTCGTCCACAGGGGTGGTGATGGGCACGAGCCCGGCGTCGGTGAGCAGCTGCAAGGCGTCGTCACGCGTATAGGTGCGGGTCTCGGGCACGGTCACCCACTGGATGCCCATGCTGACTTTCAGGGTGAGCTTTTGCCCCTCCTTGATGGTGCGGCCGGAGCGCGGCGTCTGCTGGAAGATGGTGCCGGCGGCCTGGGTGTCGTTGTATTCATAGACCCAGACCGGGGTGACCTGGGCGTTGTAGTCCGAGGCGAGGAACTCGTCCCGCGTCATGCCGACGAAGTTGATGAGCTGCACGTCGGCACGGTTGGAGAACAGAGCGTTCGAGGAGTTGGAGAAGATGAGATACACCAAAATCACCGCGCCGATGACGAAAGCCACCGCCATACCGAAGAAGATCGGGAACAGCGAGAAGTGGTATTCCTTGTGGCGGCGCTTCTTCTTGCGCTTTTTGCCGTTCTTGCCGTTTTTGGCGTCGCCGGCGCGGCGGGCGTCCGCCGTGTGCACGCCGGTCTTGACCTTGACGCCGCTGTGGGCGCCGCCGTGGGTGCTGCTCCCCGGCTGCGGCTTGCTGGCGCTGACCACCTTGCTGATGGTCTTGTCGGGGTTCGATTGGGTGTTGTACTCATAGGCGAAGCGGGCGCTGGGGTTGCGCTTGAAGGCTTCGAGCGCGTCCAGCATCTCCCGCGCCGACTGGTAGCGGGCGGCGGGGTCCTTCTCCATCGCTTTCTCGGTGATCTGGCGCAGGCCCTCGGGCACGCCCGGCGCGACCTCCGCCAGCGGCCGGGCCTTGTCGGAGATCTGCTTGATGGCGATGGAGACGGCGCCGGTGCCATCGAACGGCAGGATACCGGAGAGCATCTCGTACATCATCACGCCGACGGAGTAGATGTCGGTGCGGGCGTCGGTGCGGTCGCCCTTGGCCTGCTCGGGGCTGATATAGTGCACCGAGCCGATGGCCTTGTCGGAGACGGTCTGGCTCTGCGCGCGCGAGAAACGGGCGATGCCGAAGTCCATCATCTTGATGGAGCCGTCGGCCAGCAGCATGATGTTCTGCGGCTTGACGTCACGGTGGACGATGCCCTTGGCGTGCGCGTGCTCCAGCGCCGAGAGCACCTGCGTGGCAAAATGCACGACCTCCTTCCAGGTGAGCACGCCGCCGCGCTGGCGCAGGTATTCCTTGAGGGTGATGCCGTCAATATATTCCATGACGATATATTGCAGCTTGTCGGTCACCGAGACGTCGTACACACGCACGATGTTGGGGTGGTCCAAAATCGAGATGGCCTTGGACTCGTTTTTAAAGCGGCGCACCAGCTCGCCGTTGTCCAGGAACTCTTCCTTCAGGACCTTGACGGCGATGGCGTTGCCGGTACGGGTATCCTGCCCGCGGTAGACGTTGGCCATGCCGCCGCGGCCGACCAGGCTTTCGACCAGGTAGCGTCCGTCCAGCTTTTTGCCGATGAGATTATCCATTGCTTACGTCCTCCGTCGCTTCCACGCCCAAGAGCAGGATGGTGATGTTGTCCTGACCGCCGCCGTGGATGGCCCGCTCGACCAGGCGGTGCGGGGCCTCAAAAAACGGCGTTTCCTTTAAGAGCAGCTCGATCTCCTCGTCGCTGACCATGTTGGTGAGCCCGTCGGTGCACAGCAGCAGCACATCGCCCGCCTGCACGGGGCAGCGATCGTATTCCGGCACGATGGTGGCGGCCACGCCCAAGGCGCGGGTGATGAGGTTCTTCTGCGGGTGCTGGGCGGCCTGCTCGCGGGTGATCTTGCCGCTGTCGACCAGCTGCTGCACCATCGAATGGTCGCGCGTGAGCTGGCGCAGCGCGCCGTCGCGCACCAGGTAGGCGCGGCTGTCGCCGGCGTGCACGATGTGCGCCACGCCCCTGGCGAGGTACGCGCAGACGCCGGTGGTGCCCATGCCCAGCATATCGGCGCTGGCGGTGGCTTTGTCGTACACGGCGCGGTTGGCGGTGTCAAAGCCTTCCAGGATGAAGGCCTCCTCCTGGCCGTGGTGCAGCGCCGCCAGCTTGTTGGTAAAATAGCGGCGCATGGTCTCGGTGGCGATGCCGGAGGCGATGCGCCCGCCGTTGGCGCCGCCCATGCCGTCACAGACGATGCCCCAACCGCCGCCGCCCGGCAGCTGCTGGGCGCAGTAGTTGTCCTGATTTTCATTGCGGCAGCTGCCGATATCGGTCACAGCGGCGATCTTCATGGCGTTCTGGTCCTTTCTCAGGAAATCGTTTCGGGAATCGTTTCAGGGCCGGCGGCGGCCGTCTCGCGCCGCAGCTGGCCGCAGGCGGCGCTGATGTCGGCGCCCAGGCGGCGGCGCACGGTGGCATTCTGGCCCAGCGCCTGCAGCCGCGCGCAGAAGCGGCGGATGTTGGCGTCATCGCTGGCGGAGTAGGGGCTGCCGTCCACCGGGTTGACGGGGATGAGGTTGACGTGCGCGCCCATGCCCTTGAGCAGGGCGGCCAATTTCCGCGCCATATCGTCGGAATCGTTGACGCCGCGCACCATCGCGTACTCAAAGCTGATGCGGCGGCCGGTGGCGGCCTGGTAGCGCCGGCAGGCGGGGATGAGCTGTTCGAGCGGAAAAGCGTCATTGACCGGCATCATCGCCGAGCGGGTGGCGTCGTCCGGCGCGTGCAGCGAGACCGACAGCGTGAGCTGGAGGTTTTCCTTTGCCAGGCGGTCGATCTGCGGCACGAGCCCGCAGGTGGAGAGGCTGATATTGCGCATACCGATGTTGAGGCCCCCGGCCCCCGAGATGATGCGCAGGAAGCGCAGCACATTGTCATAGTTGTGCAGCGGCTCGCCGATGCCCATGAGCACAATGTGGGAGACGCGCGCCGCGGCGTCGCGCTGCCAGAGCTCGCGCTGGACGGTGTAGACCTCGGCGGCGATCTCGCCGGCCGTCAGGTCCCGCACCCGCCCGGCCTGCGTGGACGCACAGAAGCGGCAGCCCATCGCGCAGCCCACCTGGGTCGAGACGCAGACGCTGTAGCCGTACCGGTAGTGCATGAGCACCGTCTCGATGCAGTTGCCGTCGGCCAGGCGCAGCAGGTACTTGACCGTGCCGTCCCGGGACTGCTGGCGGCGCACGATGACCGGCGCGGCGATGGCGGCGGACTCGGCCAGGCGCGCCAGCAGCGCCTTGGGCTGGTCGGTCATCTGGGCAAAGTCGGTGACCAGCTTCTGGTGCAGCCACTTGTAGATCTGCTTTGCGCGGAAAGCGGGCTGGCCCAGCGCCGCCACATAGGCGGTGAGCTCGGGCAGCTCCAGATCGTTCAAGCAGGGGGGTTGCGGCGCGGGCACAGCGGCTCACCTCTTATCGTATCACGTTTTTGCAAGAATTGCCACAAAAAATCCGTCGCTTGCGGTATTTTGGGGCAAAAACAGCGTGCCAAAACCGGTGTCGGCCGTCCCCGGGAAGGCGATTTCCGGCGGTACGATGCGGAACTGCGGGCAAAGTTGTAAAAATTTTTCGACCTGGTCCTGATTTTCACGCCGGTTGACGGTACAGGTAGCATACACCAAGCGCCCGCCGGGGGCAAGGGCTGCGGCGCCGTTTTGTAAAATGGCCTGCTGCACGGCGTACAGGGCGGGCAGGTCCGCGAGGGCCTTGTAGCGGATGTCGGGCTTTTTGCCGATGACGCCCAGCCCCGTGCAGGGCACGTCGCACAGAACGCGGTCGAACGGCCCGCCCGGCGGCACGCCGGCCGCGGCGTCGGCACAGGTGACGGTGACGCAGCGCAAGCCCAGGCGTTTGACGGCCTGCCGCAGGCGCCCGACACGGGCGGGGGCGGCGTCGTTGGCGGTCAGGCTGCCCGTATCCCCCATTGCCTCGGCCAGCAGCAGCGTTTTGCCGCCGGGGGCGGCGCACAGGTCCAGCACGCGCTGGCCGGGCCTGGCGTCGAGGCACAGCGCCGCGTACTGGCTGGCCAGGCCCTGCACATGGTAAAAGCCCTTTTGGAAGGCGGGGCTCCCCGCCGGGCTGCCGGCAAAGGTGACGAGCAGGCTGCCGGGCACAGGGCCCGGTCCGTGCACGGTGTGGCCCTCGGCCGCAAGGGCGGCGGCGAGGGCTTCCGGTCCGGTGCGCAGCGTGTTGACGCGCACGGCGGCGGGGCGCTTTTCGGCAAATGCCTCGGCCATGGCGAGCGCATCCGCGCCGTACTGCTCCCACAGCAGCGCCGCCACCGGGGCGGAGAGGCTGTAGAACGTTTGCAGCCGGTCCAGGGGGTCCGGGAAATCGGCGGCGGTGGGCGGCGGCGCGGCGAGGCACCGGCGCAGCACGGCGTTGACCATGCCGGCGGCGCTCGATTTGCCGAAGGCCCGCGCCAATTTGACCGATTCATTGACGGCGGCGGGGTGCGGCACCGCCATGTACAGCCCCTGCGCGAGCCCCGCGCGCAGGATGGCGCGCACGGGGGCATCGAGCTTTGCCAGCGGGCGGGCGCTGGCCTTGGCCAGCACCCAGTCCAACAGGTTCAAGTGCTCGACCACCGTGTAGAACACGGCGGCGGCGAAAGCGGCGTCCCGCGCCGGCAGCGGCGGAGCGCATTTTTTGAGCTCGGCGTCCAGCACCAAATCGGCGTAGCCGTTCTGCTCCTGCCGGACCAGCGCCCTGACGGCGAGATAGCGGGCGGTCACAGCGTGTCCCCCGCTTTCAGGCGGCGGCCCGCCGCCCAAGCGGTGCCGGGCATCGGCTTGCCGCCCTCGGGCGTGAGGGTGAGCAGCTGCACAGCGCCGTCGGCACAGGCGACGGTCAGCGGCTTGAGCCCCAGCACCGTGCCGGGGGCCGCGCCGGCCGGGTTTTGGGCCAAACGCGCGCCCTTGACCTTGATCTTTTTGCCGCCGCTGATAAAATACGCCATCGGCCAGGGGTCCATGCCGCGCACCCAGTTGTGGATGCGGGCGGCCGGCCAAGTAAAATCAAAGGCGGCCATCTCCTTGGTCAGCGGCGGGGCCTGGGTGGCCTTGGTATCATCCTGCGGCGTGGGGGTCAGCTCGCCCCGGCCCAAGGCTTCGACCGCTGTGACCAGCGTGCGCGCGCCGACGGCCGTGACCTGTTCAAACAGCTCGCCGGCGGTCGTTTCGGGCCCGATGGGCACCGGCTCGACGAGCAAGACCGGCCCGGTGTCGCAGCCCTCGTCGAGCTGCATGACGGTGACGCCGGTCATTTCGTCACCGTTCAGCACCGCCCACTGGATGGGCGCCGCACCGCGGTATTGGGGCAGCAGCGAGACGTGCAGGTTGATGCAGCCCAAGGGGGCGATGTGCAAAAGCTCGGGCGGCAAAATGCGCCCGTAGGCCACCACGACGACGAGCTCCGGCGCGAGGCTGCGGAGGATGGTTTCCGCTGTGCCGTCGCGCAGCGTGGCGGGCTGCCAGACCGGGATACCGTGTTCGAGCGCCAGCGTTTTGACCGGCGGCGCGGTGAGCACCTGTTTGCGGCCAACCGGCTTGTCGGCGCGGGTGAAGACGCCGCAGATGTCGTGCCCGGCCGCAAGCAGCGCGGCCAGACTGGCGGCGGCGATGTCCGGGGTGCCCATGAAAAGGATGCGCATTTGGTACGGTTGTCTCCTTTGCGGGCCGCCACACGGGGCGGCCCCTACTCATTCTTCGGTGTGGTCGTCCTCGTAAAAATGCGTGGCACGGTCCATGATGGTGATGCCGTCCAGGTGGTCGTTCTCGTGCTGGATGCAGCGGGCCAGCATATCGTCGGCCTCGAGCGTGAACCATTCGCCGCGGCGGTCCTGCGCCTTGACCTTGACGTGCTTGGCGCGGGCGATGGCCCCGTTGTGCCCGGGGAAGGACAGGCAGCCCTCGTACTGCTCCACCGTCTCGTCGCTGCGCTCCAAAATCTCGGGGTTGACGAACTCGATGAATTTGTATTCATAGTCCGGCGGCAGCTCACCCTCGGGCATATCGCGGTCGTCGAGGCACACGAACAGGCGGCGCATCATGCCCACCTGCGGCCCGGCGAGGCCCAGGCCGTCGGCGTCCAGCAGCGTCTGCCGCATATCGTCGAGCAGGGTGGCGAGGCGGTCGTCAAATTTGGTCACGGGGCGGCAGACCTTTTTCAAAATGGGGTCGCCGTCCTGTACGATGGTGCGCAGTGCCATGGAAAATTTCCTCCTTATGATTTACAGGTCACCGTCAGAGTTGAAGTCCAGCGTGATGCTCGCCCTGGCCGGCAGCTTCTCGGCCGCGTAGTCGTCGAGGGCCGCGTGCAGCAGCGCGCGGAAGGGCGCGTCGCCGCGGCTTTTGAGCGTGACCTTGTAGCGGTACTTGCCGCCCAGCAGCGCGATGTTCATCGGCACGGGGCCCAAAATGCGCAGCGGCAGCTCGGGCGTTTGCGCCGCCCGCTGCGCCAGCAGCGTGCCGAAGCGGCGGGCTGCCTGCAGCGTGGGCAGGTTTTCGGCGCCGGTAAAGCCGACGACGCAGAAGGCGCAGAACGGCGGGTAGAGGCCCAGCTGCCGGAAAGCGATCTCCTGCCGGTAGAAGGCCGGGTAATCCTGCGCGGCGGCCAGCTGCAACACCGGGTGGCGCGGCACCGTCGTCTGGATGAGGGCGCGGCCCGGCAATTCGGCCCGGCCGCCGCGGCCCACCACCTGCGTGATAAGGCTGAACACGCTCTCGTAGGCGCGAAAGCCCTGCCCGAACAGCAGGTTGTCGATGCCTAAGACCCCGACCAGCGTGACCCTTTCAAAATCCAGCCCTTTGGCGACCATCTGGGTGCCGAGCAGGATGTCGTATTCTCCCCTGGCAAAGCGGCCCAGCATCTGCGCGTGGGCGTTCTTGCGCCCGGTCGAGTCCTGGTCCATGCGCAGGATGCGCGCGCCGGGCAAAAGCGCGGCCAGCTCCTCCTCCACGCGCTGGGTGCCGAAACCGCTGTAGACGAGCTTGCCCCCGCATTTGGGGCAGGTGTCGGGCGGGGGGCAGACCGAATGCCCGCAGTGGTGGCACAGCAGCGCATAGCGCGGCTTGTGGTAGACCATCGGCACCGAGCAGTTGGGGCATTCCAGCACCTGCCCGCAGGCGGCGCACTGCCCCACCGTGTGGTAACCGCGGCGGTTGAGCAGCAAGATCGCCTGCTCGCCGCGGGATATCGTATCGGCCAGCTCCTTGGCCAGCCGCACGCTGACCTCGCGCGGGTTGCCGGCGGCCAGCTCGGCGCGCATATCAATAAAATCGACCTGCGGCAGCGGCCGGCCGCCATAGCGCTGCGTGAGCTGCACGAGCCGGACGCGCCCCTTTTGGGCGGCGTACCAGGTCTCGGTGCGGGGCGTGGCGGAGGAGAACACGAGCAGGGCGCCCTCCTGCGCGGCGCGCTTTCTGGCGATGTCGTGCGCCGAGTAGCGCGGGCTCGACTCGCTCTGGTAGGTATGCTCCTGCTCCTCGTCGATGACGATGAGGCCGAGGTTTTCCAGCGGGGCGAACACGGCGCTGCGCGTGCCGACGACGATGTCGGCGTTGCCGTGCTGGATCATGCGCCACTGTAAAAGGCGCTCGGTGTTGCTGAGGGCCGAATGCTGCACGGCCAGCCGGCTGCCGAAGCGGGCTTTCAGGCGGCGCAGCATCTGCGGGGTGAGGCCGATCTCCGGCACCAGCACGAGCGCCCGGCGGCCCAGCGCCAGCGTTTGGGCGATGAGCTCCTCGAACACGGCGGTCTTGCCGCTGCCGGTCACGCCGTAGAGCAGCGCCGCCGCCGGCTTGCCGGCGCGCAGGTCGGGCAGCAGCGCGTCGCAGGCGGCGCGCTGCTCGGCCGAGAGCTCCAGGGGCTGGGGGTCGAACGGCAGGTCGGCCAGCAGGTCCAGCGCCGGGCGGCGTTCGCGCACCGCCAGCACGCCCTTTTGGCACAACCCGTCCAGCGTCGCTTTGCTGACGCCGAGCTCCTGTAACTGCTTCTGCGTCAGAGGGCCGTCCCGCAAAGCCTCGGCCGCCTGCCGCTGGCGCGCGCCGGGCCTAGGTCTTTCCGGCAGGGGCGCCAGCAGCGTGTACACGCGCTCCAGCGGCTGGGCGAGCCGGTTTTTGAGCACCGGGCGCCCGTTTTCCACCCCCGGCTGGTACTGCGCGCCGTAGGGGATGACGGCCTTGACCGCCTCGAACCAGGTGCAAAAGGTCCGTTCCTTCAAAAAGCGCACGAGCTCCAAAAGGTGCGGGGTCAGGCGGGCGTCCTCGGGCGCGGCGGTGAGCAGGTCCTTGGTCCTGGCGTCCGCCTCGCCCTCGCCCAGCTCCACCACGACGGCCAGGCGCGGCGCGTTGCCGCGGCCGAACGGGACCAGCACCATGCTGCCGGAGAAGACCGTGCTCTCCAGCGCCGCCGGCACCCGGTAGGAATAGAGCTTATCGTACTGGACGGTGGCGTCGCTGACGGCCACCTGTGCCATGCGCACCGGCATCCCGCGCGCCGCCCCCTTTCCTGTAATTGACGTATGTAAGCTTACTTTCCAGCCAGCTTGCGCTCGATGACGGCCCACAGGTCGGCGGCGCAGCGGTCGGCGTCGTCGTTGACGAGGTGCTCGTCATAGTTTGCGGCCAGCGCCATCTCCTGCCCGGCGCGCTGCAGGCGGCTTTGTATCTTCTCCTCGCTCTCGGTGCCGCGGCCGCGCAGCCGGCGCTCGAGCTCCGCGAGACTCGGCGGCATGACAAAGACGGTGGTGGCGCCCGGATACAGGCGCTTGATGTTGCCGGCGCCCTCGACCTCGATGACAAGGATGACCGGGATGCCCGCCGCCATGCGCGGCTCGACCTCGCTGCGCAGCGTGCCGTAGTAGTTGCCGCAGTAGTTGGTGTATTCCACCAGCGCGTCCTCGGCCAGCTTCTGTTCAAAGGCCGCCGTGGAGATAAAATGATAGGTCACGCCGTCCTCGTCGCCGGGGCGCATAGCGCGGGTGGTGGCCGAGACGGTGCGCTGCACGGCCGGGTGGGCGGCGCGCAGGCGCGCCACGACGGTATCCTTGCCGGCGCCGGACGGCCCCGAAACGACAAACAGGCAATGCTCGCCCTGCATGGTTTACACTTCCTTCTCCGGTGTTTGGGCGCGGCCGGTCAGGGTCTCGGGCTCGAAGGCCGAGAGGATGACGTGGTCCGAGTCCGTGATGAGCACGGCGCGGGTCTTGCGCCCGTAGGAGGCATCAATGAGGGCGCCCTTGTCGCGCGCATCCTGCACCAGGCGCTTGATGGGCGCCGAGTCGGGGCTGACGACGGCGACGAGCCTCTCGGTGTTGACCATGTTGCCAAAGCCGATGTCCAACAGCTGCATGAGCCCTGCCCCCTGCCTTACTCGATATTTTGCAGCTGTTCGCGGATCTTTTCGATCTCGGACTTGAGGTCCACGACCAGCCGGGTGATGGCGACGTCCTGGCATTTGCTGCCGATGGTGTTGGCCTCACGGTTGAGCTCCTGGGTGAGGAAATCCAGCTTGCGGCCCACCGGTTCTTCCCGCACCAAAAAAGCGCGGTACTGGTCGATGTGGCTGCGCAGGCGCACGGTCTCCTCGTCGATGGCGGTCTTGTCGGCAAAGAGGGCGGCCTCGGTGACAAGGCGGCTCTCGTCGATATTGCGGTCGGCCAGCAGCTCCTGCAGGCGGGCGTAGAGCTTGTCGCTGTAGGCCTTGACGCGCCCGGCCGTGCTCTGCTCGATCTGGCCGACCAGCGTCTCGATGATGTTCAGGTGGAACAAAATATCGTTGTGCAGCTTTTCGCCCTCGGCGGCGCGCATGGCGATAAAGGCGTCAAGCGCCTGCGCCGCCACCGCCTGCACGTCCTGCCAGAGGGCGTCCTCGTCGGTGGGGGCGGCGGTCTGGGTCAGCACGTCCGGCATACGCGCCAGCAGCTGGACGGTGATCTCGTCCTGCAGGTGATAGCTGGTTTTCAGCTCCTTCAAAGCCGTGACATAGGCCTCGGCCAGCGGATAGTTGATGTTGACGGCCGTGTCCGTTGCCCAGAGGCTTTGCAGCGTCAGGCTCAGCTCCACCTTGCCGCGGCTGACCCGGGCGGCCACCAGCTTTTTGAGCCGGTCCTCCATGAACATACAGCGGCGCGGCAGGCGGGACGAATACTCAAAATAACGCGCGTTGACGCTGCGCAGCTCAACGGTGATCAGGCGGCCGTTCAGCTCCTGCTCGGCGCGGCCGTAGCCGGTCATGCTCAATACCATAGTTTGCCCCCAAACCGGCCGCCGCCGGGCAGCGGCCATAAATTTCCACAGATGTAGATATTATACTATTTTTGGGGTCCATCTGCAAGGCATGACCCGCCCCCGTGACGGTTTTGCAACCGAATTTTAATAAAAATGTATTTAAATCTATCGGCCTTGACCGACATGAGTGGGCGGTTTATCGCGCACCTTTTGACTATCAAAGTTTCAAGGCTTAAAAATAAAGAATCCAAGGGCGCACTTACTCACCACCGGCTGAAGCCGGCGGCGGTAAGTGCGCCCGCTACGGCGGGGGAGTTTTTCGGGCCTCGCCGCCGGCTCGGCCCGACCGTGCCGGGACAGGTGCTGCTGCTATTGCGACCACGGGAAAGAAAAATTTAACGCCGTAGCTGCCGTGAAAAGCAACGTGGGCATCTACCGTAGAGATGCCCACGCATTGATATGTTCGCTTGTTTTATCGTCCTTGTCGCTCGGATACACTCCCCGACAAACCGGAATTTATCGTTCCGATTCACTTCCCGAACAGCAGGAATATCTATCACACTATATCATTACTTTTTCGTTTACATGGGCATATAAAATCCTCTTTGGTTTATAGCTCATGATGCGTCTCCAGTCCTTTTCAAGCCTTGGATTATCTTCATAAGCGTCCAAAAAGTCGATAGGCTCCAAATCGCCGACAATACAATCCCCATCGTCCAAAATTACAGAAACGCTGTCCTCGCTATGGCTTGGCGTGCTGATGATTTCTCCATTAATTCCCATTGAGATAAGAAACGAACGGCTTTCAGCGCAGCTTATAACCGTGGCGAGGCTTTCATCTATCGGAGTATATTTTATCTGTTTTTCCCGGCCGAAGATTTCATCAGAAAAATGAACATACTCGGTTTGCGCATCGATCAACAGCAGTTTTACGCCGTGTTCCATCAGCTCACCGATAAGGCCCATATGGTCTGGATGATAATGCGTAGCCATCACATACGTTATATCCCGCACATCTATGCTATGCCTTTTTATCTCCTTGTAAAATGCCGGCAGTGTTCCGGCGTAATCTGTATCAATCAGTAAATTGGCAGCATTCCCACACAGTAAAAATGTATTTGTATTCCCGTATCGAAGTTTTATCATGCGTGGTGTTCTCCTAAATCCCGATTTGACGGGCAGATAGCTTTCTCTGCCAGAAACATTATACAACGCACCTAAATGAAAAGCAATACGACCAAAAAGTATGAAGCAAGAGAGGTATAGACAGCCTATGCCGCCTATACCTCTCGTTGAGAAGTTTTTTTACGATTAGCAAACATCCCGAAATACGCTATTTTATCTAAAGATTTAACCAGATTTGACCGTTATGTGCGCGAAAAACTATCCACTTGTGCGGGCAAGGCCGATACATCTAGAGCAAAAAATGCCGTGCAAGTCGCCCTTGGGCATGCGCACGGCATTTTTTGCGATGGGGTGTGTCCAAGAGAGGGGTGCAGGCGGACCGGCGCAGCCAGTAACGCCGAACCCCTCTTTTGAAGCGCAGCGCTACACGGGGTGGCTCTTGGCGGCGTAGTCGGCATGGGCGGCGTCGACGCCCTGCAGGCGGGCGTTGCGCTTTTCAAAGAATTTTGGCGCCACCTGCGGGAACATCGCGTAGGTGAGCACGTCCTCCTCCTGGATCGCGTACTTGGCGGCCTCGGCCTTCATCTTTTCGACCTCCGGCTCCAGCAGGTCCGCCGGGCGGCAGGTGATGGGCTCCTCGCCTTTCAGGATCATCTTGGAGAACTCCGGCTTGATGGGCGCCGGGGTCTTGCCGTAGTCGCCGTGGACCAGGCCCTTGAACTCCTTGGTGACCATCTTGTAGCGCTCGCCCATGATGACGTTGAACACAGCCTGCGTGCCGACGATCTGGCTGGTCGGGGTGACCAGCGGCGGGTAGCCGGAATCCTCGCGCACGCGCGGGATCTC
>CANRLV010000023.1 GCA_947631565.1 uncultured Gemmiger sp. | reverse complement strand
TCGACCTTGATGTCCATCTGGATGGCCGTGATGCCGCGGCGGGTGCCGCCGACCTTGAAGTCCATGTCGCCGTGGAAATCCTCGACGCCCTGGATGTCGAGCATGGTCATCCACCTGCCGCCGTGGGCGGGGTCGCCGTCGGTGATGAGACCGCAGGAAATGCCGGCCACCGGCGCCTTGATGGGCACACCGGCGTCCATCAAGGCGAGCGTGGAGCCGCAGATGGAGGCCTGCGAGGTGGAGCCGTTGGAGCTCAAGACCTCGGACACCAGGCGGATGGTGTAGGGGAACTCGGCCATATCGGGCAGCACGGGGATGAGCGCGCGCTCGGCCAGGTTGCCGTGGCCGATCTCACGCCGGCCGGGGCTGCGCGGGGCGCGCGCCTCGCCGACCGAGTACGGCGGGAAGTTGTAGTGGTGGATATAGCGCTTCTGCTGTAAATCGGACAGATCGTCCATGGTCTGGGCGTCCTTGACGTTGCCCAGGGTGGCCACGGTCAGCACCTGGGTCTGGCCGCGGGTGAACATACCGGAGCCGTGGGCGCGCGGCAGCACCGCGACCTCGGCGGCCAGGGGGCGGATCTCGTTGATGCCGCGGCCGTCCACGCGCTTGCCGTCGTTGAGCAGCCAGCCGCGCACGACCTTCTTCTGCATCTGGTAGCTGACGGTCTCAAGGTCAGCGGCCTCGAGCTCGGGGTGCTCCTCGGCGATGGCGTCCAGAATCGGCAGGATGGCGGCGTCGCGCACATTCTTGTCGTCGGTGTCCATCGCGGCCTTGAAGTCGTCAAGGTGCTTGGCGACGATGTCCGCCATCAGGTCGGCGTCCATCTCGACGGGGGTGAATTCTTTCTTGGGTCTGCCGATCTCGGCCACGATACCGCCGATGAAGGCGAGCATCTTTTTGATCTCCTCGTGGCCGGTCTTGATGGCCTTCATCATGGTCTGCTCGTCCACCTCATTGGCGGCGGCCTCGATCATGACGATCTTTTCCTCGCTGGCGGCCAGCGTCAGGTTGAGCTCGCTGACCTCGCGCTGCTCTTTGGTGGGGTTGAGCACGATCTCGCCGTCGACAAGGCCGACCGAAACGCCGGCGATGGGGCCGTTCCACGGGATGTCGGACATGGCGATGCACAGGGACGCGCCGTTCATGCCGGCGATCTCGGGCGAGCAGTCGGGGTCAAGGCTCATGACCGTCATGGTCACGCAGACATCGTTGCGCATCTCGTGCGGGAACAGCGGCCGGATGGGGCGGTCGACGACGCGGGAGGTGAGGATGGCGTGCTCGCCGGGGCGGCCCTCACGGCGCATGAAGCTGCCGGGGATGCGGCCGTCGGCGTAGAGCTTTTCCTCATATTCGACGCTTAAGGGGAAGAAATCGACGCCCTCGCGCGGCTTGGGGCTCATCACGACGTTGCACAGCACGCTGGTCTCGCCGTAGCGGATCATGGCGCTGGCGTTGGACAGCCCGCACATCTTGCCGGTCTCGACGATGAAAGGACGGCCGGCAAAGGTCGTCTGGTAGGTGTGGTAGTTGGCAAAGCTCTCTTTGCGTGAGGAAAATTCCAGTGGCATGGTATACTCCTTTTGTTTGTATTTTGGATGCCGGCCACCGGTCTTGAGCAATAAATCCAACCTCGGAACAGGCGTTCCGGCGCTCGATTTACTGCACAAAAACACGGCGGCGCGGCAGCGGGTACGGGTTTTGCAAGACAGCGGGCAAGGCCCATCGCTGGACCTTGCCCGGGGTTCCTTGCTTACTTGCGCAGGCCCAAATCGGCAATCAGGGCACGGTAACGGTTGATGTCCTTCTTTTGCAGGTAGGCCAGCAGGTTGCGGCGGCGGCCGACCATCTTGAACAGGCCGCGGCGGCTGTGGTTGTCATGCGGGTTGGACTTGAGGTGCTCGGTCAAATGATTGATGCGCGCGGTCAGCAGCGCGACCTGCACCTCGGGGGAGCCGGTGTCGCCCTCATGCAGGGCGGCCTTGGCGATGACGGGCTGTTTTTCGATAGCGGATTTCTGGCTCATGGGATCATTTCCTCCGTTTTAGATTTGCCGGCAGCGAAGCGGTGGGTAGGCAGAGGTTCCCCGTTTTCGGGGCATACGCCCGCCGCTGCGCCGCGGTAGCCTTAGTAGTATACCACAGCGGGTTGGAAAATACAAGAAAAATTTTCAGCCTTCACCGGTAAAATGGGCTTTGGCGGCCGCGCCGGCCTGCAGGATGAGCGCCCGCAGGCCGTCCAGCGAGTCAAATTTGCGCACCGGGGCATAAAAACGGCCAAATTCCAGCAGCGGGGCCTGCCCGTACACGTCGCCGGCAAAGTCGGGCACCCAGGTCTCGCAGGTGACGGGCGCGCCGGGCTTGTCGACCGTGGGGCGCGGCCCGATGCCGGTAGCGGACGGCCACCAGCGCCCTGCGATCCGGATGCGGGTCAGGTAGACGCCGCTGCCCGGCAGCACGGCGCCGGCGGGACAGCGTTGGTTGATGGTGGGGGTGCCCAGCAGCCCGGTACCGATGCCCCTGCCGTGCACCACCGGCCAGTCGAGCGCGTAGGGCGCGCCGAGCATGGCGTTGGCGGCGGCGATGTCCCCGGCCGCCAGCGCCGCGCGGATGCGCGTGCTGGAGACGGTCTGCCCCGCATACTGCGCCATCGGCACCACCTGCACGGCGATGCCGCGCGCGGCGCACAGGTCCTTGAGCACCGCCACATTGCCGGCGGCGCGGGCGCCGAAGGTAAAGTTGTCGCCGCAGAACACGGCTTTGGCGCCAAAGCAGCGCACGAGCACGTCGTCCACGAACTGCTCCGGCGTCAGGGCGCGGAACGCCGCAAACGGCGGCTCCATGTACTGCTCGATGCCCAGGCGCTCGATGCGGGCGTGCTTTTGCGCCGCCGAGAGGATGCGCCCGCCCTTTTGGGTGCTTTCATCCGGCAGCGTGAAGGTGAACGCGGCCGGGGTGCAGGCGTTCTCCCGCGCCCACGCGACGGCGGCGCCCAGCACGCGCCGGTGGCCGAGATGCACGCCATCAAAAAAGCCCAGCGCCGCCGCGCAGGGCTGCGCGGGGGCGGGGGCCAGTGTTGCCAATTCTGTAAGAATGTGCATCGCCATGGGCGGGTCAGCCTCGTTCGCAAAAGATTTTTTCGACGTTCAAGCAGTGATTTTCGACGTTGGCAAGGCCCAAAAACAGGCCGCTGCCGTCATAGACGCGGTAAAGCCCGTCGGCGGCGGGATAGCCGGAGGTCGGGCAGCCGTTGAAGAGATGCCGCTTGACTGCCTCGTCCACGGTCAGGGCCGGCAGCCCGGGGAAGGCGGCGTCGGTGCCCAGCAGCCAGCCGTTTTGCTCGAGCGTGCCGTCCTCGGCGGCGGCCAGGATCTCGGGCAGCGTGTGGGCGTCTTGCAGATCGAAAGGCCCGGACTGCGTGCGGCGCAGCGCCGCCAGCGTGGCCGGGACGCCGAGCGCCGCGCCCAGCTCCTCGGCCAACACGCGGACGTAGGTCCCCTGTGAGCAGCGCACGCGCAGCGCTGCCGTGTCCCCCGTCAGGTCCAGCAGCTCGAGCTCGCGGATGGTCACGGGGCGGGGCGGGCGTTCCACCTCGCGCCCGGCGCGGGCCGCCTTATACAGCGGCTGTCCGTCGATTTTCACTGCCGAGTACATTGGCGGGGTCTGCATATGCCCGCCCAAAAAGGCGGGCAGCGCGGCGCGCAGGTCGCTCTCCCCTACCCGGCTCTCGCCTTGCTCCAGCACGGTACCGGTGATGTCGCCGGTGTCGGTGCGGATGCCGAAGCGGACCGCGGCCTCGTAGGTCTTGTCATGCTCCGGCAGGCGGAAAGCGGCAGCCGTAGCGCGGCCCACGAACACCGCCAGCAGCCCGGTGGCCATCGGGTCCAGCGTGCCGGCGTGGCCAAGACGGCGGGTATGCAGGGCCCCGCGCAGCCTGGCCAGCACGTCAAAGCTGGTCCAGCCGGCCGGCTTATCAACCAGCAGGATCCCGTTTGGGTTCGTCATCGGTCTTATCCAGTTCCTTTTCCACTTCGGCCAGCAGGGCCTGGCAGGCATAGTCAAAGTTGCCGCTGACCTCGCACCCGGCGGCGCGGGCATGACCGCCGCCGCCCAGGTGCCGGGCGATGGCGCAGGCATCGGCGCTGCCGTCGGTGCGCACGCTGACCCGCCAGCTGCCGTCCCGCTGCTGGCGCAGCGTCAGCCCGACCTTGACCCCCTCGATGGCGCCGGGCAGGCTGGTCAGGTCCTCGAGCTCGGCCGCGGCCACGCCGGAAGCCGAGATCTGCTCCCACGAGAGCGCGATCATGGCGCAGCGGCCGTCAAGGTGGTATTGCAGGCTTTCCAGCGCGTCACGCTCCATCTGCATACGCGCTTTGGAACGGTTCTCGAACAGGCGCTGGTTGAGCCAGCCGGCGTCCGCCCCGGCCTCCATCAGGCGGGCGGCCGTGCGGTGGGTGGCCGCCGTGGTGCTGGCGAAGCGGAAAGCGCCGGTGTCGGTGGCGATGCCGGTGTAGAGGCAGGCTGCGATGGCCGGCGTGAGCTCGACCTCCATCGCCTCGATGACATCGGTCACGATCTCGCAGGCCGCAGCGGCGCCGGCATCGACCAGCGTCTCGAACGCATAGCCGCTGTTGGAGGCATGGTGGTCGATGCACAGGTCGATATTCTCGGTATAGCGTTCAATACCGTTGGCGGTGCCGAACAGCTGGGTGCCGGCCACATCCACCGCCACCACAAAACCGGGGGCAAAATTGCCGTCGTAGGCCGGGATGTGCATATAGTCGTAGAGCGCCGGGATGGCATCGGCGCACAGCACGCCGACGGTCTTTTGCAGGCTGCGCAGCGCAAGGCTCAGCGCGCCGGCACAGCCGACGGTGTCGCCGTCCGGGTTTTTATGGCACAATATCAGGATGTTTTCTGCCGTGCGCAGGCGCGCGGCCGCGGTCTTTCGGTCGATCGCTTCAGTCATAGACACCTCCGTATGGTTCCCGGCCGGCGGCCGGGCGTGCGGGGCAGCAGTGTGTTTACTGTGTTACGTCTCGTCATTGGGGGCCGGGTCCAGGTCCTTGAGCAGGCGGTTGATATGCTCCGCGTAGGCGGCGCCGTCGTCGGCCACAAAAACATAGCGCGGCGCCTTGCGGATGTGCATACGGCGCGAAATCTCGGTGCGGATGTGGCCGGAGGCCTGGTTGAGCGCCGCCACCACCGGGGCCGCGCCGCCCTCGTGCCCGAGCACGCTGACGTACACCCTGGCCACGTCCAGGTCGGGCGTGACCTCCAGCCGGGTGACGGTGAGCAGCCCGCCGGCAAGGCGCGGGTCCTTCATGGCGCCGATGACGGCGATGAGCTCCCGCTTCATATCCTGGGCCATGCGGCCGTGGTTTTTGGTTGCCACGTCAGGTGCCCCCTTTCCTGTTTACTCGCGGTATTCCTCGAGCTTGAAGCACTCGAAGACGTCGCCCTCCTTGATGTCGGAGAACTTGGCCAGCGTGACGCCGCACTCAAAGCCCTCGGCGACCTCCTTGGCGTCGTCTTTAAAGCGCTTGAGGCTGGCGATGGCGTCCTCGCAGATGACGATGCCGTCGCGCACCAGGCGCAGCTGGGCGTCGCGGGTGATCTTGCCGCTGGTCACGCGGCAGCCGGCCACGGTGCCGACCGACGAGATCTTGTAGACCATGCGCACCTGCGCCTCGCCTAAAGCGACCTCGCGGATCTTGGGCGCGAGCATACCTTTCATGGCGTCGGAGACATCGTTGATGGCGTCATAGATGACACGGTACATACGCATCTCGACGCCGGCCTGCTCGGCCTCGGCCTTGGCGACGGCGTCCGGCCGGACGTTGAAGCCGATGATGATGGCGTTGGAGGCGTCGGCCAGCGACACGTCGGACTTGGAGATGGCGCCGACGCCGGCATGGATGACCCGCACGCGGACCTCGTCGTTGGAGATTTTTTCGAGGCTCTGCTTGACGGCCTCGGCACTGCCCTGCACATCGGCCTTGACGACGATGGGCAGCTCCTTCATGTCGTTGGCGGCCATCTGGTCGAAGAGGTTATCCAGGGTGACCTTGGTGTAGGCGGCGAACTGCTTCTCCTTGGCCTCGGCGGTGCGGCGGTCGGCGAGCTCGCGGGCCAGGCGCTCGTCCTCGACGGCCTCGAACAGCTCGCCGGCGGTGGGCACCTCGGTCAGGCCGGTGATCTCGACCGGCGTGCTGGGGCCGGCCTCGTCCAGCTCGCGGCCCTTGTCGTCGCGCATGGTGCGCACACGGCCGACGGCCGTGCCGGCGATCAGGCAGTCGCCCTTATGCAAGGTACCGTTCTGCACGAGCAGCGTGGCGATGGGGCCCTGCCCCTTGTCCAGCCGCGCCTCGACGACGGCACCCTTGCCGCGGCGGCCGGGGTTGGCCTTGAGCTCCATGACCTCGGCCTCGAGCGCGATGCGCTCGAGCAGGTCATTGATGCCCATGCCGGTGACGGCCGAGACCGGGATGCAGGCGACGTCGCCGCCCCAGTCCTCGGCCACGATCTCGTACTTGGTCAGCTGCTCCTTGACGCGGTCGGGGTTGGCGGTGGGCTTATCCATCTTGTTGATGGCCACGATGAGCTTGACGCCGGCCGCCTTGGCATGGTTGATGCTCTCGATGGTCTGCGGCATGATGCCGTCGTCGGCGGCCACGACCAGGATGGCAATGTCGGTCATGTTGGCGCCGCGGGCGCGCATGGCGGTGAAGGCCTCGTGGCCGGGGGTGTCGAGGAAGGTGATGAGCGAGCCGTTGACGGTGACCTGGTAGGCGCCGATGGCCTGGGTGATGCCGCCGGCCTCGCCGGCGGTGACGTTGGTCTTGCGGATGGTGTCCAGAATGGAGGTCTTGCCGTGGTCGACGTGGCCCATGACGACGACGACCGGCGGCCGCGTGACGAGGTCCTCGGCGGCGTCCTCCTCCTGCACGAAGAGGCGCTCCTCGATGGAGACGTGGACCTCGTGCTCGACCTTGGCGTGGAATTCCTCGGCGATGAGGGCGGCGGTGTCGAAATCGACCACGTCGTTGATGGCGTGCATCTCGCCCATGCCCATGAACTTTTTGATGACCTCGGCGGCGCTCTTTTTCAGGCGCGTGGCCAGCTCGCCAACGGTGATCTCATCCGGGATGGAGATTTTGAGCTGGGCATTGCGGGCCTTCTCGAGCTGGATGCGCTGCAAACGCTCGGCCTCGGTCTCGCGCCGGCGCTGGAACTGGTTGCGGTTCCGGTTGCGGTTGTTGAATTTCTGTTTGTTGGTGCTGCCCTGCTTTTTGCGGTTGGCGGGCATATTGCGGCTGTCGGCCAGGTCGTCATAGCGGGCGCTGAACTTGTCGACATTGACGTCGACGGTGCGGGTATCGACCTGCACCTGCGCGCGCTGCACCTGCACCTGCTCGGTGCGGGCGACCGGCTTTTTGATACCGGAGTTGGCGGCCAGTTCCTGCATGGTCACGCGCTTCTCGGTGCGCTTCTCGGCCGGGCGGTTCTCGGGCCGGCGCGGCTCCGGCTTTTTGGGCGCCGGCTTGGCCGCCTTGGCGGCGGGCTTTTCGGCCTCGGGCTTTTTGCCGCTGGCAAAATACTCGTCAAGGCTGGGCATGGCGAACTCGCGCAGCAGGGCCTCCAGCAGATGGTTGGCCTCGCTCTCGTCAAAGGTGCCGCCGGCCTTGCGGGGGGTGCCGGTGATGGCGCCCACCGTCTCGATGACTTTTTTGTTGGGGATGGCAAAATCCTTGGCCAGATCAGCGATTTTATACTTAAACTCCATGGGCTGTTCCTCCTTGGGGGTCCGTTTGCGAAAGATGCTTCCCGCACAGGCGGGCAAGGTTTTGGTCGGTGACGGCAAATACGGCCGCGGGGCGCGGGGTCAGGGCGCTGAGGTCGGCGGCGGTCAGGGGCAGGGTCCGGCAGGGCACGCGGTCCGCGCACAGCTGCGTGAAGCGGGCCGCCGTGCGGGCGCTGGCATCCTGCGTGAGCAGGACCAGCCTTGCCTTGCCGGCGGCGATGGCATCCCCTACGCGCTCGGCGCCCCACAGCAGCGCGCCGGCCTTGCGGCACAGGCCCAGCGCACCCGGCAGCGGGTCACGTTCAGGCACCGGGCGCCGCCCCCTTTTGCGCCGCGGCACAGGCGGCAAGCTCGGCGGAGAGGGCCTCGTACACCTCGGCCGGCACCTCGACGCCGAACGCCCGTTCCAGGCGTTTCGCCTTGCGGGCCCTGGTCAGGCAGGCGGGGTCGGGGCACAGGTAGGCGCCGCGCCCCGGTTTTTTGCCGCCCCGGTCCAGCGAGACCTCGCCCGCGGGGCTGCGCACCACGCGCACCAGCTCCCGCTTGGGTCTTTGGGCGTTGCAGCCCACACAGCGGCGGGCCGGTATCTTTTTCACCTTTTGCTGCAAGTGCGCACCTCGTTTCAAAGCGGCGGGGTCAGTCTTCCTCGTCCTCGCCGTAGTAGCCGGATTCCGGCCGGATATTGATGTTGTAGCCGGTCAGATGAGCGCACAGGCGCACGTTCTGGCCGCGGTTGCCGATGGCCAGGCTCAGCTGGTGGTCCGGCACGGTGACGTCGCAGCTCTTGGGCTCGCCGGGGAGCAGCTTGACCTTGACCACCTTGGCCGGGGACAGCGCCTCGGAGATGAACTGGGTCACGTCCTCGTTCCAGAGGATGATGTCGACCTTCTCGCCGCCCAGCTCGCTGACGATCTTCTCGACGCGGGAGCCGTGGGCGCCGATGCAGGCGCCGCGCGGGTCGACGTTGGGGTCCTTGCTCCAGACGGCGATCTTGGTGCGGGCGCCGGCCTCACGGGCGATGGCCTTGACCTCGACGGTGCCGTCGTAGATCTCGGGCACCTCCAGCTCAAACATACGCTTGACAAGGCCGGGGTGGGTGCGGCTGATGGTGATGCGGGGCCCGCGCTCGGTGTTGAGCACGTCGACCACATACACCTGGATGACGTCGCCCTCCATGAACTGCTCGCCGGGCACCTGCTCGCCGCGGGGCAGCACGGCGCTGCCGCCCTTGCCGAGGTCCAGCACGACGTTGCCGCGCTCCGGGTCGATGGAGACGACGGTACCGGTCACGATCTCATGCGCGCGGGACTGCATCTCGGTATACTGGCGGTCGCGCTCGCCCTCGCGCAGGCCCTGGCGGATGACGTGCTTGGCGTTCTGCGCGGCGATGCGGCCGATGTCCTTGGTCTTTAAATGGGTGACGAACTGCTGGCCCACCTTGGCGGTCTTGCGGGTGCGGCGGGCGTCGGCCAGGCTGATCTGGGTGTGCGGGTTCTCGACCTCCTCGACGATCTCCTGCACGAGACTGGCGCGGAAAGCGCCCTTCTCGGGGTCGATCTCGACCACGACGTTCTCGTCCTCAACGCCGTAATCTTTTTTGACGGCGATGACGACGGCCGCCCGGATCTTTTCGATCAGGTAATCCGCCGAGAGGCCGCGCTCCTTTTCCAGCGCGGAGAGGGCTTCAAAAAATTCGTTGTTGTTTGCGGTAGCCATTTTCCGGTATCCTCCTATTGGTTATTCCAGCATCAGCGTTCATCAAACAGGTTTTCGTCGTCGCACAGCTTGACGTAGCCGGCGCTCTTGAGCGCGAAAGCCACGGTCCCGCCGTTTTCGTCCCGCAGGGTGACGGTGCCGTCGTCGTCAAGGCCCTGCAAAATGCCGGTCACATCGCGGCGGCCCTGCGCGTCGGGGCGGATGAGGTGGGCGGCGCATTTTTGGCCCGCCAGCGCCGCGAAATGCTCCGGCCGGGTCAGGCGGCGGCCCAGGCCTGGGCTGCCGACCTCAAGATAATAGCTCTGCTCGATGGGGTCGGCCCTGTCCAAAATGGGGTCGATGGCGCGGGAGACGGCCTCGCAGGTGTCGGTGTCAAGCGGCGTGTCGCGGTCGATGAGCACGCGCAGGAACCAGTCCGGGCCTTCCTTCTCAAAGCGGACGTCCCACAGGCGCAGTCCCATGCCCTCGACGGTAGGGCGCACGAGCGTCTCGACCGTTTTGGCGGCCCCGCCGGCGGTGCCCGCCGCCTGCTTTTTCTTTTCCATCGGCAGCCCCCTCACAACAAAGGAAGCGGACCTTGCGGCCCACTTCCTACGGTAAACATCATCGAACAATACATATATACCACATCGAAACGAAAAATGCAAGCAAAATTTTTGCGGATTTGCGCCGAACGGGCAAAAACGGTCGCCACCGGTCCGAAATTATGCTATAATCAGGCTGTGGCAGCAAAACGCAAAGGACGGTGAAACGCATGGGCAAACGGCTGTACACGGCCTTTCATGCCGGCTTCGGCATCTGGATGCTGGCGCTGCTGGCCCTGTGCTGCCTGACCTGGGCGCACAACGCGCCGGCCGCGCTGGCGGCGGCCGCGGTGCTCGGCGCCGGGCTCGTGCTCGTCTGGCGCCGTCTGGGGCCGTGGCTCGAGGCGCTGCCCGCGCACCGCTTCCGGCTGCTGTTCGGAGCCGTCGCCGCTTTGTGGCTGGTTTTGCTGCTGGCGGCGGGCAACCTGCTGCGCGAGGTCCTCATCAGCGATATGGGCGTCGTGTACGACACCCTGCCGGAGTTTTTGGCCAGCGGGCACCCGACGGTCAACAACGACTATTACATCATCTGCAACAACAACCTCGGCCTGGCGCTTGTCCTGTATGCCTTTTATGCTTTTGTGGGGCTGTTCGGCATCGCGCCGGACCTTGGCGCCGGCCTGACGGCCGGCATCTGCCTGAACGCGGCCGCCATCTTTGCCGCCGGGCTGCTGCTGTGCCGGACCGCCCGCCTTGTCAGCGGGCGGCAGAGCGCCGCGCTGCTGACGCTGCTGCTGTGCACGGCCTTCGTACCGTTTTACCTGTGGGCGCCGTATTTTTACTCCGACACGCTCTGCATGCCGTTTTTGGCGCTGGCGCTGGCCCTGGCCGCCGGGTACCGGCAGCGCCCCCGCCTGTGGAGGGCCGCCGACCTGGGCGCGGCCGCCTTTGCCGGCTTTGCGGTAAAGGGCAGTCTGGCGGTGGTGCCGGTGGCGGCGGTCATCGTGCTGCTGACGGAGCACACCGGCGGCCGCCGGCGCGCCGCCGCCGCGGCGCTGGCCTGCGTGCTGAGCTTTGCCGGGCTGCTGGCCGGGTACCGGCTGTTCCAGCGGCAGTACCTTGACTGGTCCAATGAGGAGGCCGTCGCCTACCCCACCGAGCTCTGGCTGTGCTACGGCAGCCACGGCGACGGGGATTACTGCCAGGCCGATGTCGATATCTGCAACGCTCTGCCCACGCTGACCGCCCGCCGCGCCGCGATGCGGCGAGAACTGGCCAACAACTACGGCGGCCGCGGCGCGGCGCAGACGCTTGCGTTTGAGGCGCGCAAGGCCGCCCGCACCTGGGGGGACGGGCTGTACGATGCCGAGGAATACAACGCCACGCCCTATCTGACCGGTCCCCTGCTGTTTTTTACGCTGCGCGGGCAGGGCGGGCATATGCCGCTGGTCTATTGGGCGCAAGCCTGGCAGTATCTGCTGCTGGCCTTGACCGGGCTCGGCGCGCTGCTGGTCTGCCGGCGCCGCGCCGGTCCGGAGTTGGACGGCGGCTTTTTTGCCCGGGTATCGCTGTTCGGCGTGATGCTGTTCTTGAGCATTTGGGAGACAAAGGCCCGCTATGCCCTGCATTTTGCCCCCGTCCTGCTGCTGTGCGGGGCGCTGGCGGCGGAAGCGTTGAGCCCACCGCAGAAAAGCAGAAAATAGCCCCGTCCCCCGGCCGCCGCGGCGGCCGGGGGACGGAGCTTTACAGCCGGGTATCAGAACGCCCAGCCGCCGTTTTTGAAGATGGCCACCTCGCGGCCGTCTTTTGTAAAGCCGGTGATGTCGGTGTCGTCGGCGCCGATCATCACGTCCTCATGGACGACGGAATCGTTGAGCCCCTTCTCCAGCAGCTGCGCGCGGGTCATGCCGGCGCCGCCCCGGATGCTGACCGGGTAGCCGGCGCCGAAGGCGATGTGGCAGGCGGCATTCTCGTCAAAGAGGGTGTTGTAGAACAGCACCCCGCTTTGGTTGATGGGGCTGGAGACCGGGACCAGCGCCACCTCGCCGATGCGGCAGGCATTCTCGTCGGCGGTGAGCAGCTTTTCAAGCAGATCGTCGTTCTTTTGGGCGCCGTGGGCGACGGCCTTGCCGTCCTTGAAGGTGACGTGCCAGCCCTCGATGAGCTGCCCGTTGTACACATACGGCTTGGTGCCGTAGACGGTGCCGTCCACGCGCAGGCGGTGCGGCGCGCAGTACACCTCCTCGGTGGGGACGTTGGCGATGAAGGGGATACCGCGCTCGCTTAAGGACGAGGCGCCCTCCCAGACGGTATCGTCGGCCAGGCCGACGGTCAGGTCGGTGCCGTTCGCGCTCCTGAAGTGCACGCGGTCCAGGTCCCAGGCGTTGAGCTGGTCGCGCCGCGCGGCGGTTTTGGCGACATGGGTCTTCCACGCCCCCACCGGGTCGCCGCCGGTGACGCGGCAGACCTCGAAGATGAGCGCCCACAGCTTCTCGACCGCCTCGGCCGCCGGCATACCGGGGAACACCTTGGCGGCCCAGCTTTCGGTCGGCACAGCGGCCACGCACCACTGCACGCGGTCCTTCATCGTGTATTCCTGCCAGGGCTTCATGAATTTGCGGTTGGCCAGCGACACGCGGGCGATCTTCTCGCCGTCCAGCCCGGCCAGCGCCTCGGGGTCCGCGGCGTGGATAGACAGCGAACAGCAGCCGTCGGGGTCCTCGGCATAATCCATATAGCTGCGCAGCTGCCAGTCATGGTGGTCGGTCAGGGTGGCCTCGTCCTCACACTCCAAGCTCATGCGGCGGAGCTTTTCGTCCTCCCAGCGCACGATGACGCGCTTGGCGCCGGCCTCGTAGCCGGCGCGGGCACAGTCATGCGCGAACTCCGGCATGGTGACGGGGCAGCGGATGATGAAATTCTGCCGCGGCTGCACGTTGACGCCGACCTTGACGATGAAATCGGCATAGAGCTGCAAAAGTTTTTTGTCCAACGGTAACGCTCCTTTCCAGTCTTGTCTTTTAAAACGCCACTTTTTCGGCGATATAATCCTTGAGCTGCGCGATGGGCAGGCGCACCTGCTCCATCGTGTCGCGGTCGCGCACGGTCACGCACCCGTCGCCCGCCTTGGTGTCGTCGCCGACGGTGTCAAAGTCGACGGTGACGCACAGCGGCGTGCCGATCTCGTCCTGTCGGCGGTAGCGCTTGCCGATGGAGCCGGACTCGTCGTAGTCGACCATAAAATCTTTGGCCAGCTCGTTGCGGATGGCCATCGCCTTGTCGCCCAGCTTTTTGGAAAGAGGCAGCACCGCGCACTTGAAGGGGGCCAGATACGGGTGCAGGCGCAGCACGGTGCGGATATCCTCCTTGCCCTTGGCGTCGGTCAGGTGCTCCTCATCGTAGGCCTCGCACAAAAAGGCCAGCGCCACGCGGTCACAGCCCAGGGACGGCTCGATGACGTACGGGATGTAATGCTCGCCGGATTCGGGGTCAAAGTATTCGAGGCTCTTGCCGCTCGCCTCCTGGTGGCGGCCGAGGTCATAGTCGGTGCGGTCGGCGATGCCCCACAATTCGCCCCAGTCGGTGAACGGGAACGCGTACTCGATGTCGGTGGTGGCGCGGGAATAGAAGGCCAGCTCCGCCGGTTCATGGTCACGCAGGCGCAGGTTCTCCGGCTGGATGCCAAGCGACAGCAGCCAGTTTTGGCAGAAATCCTTCCAGTAGGCGAACCATTCGAGGTCGGTGCCGGGCTTGCAGAAGAACTCGCACTCCATCTGCTCGAACTCGCGCGTGCGGAAGGTGAAGTTGCCGGGCGTGATCTCGTTGCGGAAAGCCTTGCCCACCTGGCACACGCCGAAGGGCAGCTTGCGGCGGGTGGTGCGCTGGATGTTCGCAAAGTTGACGAAGATTCCCTGCGCGGTCTCGGGGCGCAGGTAGCAGGTGGAGGAGGAATCCTCGGTCACGCCGATGGCAGTCTTGAACATGAGGTTGAATTTGCGGATGGGCGTGAAATCATGCTTGCCGCACACCGGACAAACAATGTTCTCGTGGCCGGCGATGTAGGCGTCCATCTCGTCAAAGCTCATGGCGTCGGGGTTGGCGGCGGGGTCCTCGTCGCCGATCAGCTTGTCGGCGCGGTGGCGGCTCTTGCAGGCGCGGCAGTCCAGCAAGGGGTCACTGAAGCTGGCAACGTGCCCGGTAGTGACCCATGTCTGCGGGTTCATCAAAATGGCGGCGTCGAGACCTACGTTGTAGGGGCTCTCCTGCACGAACTTTTTCAGCCACGCCTTTTTGACGTTGTTTTTGAACTCAACGCCCAAGGGCCCATAGTCCCAGCTGTTGGCAAGGCCGCCGTAGATCTCGCTGCCGGGGTAGATGTAGCCGCGGTTCTTGCACAGGTTGACGATCATGTCCAGGGTCTTTTCGCTGTTTTTCATCGGTTTTTGCTCCTTTGGCGCGGCTGGCTGCCGCGTTCAATATAAGCGCCCGGCCCCTTTTGGGGAGCCAGACGCCGGTATTATAGCATACAATGGTACGGTTTGCCAACCGTGTGGACAAAAACTTGTACACAGCGCACAAAATTACAGCAGCGTGCCCGCGATCTGTTTGGCCAACGCTCCCAGCACCTCACGGTCCAAAAGGCGGTTGTCCTGCAGGGCCAGGCGGGCGAGCTCTGCCTGCACGCGCTCCAGCTTGCGCGCCGGGATGCCCAAGGCCGCCAGCTCCCGCCTGGACAGCGGCGCGGCGATGGGTTCGTCGGGCGTGGTCAGATTTTGCAGCCTGCGGTAATCAAAGCCGTAGACGAGCTTGCGGTCCGGCATGGCGCACCTCTTTTTTGTGGAAATTGGCCGCCGCGGCGGCGCTGTTTTCATCATTATAGCAAATTTTCAAAAAAAGTGTTTATTTTGCCGCCAAAAAACGTTATAATTTAGAAAGAGTTTTTGCACCGCCCTGACCGGCGGCCCTGTTTTGTTCGATTTTCAGCGCAGCGGCGTATTTTTATGAGGTGATACCGATGGCTTACTACAACAGCTATGACCCCAAGCTGCTCGACGGCGTGCAGCATATCCATTTTATCGGCTGCGGCGGGTCGGGGATGTTCCCGCTTATCCAGATCCTGCACGCGCGCGGGTTCACCATCTCCGGCAGCGACGTCGAGGAGACCAAGATCACCGAAAGCGAGCGCCGGATGGGCATCACGGTCACGTTGGGGCATGACGCCGCCAACATCGCGGGCGCGCAGCTCGTCGTCTACAGCGCCGCCATCCATGAGGACAACCCCGAGCGCCGCGCCGCCGCGGCCCACGGTATCCGCTGCGTGGAGCGCAGCGTGCTGCTGGGGCACATCAGCCGTATGTTTATTTTGAGCGTGGGCGTGGCCGGCACCCACGGCAAGACCACCACCACCGGCATGATCACCACCATGCTGGAGTTGGCCGGGCGGGACCCGTCGGCGGTCATCGGCGGCAAGCTGCCGCTGATCGGCGGCTACGGCAAGGCCGGCAAGAGCCAGAGCATCGTCATCGAAGCGTGCGAGTTCAGCGAGACGTTTTTGTACTTAACGCCGTACCTGGGCATCATCCTCAACATCGACAACGACCATCTGGATTACTACGGCACGATGGGCCGGCTGGAGCTGGCGTTCCAGAAATACGCCCTGCTCTCGCGCACCGTGGTCTTCAATATGGACGACGCCAACACCCTGGCCGTGATGAACTCCATCGACCGGCCGGTGCTTTCTTTCGGCATCCGGGAGGAAGCGCGCTTCCACAGCGTGAACATCAAGGAATACCGCCCCGGCTTCTATGAGTTCGACGTGCTGGAGCTGGGCGAGCCGTTCGCGCATATACGCCTGGGCGTGCCCGGCTACCACAACATCTATAACGCCCTCGCCATGTGCTGCTGCGTGCGGCCGCTGGGCCTGCAGCCGGCCGACGCTGAGCGCGCCGCGGCCGAGTTCAAGGGCACCGGGCGCCGGTTCGAGATCAAGGGCGAGTGTAACGGCGCCGTCGTCGTGGACGATTACGCCCACCACCCCACCGAGCTGGCCGCGACCCTCAAGACCGCCAAAAGCCTGGGGTATCAGCGCGTCATCGCCGTGCACCAGCCCTTCACCTACAGCCGCACCAAGGCCCTGCTGGACGATTTCGCCGAGGTGCTCTCGGCCGCCGACCAGGTCGTGCTGCTGCCCATCATGGGCAGCCGTGAGGTCGACGACGGCAGCGTTCGCAGCGAAGACCTGGCCGCCAGGCTGCCCGGCAGCGTGGTGGTGGACGGCCTGGAAAGTGCCGCCGCCTGGGTCAAGGCCAACGCCAGGGCCGGCGACCTGGTGCTGTGCATGAGCTGCGGCGACTTATATAAAGCTGCTGATATGATGGTGGAATAACCTTATTTATAAAATCAAGTTGTCCCCGGCAGGGCACAGGGCCCGCCGGGGACGTTTTGCTTTTGCGGTTCAGGTGTTGGGGGTGTTGGCCGCGGCCTGTGCGGCGGTGCCGGAGGAATTGATGTCAAAGTTGACGGCATCGATGGTGAGCACGACAGCCAGCGCCAAAATCTCGTCGGCCGGGTCGGCGATGTCGAGCTCGTAGCTGTCGCCCCAGCTCATCCACTTCCAGTGCACCGAGGCGACGGTGCGGCCGTCCTTCTCCATCGTATAGTCGTGGCCGATGACATCGCCGTTGACCTGCCAGCCCGGCCCCTTGACAACATACTTGGGGTGCAGCAGCGTGATCTCGCGCTCGACCTCGGCTGCTTCCTGCCCGTTCATGGTCACAAAGAAACGGGCCTTGAGGCTGAACACTTTCTGGTGGATGAAAGCGACCTCCTCATGGCGGTGGTCATAGATATGCAGCTTGTGCCCAAACGAAGGGACCTCGCCCTCGACGGTGTACAGCACCTCGCCCGACTCATCGGTGACGGTGAACTTGTCGCCCCAGGAAAGGACCTTCTGCTTCATGTACAGCTTCATCGTATACCTCCTGTTTGTACCGGTCCGCGCCGAACACGACATTTCGGCTTTCGGGCAGCGCTATACTCAGTGGGGGCCGACAGCCGTAAACATCATGGAGCCGACCACCTCGCCGTAGTACAGCGCAACGCGGATGGCCATGGCCACGGCCACCTTGAGGGCCAGATCGGTATCGTCGGTGACCTCGATCTCGCTCTTCAGCGTTGAAACCTTGAGCACCGCAACGGTCTCGTCCCCCTTGAGCACCTTGTATTTGGTGCTGAACAGGCTGCCGTCGATGTCCCAGCCCGGCCCCGTGACGGTATACTTCGGCGCAAGCGACGATTTGCGCTCGACGACCGCGACCTGCGCGCCGTCCATCAGCACAGCAAAGCTGGTGCCACGCTGCTCGATGTCGGCGATTTTATTGCCGTCCGCCGTGCTCAGCGTGACCACATGGTCTTTGCTCTCCTTATCGCGCTTGAGGTAGTACAGCTCCTCGCCGTTTTCGCCCGTGACCGTCATGGTGTCAAGCGAGTGAAACATTTTGCCCTTGATAAACAGTTTCATTACAGAACCCTCCTTTTAGCGATCCTGTTTTTATTATAGCATAAAGTGCTTTTCCCCGCAAATTTTTTATTGCGGTAAACATACGTCGGGGGCGGCCCGGCGGGCCGCCCCCTCTTGCGTTTGTTTCCCGATCAGTTCTGGTGCAGGGTCCTGACGACCTGTTCCAGAGCATTCTCGTCCTCACAGACGATCTTGACGGGATGGCTGTAATCCAGGCTCATCATGCCCAGAATGCTCTTGGCGTCGGCGATGCTGCCCTTGATGTCATGCACGCCAATCTCATTGTTGCAAAATTCGGTGGCGGCAGACACGATCCCGCGAACTTCACTGAAGTTGGAAATCTTGACTTGCTTGACCATAGTAAATGACCTCCGTAGAATGCGGGGACCGACCCGGACCGTTACCGGTCTGCGGACGTGTCCCGGCAGGGCGGGCGCGGCCGTATGCCGTGCTCTTCGCCTCTGCTATTGTGCATTATAGCACATTCTACACGGTTTGGTTTGTCTAATTTGCACAAATACCGGATTTTCTCCACCCTGCACAAAAGGCTTTGGCAAAGCCAAACGCTTTTGGCCAGTTTTGAGGACTTGGGCCGCTTTTCCGTAACATTTATGTAACAAAGTGCCGGCGCGGCACAAGATATGGTCCTTATGCCTGCGGCACGCCCTTCATGGTCAGGCTGATGCGCTTTTTGGCCGGGTCCACGCTGAGCACCCGCACCTTGACGACGTCGCCGACCTTGAGCACCTCGCCGGGATGCTTGATGAATCGGTCGGCGATCTGTGAGATATGCACAAGCCCGTCCTGGTGGACGCCGACATCGACAAAGGCGCCGAAGTCGATGACGTTGCGCACGGTGCCGGCCAGCTCCATGCCGGGCTTGAGGTCGTCGATGCCCATCACGTCGGTGCGCAGCAGCGGCGGGGGCAGCGTGTCGCGCACGTCGCGCCCGGGGCGGCACAGCTCCGCCGCGATGTCCAGCAGCGTCGGCGCGCCGATGCCCAGGGCCTTGCACAGGGCGGCCTGCTCGCGCTGCACGCGCGCCGGCAGGCCGGCGAGGGCGGGCGTGCCGATGTCCCGCACGGTATGGCCGCAGGCGGTGAGCAGGGCCCTGGCCGCGGGGTAGCTTTCGGGGTGGACGGCGGTGGCATCCAGCGGTTCTTTTACAGCGCCGGGCAGGCGCAGGAAGCCGGCGCACTGCTCAAACGCCTTGGGACCAAGGCCCTTGACGTTCTTGAGCTGGGCACGGGCGGCAAAGGGGCCCTCGGCCTCGCGCCGGGCGACGATGTTTTTGGCTGTGGCGGCAGAAAGCCCCGCCACCCGGCGCAGCAGCGGCGCCGAGGCGGTGTTGAGGTCGACGCCCACGCTGTTGACGCAGTCCTCGACGACGCCGTCCAACGTCTCCTCCAAGCGCTTTTGCGGCATATCGTGCTGGTACTGCCCTACGCCGACAGCCTTTGGCTCGATCTTGACGAGCTCGGCCAGCGGGTCCTGCAAACGGCGGGCGATGGAGACGGCGCTGCGCAGGTTGACGTCATACTGCGGGAATTCCTCGGCCGCCAATTTGGAGGCCGAATAGACGCTGGCCCCCGCCTCATTGACGACCATGTATTGCAGGCGCCGGCCCTCGGCGGCCAGCGCTTTCAGCAGGTCGGCGGCGAACAGCTCGGTCTCGCGCCCGGCGGTGCCGTTTCCGATGGCCAGAAGCTCTACATTATGCCGAACAATAAGCGTTTTGGCGATGCTTTTGGCCTGCTCCACGCGCCCAAACTCGGGGACCGGATAGATGACGGCGGTGTCCAGCACCTTGCCGGTGGCATCCACCACCGCCACCTTGCAGCCCATGCGGTAGCCGGGGTCCAGCCCCATGACCACCCTGCCGCGGATGGGCGGCTGCAGCAGCAGCTGGCGCAGGTTGTCACCAAAGACCTTGATGGCGCCCTCGGCCGCTTTGGCGGTCAGGTCGGCGCGCAGCTCATTTTCGAGGCTTGGGTGGATGAGGCGGGCGTAGGCATCCTTTGCCGCGGCCTCGACCAGCGCTGCCGAGGCGCCGCCGCCCGCGCGGGCGAACAGGCGCGCCGTGATGGCGGCGCCGCGCTCGGCATCCACGGCGATGCTGACCTTCAAAAAGCCCTCACGCTCGCCGCGGTCGATGGCCAGCACGCGGTGGCCCGGGACCTTGGAAAGCGGCTCGCTGTAGTCATAGTAGGGCGCGTAGACGCTGTCCTTTTTCTTGTCGGCGGCGGCGCTGCACAGACGGCCGAAGGCGCGGTACCAGCGGCGCAGCTCGGCGCGGCAGGCGGCGTCATCGCTGACCGCCTCGGCGATGATGTCCTGCGCGCCGCCGAGCGCGGCGGCAGTGTCGGGCACCTCGTCGTTCAGATAGCCTATGGCCGCCTGCTGCGGCGCAAAGGCTGGGTCCTGGGCCAGGATGGCATCGGCCAGCGGCTGCAGGCCGCGCGCTTTCGCCACGCTGGCGCGTGTTTTGCGTTTGGGCTTGTAGGGCCGGTAGAGGTCCTCGACCTCGGCCAGCGTCTGGGAGGCCTGCAGGGCCGCCGCCAGCGCGTCGGTCATGGCGTTCTGCGCCGTGATGCTCTCGCTGACCTCCTGTTTGCGCTTGTCCAGCCCGCGCAGGTAGGCGAGGCGGTCGCTGAGGGCGCGCAGGACCTGGTCGTCCATGGCGCCGGTGGCCTCCTTGCGGTAGCGGGCGATAAAGGGCACCGTGTTGCCCGCGTCCAGCAGGTCGACAGCGCCCTGCACGCAGGCGGGCGCCAGATGGAACTCCGCCGCCAGCCGCGCGGTGTGGGTGCTGCTCTGTACTTGTTCCGGCATGGTCTTTTCCTCGCTTTCCGTTCTCCCCCATCATAGCAAAACCACCGCGCCGCGCGCAAGGCCTTTTTGCGCACAAAACGGTTGCCCTTGGCGGTATTTTGTGGTAAACTGGGGGTACATTCCAAACCAAAAAGGAGCGTTTTGCCATGAACGAACAGCAGATCTTGGCCGCCGTGCAGGATATCTTCCGCGACAATTTTGACGACGACAGCCTTGTCATCACCCGCGCCACCAACGCCAACGACATCGAGGACTGGGACAGCCTGGAGCAGATCAACCTGCTGACCGCCATCGAGAAGAAGTTCGGCATCAAGTTCAAGCTGGCCGATGTGCGCGGCCTGAAGGACGTCGGCGACCTGCTGGACCTCGTGGGGCGCATGGTGGGCTGAATGAACCACTATACGCTGGCCGACCTGACCCCCGGCGTGACCGAGAGCTTCACCGTGACGGTGACGCCGGAAATGATGGACGCTTTTGCGGCCATCACGGGCGATGTGTCCCCCATCCATGTGGACGAGGACTACGCCCGCGCGCGCGGCTATGCCGGGCGCGTCGTCTACGGTATGCTGGGGGGCAGCTTTTTCTCGACGCTGGCCGGGGTCTACCTGCCCGGCGAGCACTGCCTGCTGCACGGGGTCGAGTGCCGCTTCGCCAAGCCGATCTTCATCGGCGATACGCTGACCGTGACCGGTACCGTGACCGACGTCAGCGAGCTGGGCGTGGCCGAGATCAAGGGCACCATCAAAAACCAGAACGGCCAGACCGTCACGCGCGGCATCATCAGGGCCGGGCTGGCGAAATAGCCGTCTGCAACTGCAAAAGGGGGGCGCGGAGCATGGCCTATACCTATCTCATCACCGGTGCGACGAGCGATATCGGGCAGGCGCTTTTGCGCCGCCTGCTGCCCGCCGCCCCGGCCGGCACCACCGTGCTGGCACAGGGCTGCGGCGACCTTGCCAAGCTGGCCCCGCTGTGCGCCAAATGGCCCGGCACGGTCAAGACCTTTGACGTCGATCTGTCCGACCGCGCGGCCGTGGCGGCCTTTGCCGGGCTTGTGGCCGAGGGCCCGGCGGTCACGCATTTTGTGCATCTGCCGGCGCTGCCGGTCGTCAACGCCAAGTTCAAGAAATTCGACGCCGCGCGCTTTGACAAGGATCTGGAGGTCCAGCTGCACAGCGCCGTGACCTTGGCGCAGACCGTGCTGCCCGGCATGGCGCGGGCCAAGTTCGGGCGGGTGCTGTTCATCCAGTCGAGCTATACGCTGGGCGCGCCGCCCAAAAACACCGCCGCCTATGTGATGGCCAAAAGCGCCATTGGCGGGCTGGTCAAGAGCCTGGCCGTGGAGTATGCGCCCTTTGGCGTGACAGTCAACTGCGTGGCCCCCAGCATGATGGAGACGCATTTTTTGAAGGACACGCCCGCCCTCATCGTGGAGGCCGCCGCCGCCGACAACCCGATGGGCCGCAACGCCACCCCCGAGGACGTGGCCCCGGCAATGGCGTTCCTGCTCTCGGACGAGGCGGGCTTCATCACCGGTGTGACGCTGCCGGTCACGGGGGGCAGCGCCATTGTCTGAGCCGGTGTTCCGCCTTGCCCGCCGCGGCGAGGACGATGCGATCAAAGCCTTTATCAACGCCCATTTTGATATGCGCCTGCCGCTTGTCAACGTGCCGGAGATGTACCGCTACTATTACACCGGCGCGGACGGCGCGCCGCGCTTTGCGGTGGCCGAGGTCGATGGGCGTTTTGCGGCCGCGGCCGGGTTTTTGCCGGCGAGCAGCGCGCCCGGGGCCGGCATCTGGGTCAGCATCTGGGCGGCCGCCAAGGGGCACAACGGCATAGGGCTGGAGCTGATGGCCGCCCTGCCCGACCTGACCGGGGCGCGGGTGGTCGCCTGCAACAACATCCGCCCCGAGACGCTTGCTTTCTACCGATTTCTGGGCTGGACGGCCGAGCGCGTGCCGCACTATTACCGCCTGGGCACGGCCGGTGCAACGGTGCTGGCGCAGAACGCCCGCCCGCCGCGGCCGGTGCGGCCGGACCTGGGGCTGGAGCGCGTGGAGAGCGCCGCGGCGCTGGCCGCCCTGGGCCTGCCCCCTGCCCCGCACACACCGCACAAGGACCTTGCCTACCTGGCCCACCGCTACTTTGCCAACCCGTGGTTCACCTATGACGTGTGGGCGGCACGGGAGAACGGCGCACTGCTGGGCTACGCCGTCACCCGCACGGTGCCGGTATCCGATACCGGCTGCGTGCCGGTGGTTCGATTGGTGGATCTTATCGGCGCGGACGCCGTGCTGGCCCGGCTGGGCGGGGCGCTGGACGGCATCCTGCACGCCGCCGGGGCCGAGTACATGGACTGCTACTGCGCCGGCATTCCCCGGGAGATCTGGCAGACGGCCGGCTTCTGCGAGCGCTGTGAGGGCGACGGTACCGTCATCCCCAACTATCTGGCGCCGCCGCTGTGGGAGAACACGGAATATTACTATTTTACCAGCGACCCGGCAGATTTTGTGCTGTTCAAGGCCGACGGCGACCAGGACCGGCCCAACCTGAAATACTGAAGATGCGCAGCGCGGCCCGGCGGGAAAATCCCGCCGGGCCGCTTTATTTGTGTGTATCTTACCGGCCCCTGACCTGATGCCGCCGCCACAGCGCCCAGCCGCCCAAGGCCAGCAGCGCCGTGCACAGCAGGTAGAGCACTGCCGCGGCCTGCAAATTGGTCAGGTATCCGCCGGGCGCAAGCGGGCAGGGCACCAGCCGCGGGTCCTCCAGCGAGCCGCTGCGCACGATCTTGGTCGGCAGCAGGTACAGCAGCTGCGAGAGCACGCCGCGCACACCGCGGCCCGGGTCGATGTTGAAAAATTGAAAGAACAGCATCGACCCCGCCACCGCCGCCAACGCAGCGGCGGCATTCTGCCACAGCTCGGACAAAAACAGCGTGAGCGCGCTGTAGAGCAGCGCGGCCAGCGCCAGCAGCGCCAGATACACCGCCGCCGCCCGCCCGAAGGTCAGATGCCGCGAGACGAATGGCAGCGAGAGCTGGATAATGCCGTTCGCGCCGTCGGTGCCATACAGGGCAAAGGCGATGCCGCAGGTGATGCCGGCAAAGAGCGCTCCGGCGGCAAGGGTCACGGTCGCCCCGGCCAGCCATTTGGCGGCATAGAGTGGGGTGCGGCCGTAACGGCTGGTCAGCAGCAGCTGGTCGGTGCGGCGCTCGGCCTCGACACTGAAGGCGGCCGCCAAGCCCCCGGCGGCGATGACGACGAGCGTGATGTTGAGGGCGTTGACCTCTTGCAATATCTTCTGCCACCCCTGCGCGTACTGCCACACAAAGGGCGTGGGCAGGCCATCCTCCTGCGCCTGCCACCATTCCTTTTGGGCGGCGGGCAGAAGATACGCATTCCACTCGACCTCGGCCGCGCGGCGGCGCCGGGTGTAGAGGTCCGCGGCCAGGGGGGCCGTATCCCGCACGGCCAGCCAATCGGCGTAGTCCATGCCCGCCCACAGCGGCGATACGCAAAAAGGCCATTCCTGCCCGGGATAGGCCCTGCCGGCATAGTCGCCCAATACCGTATAGGTATCCCCGACCGGGTTTTCCCAGCCGTTTTCCTTGACAAAATCGCTGAAGCAGGGGTCGACGGCGGCGCGCAGGGCCGTGTCGTCGATGGCCGTGCCGGACACGTGGCGGGAGGCCGCCCGCGCGGGCGCCTGGAACGCATACTGTGTCCAACTCTCCTCCCCCATGCTGACGCCGACGAACCAGACGTCCGTCATGCCCATGAGCACGAACAGCGCCGTGAACACGGCGACCAGCACCCACAGCAGCTTGCGCGTGAGCAGCTTGCGCAGCTCATACCCGTACAGCATTTTGAAGCTTTTCATCGTTCGCTCCCCTCCCCCGTCTGCGGCCGGGCGCCGAATTTCGAAAGATAGAACGCCTCCAGGTCGCCCTGCTCTTCGCCCCAGGGGCCCCGGTAAATGAGCTCGCCGGCGCGCAGCAGCAGGATATCGTCGGCCACGCGCTCCACGTCGGACACGATGTGGGTCGAGAGCAGCACGATGCTGTGCCGGCCCAGCTCGCCGATGATCTCGCGAAAGCGTACCCGCTCGCCGGGGTCAAGGCCGGCGGTGGGCTCGTCGAGGACGAGCAGGTCAGGGTCACCCAGCAGCGCCTGCGCGATGCCGAGGCGCTGTTTCATGCCGCCGGACCAGGTACGTACCCTTTTGCGGGCCGCATCGGCAAGGCCGACCAGCTCCAACAGCTCGCCCGCCCGTCGTTTGGCCGCCGGGCGCGGCAGGCCCTTGAGCGCGGCCAGATACAAAAGGAAATCCAGGCCGGTAAATTCCGGGTAATAGCCGAAATCCTGCGGCAGATAGCCGAGCCGCGCGCGGTAGGCCTCGCTGCTCACATCCTCGCCGTCCAGGCGCACGGTGCCCCCCGTGGGGCGCAGGATGCCGCACAGCATACGCATCAGCGTGGTTTTGCCGGCGCCGTTGGCGCCCAGCAGCCCGTGCACGCCGGGGCCCAGGGTCAACGTCAGCGGTGCGACGGCCGTATGGTCCTTATAGCTTTTTGTCAGGTTTTGAAGTGTCAGCTGCATGGCAGTTCCTCCGTTTGCTTGAGGGCCAGACCCATCTGCCAGACAAACACGGCCAGCAGCAGCGGCAGGGCCGCGGGCAGGATGCGGCAGGAAGCGAGCAGCAGGTCCGCCTGCTGCGGCAGGGCCAGACCGGCCGCGGCCACCGCCACGGCCACGCCGAGGCAGGACCAGGTGCTGCCGCCCGCGCGGCGGCCAAGGGCCAACCCCAATACGGCGGTGAGCAGGTAGGGCAGCAGCACGAACGCCAGCGCCTGCGGCCACGGCAGATACACCGGCGCCCCGGCAGCCGTGGGCAGGGCCGGCGGCGCGGCGTGGGCGGCGGCGGTGAGCAGGCCCAGCAGCGCCGCGTGCAGCGCCCCCAGCAGGGCCATGCGGGCCAGCAAGATGCTGCGCAGGCCAAGGGCGGCCGCCATCTCCAGCTCCGCCATGCCGCAGCGGCGGGAGCGCCCGCTTTCGGTAACAAGGGTCAAGGCCAAAAATGGCGTGAACGCGCCCAAGATCCACAGCGTGTCGGCCCGGAACAGGCGCGCGCCGTACAGGGCCGCCGCCAGCGCCAGCGCCGCGGCCCCCCACGCGGGCGGGCGAAGCCAGCGCAGCTGCTGCCAAACCAGCGCCGCGGTCGAAGGCCGGGGGCGGGGCAGGCCGTGCAAAAATGCCCGTTTGCCCGCCGGGGGCGGCGCCGCAAAGGCGGCGCGCAGGTCAGCTTTGCGCAAAGCAGTTCGCATCACGGTTCCTCCAAAAGAGTTCGCAGGGTTTTGAGCGCCTGCCGGCATTGCCGGTAGACGGCGAAGCGGGAGATGCCCAGCAGCCCGGCCACGGCCGCCGCAGGCAGGTCATTGACGTAGCGCAGGAGCAGCAGCTCCCGCCATGTGTCCGGCAGCTCGTCCAGCGCCGCGCGCAGGGCCGCGGCGTCGGCGCTGGCGGGGGCAAAGTCCGGTACGGCGGGCTGGGCGTTCTCGCTTTCCGGCAAGGGCAGCGGGGCACGGGGTGTGCGGCGGTATTCGTCCACGCACAGGTTGCGCGCCACGGTGTACAGGTAGCGCAGGGCCTGCGTTTCGGTGTGGGGCGGCGGCAGGCCGGGCAGCGCCGCAAAGGTGCGCACAAAGGCCTCCTGTGTCACATCCTCGGCCTGCTGCACATGGCGCAGGCGGTAACAGCAGTAGCGGTAGAGACCGTCATAGACGGCTTCGATATCTTGAAAGGGCTGTAGGATCGGAACAGGGGGCACGCGCGCCGACCTCCTTTCACTGTGTATAACGCGCCGCGGATGTAAAATGTGCGGGGCGCGGAAAATATCCTATAAAAAAGGCGGCGGCAAGCTGTAAAGCACTTGCGCCGCCGCCAACCGGCAGAAGGGCTCTGTCGCCCTCGCCGTTCATTCGGTGATATTCCAAATCGTCCGCAGTCTTGTGACCGTGTGCCGCCATTTTGCCGTCAGCGGACGGCAGACCGTGTTTTGGTTGCCAAAGAAGCCCAGCTCCTTTACGGCCTCGGCTTTGCCTACTGCCTTATCCCAACGCACCGGGACCAGATACTCGGCGTTGGCGGGGTCGTCGTCCCCCGGGTGGCAGTAGGTCCCCTTCAGCGGCAGCGATAAAAATGCCGTCTCACCGTCCCCGGTCGCCAGTTTTGCCGATACGGCGGGCTGTTTTTCCCCGGTCACCACACCGGTGCCGACATAGCCGCAGTGCGGGATATTGACCCACACCCGGTCACCGGGGCGGAGCATATCCAGTGTGCGGGAATACCATTCCTTGCCGCCGCCCGAGATAAAGCCGAATTTGCGCGCATCCTCCCAAGAACGGCCGTTCGGATATTCGCCAAAGGATACATAGTATTCCTCGTTCCATTCCTTGTTCTCCGGCGCAGAAACAGCGGCCGCCTGCCTGTCCTCCCGAAGCCAGGCCCGGCTCAGCAGGCGTTTGCCGGCATACTCATACACCTTAAAAAGCAGGATGTTGATATCCACGCCGTACCCGTGCAGGTAGTTGACGATGCGCTCCGTCTCCCGGTCCATCCGGGCGGCCACGATGACGATTTTGGCCTGTGTATCCTCGAGCTGTTCCTCCGTCAGCTCCGTGCCGAACCGGGCTTTGAATGCCTGCCCCAGCTCCTTTTCTGCCTGCTGGTATTTTGCGGTATACTGCGCATAGACATTGCTCAAATCGCCGGCTTCCATTTCTTCTGCCCAAGCGGCATACTCCAATGCCTGCGCGGTCACGTCGCGCGGGGTCCTGTCCTTTTTCAGCTCCACAACGATGCGCTTGGCGCCGTGGTCAAGGCAGAACAGGTCCATGTATTTCCCATCCGGCGTCCTCGTCTGCCGCCCAATGACCATCCAGTCCGGGTCCAGCAGCGCAATATTGGCCTCCAGTGCATCCTCCAGCTCGGCTTCGCTGGCCAAGGTGCTGTCCTGCAGCGGGGTGTGGTCATCCAGCGACCAAAGCACCTGTTCGATGGGCATTGCGGTTCCCTCCCTGTTAAATTTGCTGCTCTTTCTCGAGGGCAGCCTTATGTGCCGGCAGGGCCGGCGGCTTTGCGGGGCCGCCGCCCACGGGCAGCGCGACCAGCAGCTTGAGCAGCCACAGCATCATCAGCAGCACCAGCACCGGGATGACGCAGTTGGAGATGAGCAGCACGGCCACGGCGTCGATGAAATTGCTCAGCGCCGCCTCGGCCTTGTCCACCGCTGCGGAGACGCCGCCCGTGATCTGCTCGCCCAAGTCCGCGAACCAGTCCCCCAGGCTGCCGGGGGCGGTCTTGTCGGCATCCTCTGCGTCGGGGTCGCCCTCCCCCTCCAGCGCGTCGGCCGCCTGTGCGGCGGCGCGCACGGTCTTTTGCAGCTCGAACGTCTCCTCGAACAGTTCGCTCACGCGCACGCTGGCCGGGATGACCGCGAACAGCACCAGCCCCAGCGCGCCCAGCCGCAGCGCCAGGCTCTTGAACAGCGCCCTGGGCACCAGCAGATGGAGGATGCCAAACAGGCAGGCGGCCGGGATGAGCACCCCGAAGGCTGCAAGGCCCAGGGTGGTCAGCAAAAACTTTTCCAGCATGAGCACGCCGGTCACGATGAGCAGGTAGGAGCCCAGCTCCGCCACCTGGTCGGCGATGGGGGTGGTGGCGTCCCCCGGCACGGCCGAGATGGCCACCGAGGCGACGGCTGTGGCCGCGGTCAGCTCCATGACCGTGGTCTTTTTCTCGTCCAGCGCGGCGATGGACTTTTGGTAGGTCTCGGGCGAGGAGCACACGTCCGCCAGCCACAGCGCCGAGACGAGCGCCAGCACGGCGAGCAGCAGGCAGGCAACGGTCCTGGGGCGCAGGAGTTCTTCTTTGATATCAGGCATATCGGGCTCCTTTCCAAAACGCAGGATAACAAATACGGCGCCATTTCTTGCGATCTGGCGCCGGTTCTGGAGCAGGCAATGGGAGTCGAACCCACCTCCACAGCTTGGAAGGCTGTTATACTAGCCGATGTACGATGCCTGCACAGGTCTGCTTGTATTATAGCCGCCGCGCGCGGGGCTTGTCAAGAGCCGGGCGGCCCCGCAAGGGCAGGGCCGCCCGGCTTTGCTGTCGTATGTGGTTCTACAGGCTCGAATACCCGTAGCTGTTGACCAGCGCCTCGATGCGCATACCGCGCCGGCACCACGGGCAGCTGTGCGCGTCATAGGAGCGATAATCCGGCAGGTCGGACGGGTCGAACAGCGCCGTGATGGGCAGGCCCTCGCACTCCTGCACGGTGGCGAACAGTGCCATCAGGCCGACCGCCTGCCCGCCGTAGTAGGTCACGGCCTCGATGGCGGATTTCATCGTGAAGCCGGTGGTCACCGAGGCCGCCAAAATCAGCACATGCTTGCCGGTGATCATGGGGGCCAGGTTCTCGCGGAACAGCAGCTGGCTGCCGGCCGTGTGCTCCGGCGTGACGACGTAGATCTCCTGGCTGGAGTTGATGTTCATAAAGCCTTCCTTGGTCAGCTCGCTGGCCAGGCAGGCGCCGATGACCTCGGTACCGTCCAGGCAGAGCACGGTGTCCACCATCGTGGTCGCCTTGTATGCCCGGGCCAGCTCGTGCGAGACGGCGCGCGCCTCCGACAGGCGCGTTTTGGGCACGGTGACGTCGATATAATAGTTGATATGGCTGTGGCTGGTGGCAAAGTGGCCGATGGCCACGTTCAGATACAGGTTGTCGTGCTTGGTGGGCATCTTCAAAAGCTGGATGGCCATAGTTTGCTCCTCCTGTGCGGGGTTGTTTCAACTTATTTATTTTACGCCCTTTTGCAGGGGCCTGCAAGATAAATGTTTGCCAAATCGTACCAGTTGTTTTTGGCGATTTTGGCCGGGCCACAGCCGCATTTTTGGGCGTTTTTTGCCGCCGCCCACCGTCGCGGCGCGCTTTACAGCCGCCGGCCCGCATGGTATAATGGGGTATACTTTGTAAAGAAAGTAAAGAAAGGGGGCGGTCGCGATGGCCTACCGCCTGGCCGAGCAGCACGGCGACACCACGGCGGTGCCGCAGCTGGTGATGGCACATCTGACCCGCGCCGACGGCGATGCCGTGCGCGTGGCACTGTATATCCTGCAATCGGGCGAGACCGACCCCAAGGCCCTGGCCAAGGCGCTGGGGCTCAAAAGCATCGAGGCCGCCAAGCGCGCCCTGCAATACTGGGCCGGGGCGGGGCTGCTGGTCAAGGAGCGCGCGCTGCCGCAGCCCGAGCCCGCCTCCGCCGCCGTCCCTGCCGAACAGATCGACCTGAGCACCCTGAACGACCCCAACGTCGCGGTCCTGTGCACCGAGGCCGAAGCCCATTTGGGCCAGGCTTTGAGCCGCAGCGGCCTGCAGCGGCTGGTGGGGTATTATCTCAACGACGGCTGGCCGCCGGACGTGCTGCTGCTGTGCTGTGCCGAGGTGGCCGCGCAGGGCCAGCACACGGTGGCTGCGGTCGGGCGCGAGCTGGAGTGCTGGCAGGCCGCCGGCGTCGAAACCGGCGAGGAGGCCGAACGGTACCTGGCCCAAAAGCGCGCGCGGGAGCGCTGGTGTGCGCAGGTGGCGGCGCTGTTCGGCATCACGGCGAACGACCTGACCCGCTGGGAGCGCACGGCCATCGCCAAATGGCGCGAGGAATGGCACTTTGACGCCGATATGGTCGAGGAAGCGCTGCTCCACGCCGAGGCCAGCCGCACCGTGCGCTATGTCAACGGCATCCTGCGCAGCTGGTACGCGCAGGGCCTGACCACCGTCGCGGCTGTGCGCGGCAAGGGCCAGCTGACCGGCAGCAACATTTTGGTCACGCGGCGCCCGCCCAAAAACCGCGCCGCGGCGGCGGGACCGGGGGTACTGCCGGCCGCCCTGCCCGACCAGACGCAAGCGCCGGCGCCGGCCCGCAGCTGGAACGCCATTTTGGACGAGGCATTGGAAGGAATGAACGATGCGTACAAGGGATGAACTCTTCCGTCAAGCACAGCGTCGGGTGGCGGCGCGGCGCCAGCGCGCCGTGACGCAGGCGCAGGCGGCGCGCGAGACGGCCTTTGCCCTGCACCCGGAGCTGGCCGCCGCCGAGGACGCGGTGCGCAAGGCCGGTCTGGCGCTGGCGATGGCCGCCGCGCAGGCGCAGCCGCAGGCCAGGCAGGCCGAGGCGCGCGCGGCGCTGGAGGCCGCGCAGCAGGCGCTGGCTGCCGCCCGCAAGCAGGCCGGTTACGGGGATGCCGACGCCGCGTTTGCCCCCGTCTACACCTGCCCGGACTGCCAGGATACCGGCACGCTGAACGGCGTGCCCTGCCACTGTGTGCAGGAGCTGGTGCGCCGCCTGCGGCGCGAGGACATCAACCAGTCCTCGCCGCTGGCGCTGTGCAGCTTCGACACGTTCGAGCCGGACCGCTACCCCACCGCCGTCGACCCTGATCTGGGCGTCTCGATGCGGGAATACATGGGCAAGGTGCTCCAATACTGCCGGCAGTACGCAGACAGGTTCACCCCCGAAAGCCCGAGCCTGATGTTCACCGGCACGGCGGGGCTGGGCAAAACGCACCTGGCGCTGGCCATCGCCGACACGGTGCTGGCGCACGGCCATGACGTGCTGTACGCGAGCGCTGCCGCGCTGGTGGCGCAGCTGGGGCAGGAGCATTTTGACTTTGACAGCGGGCAGGAATGGTACCACGCCTGCACCGAAGCCGAGCTGCTGATTTTGGACGACCTGGGCACCGAGTACGTCAACGCCCTGACCGTGAGTATGCTGTACGAGCTGATCAACACCCGTATGCTGTGCCGCCGCCCGACCATCTACACCTCCAACATCACCGATCCGGCCGTGTTCGAGGCGCGCTATACCGAAAAGGTCGCCAGCCGCATTCTGGGCAACTGCAAGGAGTTCCGCTTTTTCGGCGTCGACCAGCGCCGCGCCGGGCGGTAAGGCGGTTCTCCCCTGCCCCGGCGGGTCCGGGCAGGCATTTTGCGCCGCCGGGCGCAGTATCCCGGCCGGCGCCCCGACCGCAAAAGTATGGCGGGCCGTGCTGGCCGGCGTATGGCCCGCGGCGCGGCAAAAGTACGGCAGGTCACGCCGTGCGCAGCACGGCAAAAAACGAACCGCAAAAACGCACTGCAAAAGCGGCGAAACCTATTGACAAACCCCCGCGGAGCGGTTATAATACTAACTTGTTGAGGGCAAAAGCCCAAAGCGCTGGGGATTCGCATAATGGTAGTGCAGCGGACTCTGACTCCGCCCGTGGGAGTTCGATCCTCTCATCCCCAACCAAAAATGTCCGCAGCAGCCCCGCCGCTGCGGCGTTTTTATCGAGGTGTAGCGCAGTTGGTAGCGCGCTTGGTTCGGGACCAAGAGGCCGTGGGTTCGAGCCCCGCCACTTCGACCAAAGATTTTGCGCGTTGTATCGTCCGATATGACGCGCAATTTCTTTATGTCCGGGGCTTGAAAATTCAAAAGGTACACAAAAAAGGTAAACAATTCTTCAAAAAGGGCTGATTTTTTTAGAAAAACGGTCGCAACGGTCCAACGGTATCAACG
>CANRLV010000022.1 GCA_947631565.1 uncultured Gemmiger sp. | reverse complement strand
CGCTGGTCAAAGATGATGTAGGCGTAGGAGCCGGGCTGCTCCAGCTCGGCGTTGGAGACGGCGTCGCGGGTGGACATATCGTTGGTGAAGCGCTTGCCCTCGGCGTTGACGAGGATGCCGCCCATGCTGCGCACGCTCTCGGAGACCAGCAGCCCCGTCTCCTGGTAGACGGTCGGGTGCAGCTGGATCTGCTCCATGTCGACGGTGTCGGCGCCGACGGCCTCGGCCATGAGGATGCCGTCGCCGGTGGCGCCGGCGTGGTTGGTGGTCACGGCCCCGGCCAGCGAGGGATTGTAGCTGGTCATCATGTCAAAGTTGGCGCCGAAGCCGCCGGTGGCGAGGATGACCGCCTTGGCGTTGATGGTGTAATCGTGCTCCTTGTCGTGGGCCATCACGCCGACGGCGGTGTCGCCGTCCATGATGAGCTCGGTGGCCTCGGTGTTGAGCATGATCTCGATGCCCTTATTCTGGCAGACCTCGTTGAGCTTGGCGACGAGGAAGCTGCCGACGGCGCTGCCGTCCTCGGGCTCGTGCAGGTACTTGTGCACGGTGCCGCCGGTGGCCGCCACCTTGGGCAGCTCGGCGCCGTTCTCGGCCAGCCAGTCGACGGCGGCGGAGCTCTCCTCGGCCATCTTGGTGACGAGGGCGATGTCGTTGAGCTGGTGGCCGCCGTTCATCGTGTCGTCGATGAACTCCTGCACGCCGCTGTCGGTGATGCCCAGCGCCTCCTGGTAGCGGGTGCCGGCCGCGTTCATGCCGCCGGTGGCCTTGAGGCTGTTGCCGCCGACCATCGGCATCTTTTCGAGCACCAGCACCTTGGCGCCGTTCTGGGTGGCCTGCACGGCGGCGGTCAGGCCGGCGCCGCCGGCACCGACGATGACGACGTCACAGTCCAGCGTCTCGGGGGTGCGCTCGCCGGCCGCGGCGGCCGCGACCTCCTTCTCAAACACGCTCACGTCCAGCCCGGCGGCGGAGAGCGCCGCGCGCACGCCGTCGCGGATGGCGTCGCTGGTGACGGTGGCGCCGGCCACGGCGTCGACGAGGATGCTGTTGGCGGCCACCATGGCGGGCGGGATCTGCTCCACGGCCACGGTGCCGATGCCCTCGGTCTCGTTGTGCTCGGTCACGGTGACCTCGTACAGGGTGGTTGCGTCGGCCGTGACCTGCACGACCACGTTGCCGTCGATGCCCTGTCCGGCGCCGGTGGCCGTGACCTTGCCGTCCTCGCCGGCGGTCACGTTGGCGTCGACGGGGGCGGCCTCCGGCTTTGGCGCCGGGGCCGAGGTCCCGGCGGCCGGAACGACGGCCGCCTGCTGGGCGTCCTTTTGCGCGATGCGCAGGCCGACCTGCCCGCCCACCGCGGCGGACACGGCGGCGGTCAGCACCAGGGCCAGACCGGCGGCCAGGTTTCGCATATTGTTTTTCATCGGTTTCCTCATTTCCTTGCGTATTTTCTGCGCGGGAACTGCCGCAGGGGGGATACGGGTCCGGGGATGGGGCTCAGCCGTTGCAGATGGCCTCGACCTGCGCGCGCTCCGGCATGGCGCGCAGCGCGCCTTTCCTGGTGGTGACGATGTAGGCTGCCGCGTTGGCGAATTTCAGCATCGCGGTCAGGTCGGCCTCGCTCAAGTCTTTCAGCCCATGCTCGAGCACAAAGTTGAGCACGCTGGCGCAGAAGGTGTCCCCCGCGCCCGTCGTCTCGATGGTGCCGCCGAGGTGGTAGCCCGGCACGAAGACATGCTTGTCCTGGTAGTAGCTGTGGCTGCCGTCCGGCCCGGCCGTGACGTTGAACACCGTGATGTTCGGGTATTTGGCGCGCAGCATCGCCGCGCCGGTGTCGAAATCCGTCTGCCCGGTCATGAACTCCAGCTCGTTGTCGGCGATTTTCAGGATATCGCACTGGGAGAGGCCCCATCTGATTTGTTCTTTTGCATTCTCCATGCTGTCCCACAGCGGCGGGCGCAGGTTGGGGTCGAACGAGACGAGCGCCCCGCCCGCCTTCGCCAGCGCTACGGCGCGCTTGGTCGTGGCGCGGATGTCCGCGTGCGTCATCGACAGTGTACCGAAGTGGAAGATCTTGGCGGTTTTGATAGCCTCCTCCGGCAGCTCGTCGGCGCGCAGCAGCATATCGGCGCCGGGGTCGCGGTAGAAGCTGAAATCGCGGTCGCCGCCCGGCAGCGTCTCGACAAAGGCGAGCGTCGTGTGCGCGGCGGGGTCGCTGATGAGGTAGTCATCAGCAATGCCCACTTCTTTTACCGCCTTGCGCAGCTGGCGGCCGAACAGGTCCTGCCCCACCTTGCCCACAAAGGCGGTTCGTTTGCCGCACTTTTGCAGCATGGCCAGCACGTTGCAGGGCGCGCCGCCGGGGCAGGCCTCCAGGATCGGGTTGCCCTGCGCGCTGTCCCCGTTGCGGGTAAAGTCGATCAAAAGCTCGCCGAGGGCGACGACATCAAAAGGCTGTGCCATATCGGTCACACCTCCAAATCATACTTTTCAATGTCCATTCTGACCTGGCCGTCGGCGAAGAAGCTGATGCCGTCGGCGTCAGAGTCGATGTACATGGTGGCGGTCAGGGTCTGGGTGCCGTCATTGACGAACACCTCGACGCTGAACTGGTCCAAAATCATGCGGAAAGTTATCTCGCCGTTGCCGCTGTTCGGCACGAGGCAGCGCCGCTGGTGCAAGATCGCCCGGCGCGTGCCCGAGAACTTGCGGTCTATCTTCAAAATGCCCTCATACGGCCGGAAGCTGATGGCCGTGTGCTGCGCGCCCTTCTGGCGGAAGCGGACGGCGAATTTCTTGTAGATATTTTCGGCGTCGCCGGGGCGCAGGGCCACTGTGATGTCGGCCTTGACGCCGCGCACGCCGGGCAGGGTCAAATCGCCGGTGAAATCGACGTCATGGTACTCGACCTTGTTGCGGCGCAGGGTCTCGAGCTCGCGGATGGGCCACTGGTAGAGCCGGTTATTCTTAATATGAATTTCGCGCGGCAGCGTCATCTCGCCGAACCACGGCGTATGGCGCGCAGCGATGGCCAGGGAATCCCAGTTCTGCATCCAGGCGATCATGATGCGCCGCCCGTCGGGGGCCAGCAGCGTCTGCATGGCGTAGAAGTCGATGCCGTAATCGACCGACTGGTTGGCATCCTCGACCAGCGTCTTGGTCTTTTCGTCATAGTGGCCGATGATGCACAGTGTGCCGTTGCCGTTGTGGTATTCAAAGCCCTCGGGCAGCATATCCTGCGGGCTTGTGAGCAGAACGTGCTTGCCGTCCAGCTCGAAAAAGTCCGGGCACTCCCACATCAGGCCGTAGCGGTTGCGGTTCTTGGCCAGGATGCTCTCGAACTTCCAGTGGAACGCATCGGGGCTGGAATACAGTAAGATCTGCCCGCTGCCGTCGGCCGGGCGGCTGCCGATGACGACACGGTAGGTGCCGTCGGGCTCGCGCCAAATTTTCGGGTCACGGAAATCGTGTACGCTGGCGCCCTCCGGCAAATCGGCGGCGGAGATGACGGGGTTGTGCTCGTATTTCTCGTAGTTGATGCCGTCGCCGATGGCCACGCACTGGGTCTGGTACTCGACGTTGGTGTTGTCGGGCTGGCGCTCGTTGACGACGCCGGTGTACATCAGCAGCTGGCGGCCGTCCGGCAGCTCGACGGCGGAGCCGGAGAAGCAGCCGTCGCGGTCGATGAGGGTATCGGGCGCCAGGGCCGCCGGCAGGCAGTGCCAGTGCAGCAGATCGTCGCTGACGGCGTGGGCCCAGTGCATCGGGCCCCACTGGGCGCGGTAGGGGTTGTACTGGTAGAAAAGATGGTATTGCCCCTTGTAGTAGCTGAAGCCGTTGGGGTCGTTCATCCAGCCCACGCGGGCGGGCAGGTGGAACGCGGGGCGGGGTTCGTCGGCGAGCATCTGGTCCATGATCTCCTCATGGCGGCGCGCCTCGATCAGGATGTTGCTGTTCATAGGGAACTCCCAACTTGGTCAAACAGGCCGGTTTTTGGACAAGCCTATTATAAGGGATGGCGCAAAGAAAGTATATAGAAAATTCTTACTTTTTTCTGTACGGAACGGCGCTGCCAGCACCCTTTTGAGAAATCCCCGCCCCCGGGGCAAATGCTGTGGGGGCGGGGACTTCATTGAAGGAGAAAAAAGGCGAACTCGCGGTGCTGTCAGCTTATTGGTTGGCCAGGTAGGCGTCGTAGTTGCGCTGGTAGATCTCGATCAGCTTCTGCAGGCCGTAATCGTCCAGCTTGGCGACATAAGCGTCCCAGTCGGCATCGGTGAAGCCGTTCTGGATCCACTGGGCCTTGGTGGTGTTGACGTAGGTGCCGATATCGGCCAGCAGGTTGGAGACCTCGGTGTTGTCCTCGTCGGTCATGAACATACGGGGCAGGACGTACTTGGTGTGCACGCAGGGCGCATAAACGTCCGCGATCCACTCAAGGCGCTCACGGGCATCCGGCGGCACGGTGACGTAGACGTCATAGTACTCGTTGAGGATGGCGAGCGGGCCGCCGACCATCTCGGCCTGACGGACCTCGACGGGGGAGGGGATGTCCTCCAGCGGGTTGTGGACGAGCATCTCGCCGCCCTGGCCGTTGTCCTCAAGACCCTTGAAGATATCAAAGTCGTCGCCTTCGCCGTAGGTGCCCCAGTTGTTCTGCGGGCTCTGGATCGGATCGTACATCTGGTCGAGCCAGGCGCAGATCAGGGCGGGGTTCTTGGCGTTGCCGGTGATCACGCAGCGGCCGCGGTCATAGCCGGAAATGTCGGAGGCGGTGGCGGGGGTCAGGTTGACCTTGCCGTCCTTCTCCAGCGGGGGCAGCGGCACGAAGCCGGTCATGGTAGCAACGTCCTGATAGTTCCAGCTGAAGCAGACGCCGTCGCGGCCGCTCTTGCCCTTGGACATATAGGTGGCCCATTCCTGGTTGAAGGCTTCGGGGTCGATGAGACCTTCCTCATACAGGTGGTGCAGCCACTGGGTGCCTTCCTTGAAGCCCTCGGTCGTGGCGGTGCAGATGATCTTGCCTTCGTCGCTCACGGCCAGGTGCAGGCCCTTGTCGGGGTCGCCGTAGCCCTCGCCGAAGCTGTTGATGAGGCGGTAGGGGTCCTCGTTGCCGCTGCCGATGATGCAGGCGATGGGGATGATGTCGCCGTCGATGTCGAACTCGTCCTGCAGCTCCTTGGCATGGTCGCGGAAAGCGATGACGCAGGCCTCAAAGTCCTCGACGGTGGTGGGGACTTCCAGACCGAGGAAGTCCAGCCAATCCTTGTTGATGAAGGGCATGTCGCCCAGCAGCTGGATGGCGGTGGTGCCGCTGCCGAGCTGCTCGATCCAGGGCAGGCTGTAGATGTGGCCGTCGGGCGCGGTGGTCAGCGCGCGGTACTCGGGGTATTTGTCGAACACGGCCTTCAGGTTGGGCATATAGGCGTCGATGTACTGCTCGAGCGGGATGATGGCGCCCTGGGCGCTGTACTTGAGCAGGTCGGCATCAGAGAAGCCGGCGTTGAACAGGAACTCAGGCAGGGTGCTGGCGTTGGCCATCTCCAGAACTTTCTTATCGCCCCACTGGTCGCCCTGGATGGCGGTCCACTCAACATGGACGTTGGTCTTCTCCTCAAGGCGCTTGAAGATGGTGCGGTTGTTGGGCTCGGACTCGGAGCCGGCGTCAAAGGTGGTCAGACCCTTGATGGTCGCCGTCTCGGCCAGGGGGAATTGCAGGGTGGCGGGGTCCACTTCCTGGAACTCGCCGCCGCCGCTCAGCGAGCCGGAGCCGCCGCAGGCGGTCAGCATGGTGGCGGCCATGGCCAGGGACAGGCCCATGGCCAACAGCTTGTGCAGTTTACGCATAGAGATACTCCTTTTTTGGTGATTGGTTTTTACCGGCGCGCGGGCCGCGCGGCCCGCGCGCATAAAGAACGGAAATTTGTAGCGCCCACATCGTGCAGGCAAGGTGAGGTGAGCCCTCTTGCGGTGCCCGCATCGCGCTTCGGGCTCTTACGACCCTCGCGCTCTGCGACCGCTGCGCCTAAAAATGCTCCCTGTTTCCGCCGCAGGCGGCGGTCGCATTTTTAGCCTTTCACGGCGCCGGCCATGATGCCGCTGTCAAAGTACTTCTGGAAGAAGGGATACATGATCAGCAGCGGCACGCTGGAGATGATGATGGTGGAATACTTCAGCAGCTCGGCCAGGCGGGCGCGCTCGGCGGCGGACTGCATATCCGCGATCATGCCGGACTCGGGCTGGCTCTGGATCAGGATGGCGCGCAGGACCAGCTGCAGCGGGAACTTGTTGGCGTCCTTGAAGTAGATCATGGCGTCAAAGTAGCTGTTCCACATACCGACGAAGCACCACATCGCGATGGTGGCGATGATGGGGGTGCAGACCGGGATCAGGATGCGGAAGAAGTAGACCATCTCGGTGGCGCCGTCGATGGAGGCAGCCTCCTCGAGGTCGCGCGGGATGCCCTGGTAGTAGGTGCGGGCCACGATCATGTTCCACACGCTGAAGGCCGGGGGCACGATGAGGGCCCAGATGGTGTCCAGCATATGCAGGTCGCTGATCAGCAAGTAGGTCGGGATCAGGCCGCCGCCGAAGAACATCGTGATCATGAAGATGACGTTGTAGATGCCTTTGCCCTTGAAATCGGGGCGGGACATCGGGTAGGCAGCCAGCAGCGTGATGACGATGGACAGCGCGGTGGAGGCAACGGAGTAGATCAGGGCGTTTTTAAAGCCGATCCAGATCTGGGCGTTGCCCATGACGCGCTGGTACGCGGTCAGCGTCCATTTGCTGAAATCGAAGGTCAGGCCCTGGTTCTGCAGAGTGATGGGATCCACGAAGGATGCCAAGATGATGTACACCATCGGCAGGATGATGGCGACGATGAACAGGCCCAGGATGGCAAAGCAGATGATCAGGAGGATCTTGTCCTCGGTGGGCTGCTTGGCAAACTCGCTCTTTTTCTTGCGCGGGGCTTCAACAGTAGCTTCCATGTAAGTTTGCCTCCTTCCTTAGTAGATGCCCTTGCCTTCGTTGATCTTCTTCGCCAAAGCGTTCATGGAGACCAGAAGGATAACGTTGATGACGGTGTTGAACAGGCCGACGGCCGTCGAGAAGCCGTAGTCGCCGTCGATAAGACCTTTCTTGTACACATAGGTCGAGATGATCTCGGAAGCCTCCATGTTCAGGTCGGTCTGCAGAGCGTAGGCCTTTTCAAAGCCGACGGACATGATGTTGCCGACGCTCATGATGAACTGGATCATGACGGTGTCCTTGATGGCGGGCCACTCAACAGCCTTGATCTGCTGGATGATGTTGGCGCCGTCGATGACCGCGGCTTCCTTTAGGTCCTTGCTGGCGTTGGACAGCGCGGCCGTGTAGATGATGCTCGACCAGCCGGCGCCCTGCCAGATGCCGGACGCGATGTAGATGGTGCGGAAGGCGGAGGGCATCGTCATCAGGTTCCAGTTGGTGCCGAGCAGCATGTTGATCATGCCGGTGGGCGAGAGGATGATACGGACGATACCGCAGAGGACGATGACCGAAATGAAGTTCGGCATGTAGAGCACCAGCTGGATCTTCTGCTTGATCTTGGAGCTGGTGATGCGGTTGAGCAGGAAGGCCAGCAGGATGGGGGCCGGGAAACCCCACAGCAGGCCGAAGATGCTCAGCTTGAGCGTGTTGGCCAGGTACCGCATAAAGTCGGGGCTGGACAGGAAACGCTGGAAATGCTTGAAGCCGACCCACTCACTGGCAAAAACACCGCGGAAAGGGTTGTAGTTCTCAAAGGCGATGAGAACGCCGCCCATCGGGATGTAGCGGAAGATGAGGGTCAGCAGCAGCGCGGGCATCATAAAAATCAGATACAGCTGCCAGTGCTGCTTCATGTAGACCAGCGTGTTGTGCAGCTTGCCGTTCAGGTTTTTGGGCTTGGCGGCAGCTGCGGCAGGTTTGCTCATAGTATTCCTCCTTCAAAATTTTCTGCGTCACCTCGGTACATCTGCTTCCCGGTTTGTGCATTTGCACACGCAGGTGACGACTTCACGCCTCTATACTAGCGCAAGCGTGGGCAAATGTCAACACTATTTTTTGCAAATGCACAAAAAAATTGTGCATTTGCACTTTACATTCCCAAAAAAGCGTGATACAATGAGAATACCATGAAAAATGAAGCATTTGTACCCTCCGCGCCGGCACCGTTTGACATTCGCACCCCTGCATGGTACCATACTAATAAGGAAGCACCAAAACAGGAGGAAGGCATGAAACGGGTCACGATCCAGGATATCGCGGATGCTCTGGGCATCTCGCGCAACACAGTATCCAAAGCGATCAACAACTCCGGTGGTCTTGCGGATGCGACGCGGGACAAAATTTTGAAAAAAGCGGTCGAGATGGGCTACAAGCAGTTCTCGTATGTGTCCATCCTGGCCGAGGCGGCCGCCAACGACCCCACGCTGTCCGTTCCGGCGGGCCGCACCGAGGTGGCGCTGTTCACGGCGAGCTTTTTCACCCAGTCCAACCACTTTGCCTCGCTGATGGTGGACGGGCTGGAGCAGGAGCTGCAGCGCCTGGGCTACACGCTCAAGCTGCATTTCGTCAGCCCGGCGGACCTCAGCGCCCGTATGCTGCCCGCCACCTTTATTAAAGAAGAAGCCGCCGCCGTCCTCTGCATCGAGATGTTCAACTACGCCTATGACGAGATGCTGTGCGGCCTGGGTCTGCCGGTGCTGTTCGTCGACGGGCCCAACAAGCGCGACGGCACCAGCCTGCCCGCCGACCAGCTGTATATGGACAACACCACCAACATCACGCGGCTGGTCAACGACCTGCTGGCCCGCGGGGTGCGGCGCATCGGCTTTGTGGGTGACCCGATGCACTGCCAGTCTTTCTTTGAGCGCTACACCGCCTACCGCACCGCTATGCTGCTGGCCGGCGCCCCCGTCGACGAGGACTGGTGCCTGCCCAGCAACCACGCCCACATCAACGCCGGGCGCCTGGCCACGCTGGTCCGGCAGGACAAGCTGGCCGAGGTCTACCTGTGCGCCAACGATTTTATCGCGCTGGACATCCAGCGCACGCTGGGGACGCTGGGCAAGGAGGTCCCGCGGGACGTCATGCTCGCCGGCTTTGACGACGCGCCGGTCTCGCGCATGGTCACGCCGGGGCTGACCACCATCCACATCCACAGCCAGGCGATGGCCTTCTCGGCCGTGCAGCTGCTGATGACCCGCATCAAGGAGCCGGACCTCGACTACCGCACCATCCACACCGAGACCGAGCTGATTTACCGCGATTCCACCAACCCCTGATCCACAACGCCGGGAGGCGCCGCACGCATGAAATTCCTTTCCTATGACAGTAAGTTCGGCCAGCTGCTGCTGAAGCTCTGTTACAGCTGCTGGCTGAACGTTTTGTGGCTGGTCTGCTGCCTGCCGGTGTTCACGGCCGGCGCCGCCACCACCGCGCTGTGGTACGTCTGCCTCAAATGCGCCCACGGTGAGGAGACCTCGGTCACAGCCATGTTCTTCCGTTCTTTCAAACAGAACTTCAAGCAGGCGACGGTGCTGTGGCTCATCCTGCTGCCGCTCGGCGTGCTGCTGGGGGCCGATATCTGGGTGCTGTGGCACCTGTTCCGCGCGCTGCACGGGGCGCTGGCCATCCTCGTCACGCTGGGACTGGCGCTGGTCGTGGCGGCGTGCGTGATCTATGTCATCGTCCTCACCTATGTGTTCCCGCTGGTGGCGAGCGTCGAGAACACCAACTGGGCGATGCTCAAGAACGCTTTCCTCATCGGCACGCACTACCTGTTTTCCACCATCCTGGCGTTCGGCGTGCATTTCGCGATGTTCTTCGCCGTCGTGCGGGTGTACACGCCGCTGATCCTGCTGGGCGAAGGACTGTGCGTGATGGTCTGTTCCCATTTTATGTACAAGGTCATCGATGCATGCTCCTATGACCCCGACGCCCCGGAGGACGAGGCATGAGCCTGAACGCCGCCGAGCGCGCCGACCTGCAGGCTGCCTGGCAAAGGATGACCTGGCCGCAGCGGCTGCGCTATCTCTGGGGCTACTACAAGTGGCCGGTGCTGGTCGCGGCGCTGCTGCTGGCGGCCGCCGTCAGCTATGCCCACCATGTGCTGACCCAAAAGCAGCCGCTGCTCTACCTGGGCGCCGCCAACGTGGCGCTGGGCGACGACCTGCGCACAGCGCTGGATGCCGGCTTCGTCACCGCGCAGGGGCAGGACCCGCAGCGCGCCGAGGTCACGCTCTACCCGGACCTCTACCTCGCGCAGGAGGCCAGCGACGCTGACCATGAGTACGCTTACGCCTCCCGCCTCAAGGTGATGGCCGCGGTCACGGCGCAGGAGCTGGATGTGGTGCTGATGAACCGCGAGGCCTACGACGTGCTCTCGCACCAGGGTTACCTGCTGGCGCTGCCCGGCCTGCTCGGGCAGGATCCGGCGCTGGCCGCGCGGCTGGCGCCTGACCTGTGCGAGAACACGGTGATCCTGGAGGACAATTCCATCGAGGTCGATCTGGGCGAGGCCGAGGAATACATCGCCGAGACCGAAGAATCGGTCAACGGCCTCGACGCCGCCGGCTTTGCCAAATTCGCCGGGGCGGGGTTTTCCGGCGATGTCTACCTCGGTGTCATCGGCAACACGCCGCGCGGGGACACGGTGCTCGCCTATCTCAACTGGCTGACGGCGGAATAAAGCAAACGAAAGGCCCGGCCGCGGAGCGAATGCTCCGCGGCCGGGCTTCCTGTGCAATCTTATTCGGGCAGGCGGCCGTAGAGGGCGGTCTCGTGCCGCAGGCGGGCGGCCAGCGCCGGGTCAAAGACCCCCGGCAGGGCGCGCCAGCGCCAGTTTTTGCCCACCGTCGAGGGGGTGTTCATGCGCGCCTCGCACCCAAGGCCCAGCAGGTCCTGCGCCTGCACGACGGCCAGGTCGGCGGCGCTGGACCACACGCCGCGCATCAGGCCCCAGTGGTAGCCCTCGGCGGCGGTCAGCTTCAGGTAGTCGATGGCCATGTCGCGGTCGGCGGGGTTGGCGGTGGTCAGCCAGCCCAGCGCGGTCTCGTTGTCGTGCGTGCCCACATAGGCGACGCTGTGCGGCGGGTAGGTGTGGGGCAGGTAGTTGCCGGCCTCGCGGCTGTCAAAGCCAAATTCCAGCACCTTGATGCCGGGGAAACCCGATTCCCGCAGCAGCGCCCGCACCGAGTCGGTCAGATAGCCGAGGTCCTCGGCGATGATGTCCAAGGGGCCCAGCGCGGCCTCGACGGCGCGGAACAGCGCGATGCCCGGCCCCTGCCGCCAGCGCCCGCCGCGGGCGTCGGCGTCGCCGTAGGGGATGGCGTAGTAGCTGTCAAAGCCGCGGAAATGGTCGATGCGCAGCCGGTCGAACAGCGCGCAGTGGTGGCGGATGCGCTCCACCCACCAGCGGTAGCCGTCCGCGGCCATCGTGTCCCAGTCAAACAGCGGGTTGCCCCACAGCTGGCCGCCGGCGGCAAAGGCGTCCGGCGGGCAGCCGGCCACCTCGGTGGGGGTGAGCGTCCCGTCGAGCTGGAACTGCTCCGGGTGCAGCCACACGTCGGCCGAGTCGGCCGCAATGTAGATGGGCAGGTCGCCGATAAAGCGCACGCCGTGCGCGTTGGCGTAGGCTTTGAGCGCCTGCCACTGCGCAAAAAACAGGTACTGCACGGCCTGCTGGAAGTCGATCTCCGCCGCCAGCTCCCGGCGGGCGGCGGCCAGCGCCGCCGGCTCGCGCCGGCGCAGCGGTTCCGGCCACTGCTGCCATGTGGGGCCGGGCTGGCTGTCCTTGAGGGCCATGAACAGCGCATAGTCCGGCAGCCAGGCGCGGTTTGCCTCCACAAAGGCGGCATAATCGGCCGCCGCATCCTTATCGGCCAGCAGACGCGCCGCCGCCCTGCGCAGCACGCCCCAACGCTGCCGGTACAGCAGCGCATAGTCGACGGCCGCGGGGTCGGCGCCCCAGGCAAGGCCTGCATATTCCTCCGGCCGCAGCAGCCCGGCGGCGGCCAGGTCATCGAGGTCGATAAGATAGGCGTTGCCGGCAAAGGTGGAAAAGCTCTGGTAGGGCGAATCCCCCATGCTGGTGGGGCCGATGGGCAGGATCTGCCACCAGCTCTGCCCGGCAGCGGCCAAAAAATCGACAAAATCCCGTGCAGCCTGCCCCATCGTGCCGACGCCGTGCGGCGAGGGCAGACTGGTCAGGTGCAGTAAAATTCCGCTGGTACGCAAAAGTATCAGTCCTATCGTTGTGGTGGGGTGGGGGCGGCGGCGTCAGGCGTCCAGCCGGCGCACGCTCTCGCCCTCCACCAGCTCAAACGGCACCAGCTCGTGCACGGCCTCGCCGCTGTCCATCTGGCGCAGCAGGATGTCCACCCCGCGCCGGGCCAGCAGGCTGGCGTTCTGGCGGATGGTGGTCAGGCGCGGCACACAGTAGGCGGCCTGCTCGATGCCGTCGTAGCCGATGAGCGAGATGTCCTGCGGCACGCGCAGGCCGGCGTCATGGATGGCGCGCAGCGCGCCCATGGCCATCACGTCGGACATGGCGATGATGGCGGTCAGGCCGGGGCAGCGGGCCAGCAGCTCGCGGGCGCCCTCGTAGCCGCCGGCCAGCGAATAGCGGGTGGCCACCACCTGCCGGTCCGGGTCAAAGGGCACCCCATGCTGCCGGCAGGCCTGCTGGCAGCCCAGCAGGCGCAGCTGGCTGGTGTTGCAGCCCTTGCCGGGCGCGACGACGGCGTGCTCGCCGCCGATGACGCCCACCGTGCGGTGGCCGGCGTCCAGCAGGTGGTCCATGGCCTGCGCGGCGCCCAGCACATCGTCGGTGCAGACGCTGGACAGGTTCGCAAAGCCGAAAGCGTCGGCGCGGGTGGTCACCAGCATACAGGGGCAGGTGATATCGGCAAAGCGGCGGGCGAAGTTCTCGCCGTTGCCGCCCAAAAACAGGATGCCGCGGGGCTTCTGCTCCCGGCAGATCTGGGCGGCCAGCCCGACCTCGTCGGAGGATTCGTCGACATAGTACAGCGACGCCGTCATGCCGGCGGCCTTGAGCAGGCTCTGCATCTCTTCCACGATGCCGGCGAAGAGCAGGTTCCCGGCGCCCTTGACGACGATGCCGATCTCGCGGCTGCCCCGCTGCTTGAGGTGGCGGGCGTTGGTGTTGGGCCGAAAGCCGGTCTGCTCCAGCACGGCGAGGATCCTGGCCCGGGCCTCGGCGCTGACGCCGGGCTGCCCGTTGAGCACGCGCGAAACGGTGCCCACCGCGTAGCCGGAGCGCTGCGCAACGTCCTTGATGGTCAAGCGATCCTCTCCTTTTTAAAAGCTGTGTGCGGGCACGGCCAGGGGCGTCAGCCCTTGACGGCGCCGGCCGCCACGCCCTTGATGATGTGCTTCTGGCAGAAGGCGTAGACGATGATGATGGGGATGATGCTCAGCATGATGACCGCCATCGTGGCGCCCAGGTCCACCGAGCCGTAGCTGCCCTTGAGGTACTGCACATGGATGGGGATGGTCATGTACTTGGTGCGGTCCAGCACCAGATAGGGTAACAGATAGTCGTTCCACACCCACATCGTCTCCAGAATGCCGACCGAGATGAGCGTCGGCTTGAGCATCGGCAGCACGACGGTGAAGAAGGTGCGCACGGGGCCGCAGCCGTCGATGGCGGCAGCCTCCTCGATCTCAAGCGGCAGGCCCTTGATGAAGCCGGTGAACATGAAGATGGCCATGCCGGCGCCAAATCCCAGATAGATGACCGGGATGGTGAACGGCGTATTCAGTTTAAGCTGGTCGGCGGTAAAAGTCAAGGTAAACATGACCATCTGGAAAGGCACGATCATCGAGAACAGGCACAGGTAGTAGAACACCCTGGCGAAGCCGGAGCCGACGCGCACGATGTACCACGCCGTCATGGAGGTGAACAGCAAAATCAGGAACACCGAGGCGACGGTGATGACAAGGCTGTACCCGACCGAATGCAGGAACGGATAGTTGCCGAAGGTCATGCCCTTGACGTAGTTGTCCCAGCCGACGAAGCTGTCGGCGTTGGGCAGGGCGAAGGCGTCGGTGTTGACGGCGGAATTGGCCTTGAAAGAGTTGTTGAGCACCTCAAAGATGGGCATGATCCACACAAGGCACAGGATGGCAAAAAACACCGTCAGCAGCGTGCTGCCCAGGCGATAATGCTCGCGCGTTTTGTGTTCCATCGTCAGTTGTCCTCCCGGCTGGTGGTCGCCGCCAGCTGCGTGAGCGCCAGCACCGCGACCAGGATAAAGAACACCACGGCCTTGGCCTGCGCGGCGCCGTGCCAGTTCTTGTTGATGTTGTAGGTGGAATAGATGTTGAGGGCCAGCAGCTCGGTCATGTTGACCTTGGCGCCGTTCAAAATGACGGACGGCGCGCCGCCGGTCAGAGCCATGTTCTGGTCGAACAGCTTGAAGGAGTTCGTCAGCGTCAAAAAGGTGCAGGTGGTGATGGAGGGCATCACGTTGGGGATGATGACCCGCGTCAGCGTCTGCCAGCCGTTGGCGCCGTCGATGGTGGCGGATTCCAGCATGTCGCCCGGCACGGCCTGCAGCCCGGCGATGTAGATGATCATCATGTAGCCGATCTGCTGCCACGCGACCAGGATGACCAGCCCCCAGAAGCCGTAGGTGGCGTTGGCGGTCAGGTAGGTGCTGTAGCCCTTTAAGATGGCGTCAAAGATCATCGACCAGATGTAGCCCAGCACCACGCCGCCGATGAGGTTCGGCATAAAGAACACGGTGCGGAACAGGTTGGCCCCGCGCATCTTCTGCGTCAGCGCGTAGGCGATGAAGAACGCCACGACGTTTATCAGCACGATGGACACCACCGCGAACTCGGCGGTATTCCAGAAGGCGTGGACGAAGCTGGCGTCCTTAAAAGCCTTGGCGTAGTTGCCAAGGCCGACCCACACAGCGTCGCGCGGGGTGTTGAAGTTGCAGAAGGACAGGTAGATGCCCTGTGCGAACGGCCACACGAAGCCGATGAGAAAGCACAGGAAGGTGGGCAGGATGAACAGCGGCGCCCAGCGCTGGATGGGCCGGCGCAAAAGCGGGCTGTTCATGCTGGCGCCGCTTGCCTTTTTGGGTCTCTTTTTCATGGGGACAGGACCTCCTTATGCGGCTTGCCTTGCAAGAAAGGGCGGGCGCTTGGGAGCGCCCGCCCCGCTGCTGTTGGAATGGGTTGCAGCTGCTCGTTATCAGCCGTTGACGGTGGCGTACTCGATGGCCCAGCCGTCGACGAAAGCGGAGACGACCTGCTCCCAGTTGGCGTCGGACGGGTCGGCGGAGTAAGCGGTCAGCGCGGTGACTACGGTGGCGCGCCAGGCGTCGACGTTGGGGGTGTCGTTGAAGGCCCAGAACAGCGCGTAGTTGCCAGCCTCGGCGTAGTCGCGGGAAGCCATGGCGAAGACGTTCTCGGTCTCCTTGGCGCCCTTGAAGGGGATGCCGCTGAAGTTGTCGCGCAGCATGGTGGTGCCCTCGTCGGAGGTCACGACCCAGTACAGGAAGTCGAGCGAGGCCTGGATGTTCTCCTCACTGGCCTTGGCGTTGACGGCCCAGTTGTTCTCGGTACCGGAGCACAGGCCGGCCTTCTCCTCGCCGGAGACGCCGCAGTAGATGGGGATCATGGTCAGGTCATCGGGGCTCATGCCATATTCACCGGTCAGCTGCGCATACTCCCAGTCGCCGTTCTGATAGAACACGGCTTCGCCCTGGCCAAACTCAGCTCTGCTCTCATCGGACGGGCTGCTGGAAAGGCTGGTGGGATCGGCGGCGGTGTCGGTGATGTAGAGGTCCCAAACGTTGCGGAAGTTGTCCAGGTAGGTGCCCTTGATCTCAGCGGGCAGCGAGCCGACGGTCAGGCCCTCGTCCTTATACTCATAGTACAGCGGCAGGTTGGCCAGGTGGCCGGAGAAGCGCCAGCTGGAGGAGGCATCCAGACCGGGGATGGAGAAAGCGTCAAAGCCGAGGGTGGCGGCGTTGGCGTGGATGTCATCGGCAACGGCCTTGAGCGAGGCGAAGTCCTTGATCTCGTCCAGCGAATGGCCGGCCTGCTCGAGCAGGGCCTTGTTGACGATGATGCCAAAGCTCTCGTAGCAGTAGCCAAGAGCCTTGGGGGCGCCGGCGGCGTCATACAGAACGTAGTCATCACTGACGCGCTCGTCAAAGATCGGGGTGCCGGTCAGGTCCAGCGCGTAGTCGCCCCAGTCGGTCATGCCGGAGGCGTTGCCGATGTTGAAGATGGTGGGCGCTTCGCTCTTGCCCATCTCGGCGGTCAGCGTGTCGGAGTAGGTGCCGGAGGCGGCGGTCACGACCTTGACGGGAACGCCGGTCTGCTGGGTGTAGGTGGCGGCCAGCTCCTGCCAGGCCGCGTCGGCCTCGGGCTTGAAGTTGAGGTAGTAGACGCTGCCCGCGGCGCCGGTGTCGGCCGGGGCGGCATCGCCGGTATCGGCGGGCGCGGCGGCGCCGGCGTCATCGGCGGGGGCGGTGGTGTCCGCGGTGGCGCCGCAGCCTGCCAGCAGGCTCAGCGACATGGCGGCCGCCAGGGTCAGGGCGAGCCAGTTCTTCTTTTTCATGGATTTTCCTCCTGTTGTGATGGATGCCGAACAAGCGGCAAATTTTGGTTGGAAACGTTTCCAACCTCGACAAATTTATCTTAGCACCACAAACCGGGCATGTCAACACAATTTGTCATAACCCCGTCAATTTTGTAAGTTTCGATAAAAATAACACTTCCCATTTGTGAGAATCTACAATAAGGGAATAACATAAAATCGTTATATTTTAGAATTTGGAAACGTTTTTATAAATTTTGCCCTCTGCGCTGTCCGTGTGCCCTATATAAAAAGGAAAGGAGGCCCTGCCCGGCCCGGGCGGGCAGGGCCTCTGCCGGCAAAATTTTTTGCTTATCCTGCGGCATATTTATGGAAACATCCAAAAAAGTGTTGACTTTTTGTCCGTTTTTTGGTTTACTTGTTTACATGGGCCCGCCCGAGCGGGCCGACCGTGCGCAGGACGCTGCGCAACATATTTGAAAGAGAGGCAAGAACATGAAGAAACTGCTTTCCCTGGCCCTGGCGCTGAGCATGACCTTTGCCTTGGCCGCCTGCGGCGCCACCGCGGACACCACCGCCCCCGCCGATGACGGCGACGCCGCCGCCACCGAGCCCGCCGATACCGGCGACGCTGCCCCCGCTGACACCGGCGATGCTGCCGGCGACCTCATCAAGGTCGGCATCATCAACAACGACCCCAACGAGTCCGGCTACCGCACCGCCAACGTCGCCGACTTCGAGCGCGTTTTCTGTGAGGACAACGGCTACGAGGCCCAGAACTTCTACAGCCTGAACAACGACGAGCAGATCGCCGCTGCCCAGCAGATGATCCAGGGCGACATCGACTACCTGCTGCTCTCCGCCGCCGCCACCACCGGTTGGGACAGCGTGCTGCAGGACGCCCAGACCAACGGCATCCAGGTCATCCTGTTCGACCGCACCGTCGATGCGGATGAGAGCCTGTACGTCGCCTCCGTCGTCTCCGACATGGCCAAAGAGGGCGAGACCGCCGTCAACTGGCTGACCGAGCAGGGCCTGGACGAGTACAACATCATCCACATCCAGGGCACCATGGGCTCCGCCGCCCAGGTCGGCCGCACCGGCGCGCTGGACACCAAGGTCGAGGCCGAGGCCAACTGGAACATCGTCACCCAGCAGACCGCCGACTGGAACGCCGAGACCGCGCAGCAGATCGTGCAGTCGGTCATCGACGCCGGCACCCCCTTCAACGTCGTCTATGCCGAGAACGACAACATGGCGCAGGGCGCCGTGGCCGCGCTGGACAAGGCCAACATCACCCACGGTGTTGACGGCGATGTCATCGTCATGGGCTTTGACTGCAACAAGTGGGCTCTTGAGGAGCTGCTCGCCGGCAACTGGAACTATGACGGTCAGTGCAACCCCTTCCAGGCCGACACCATCGACGGCATCATCAAGGGCCTTGAGGCCGGCAACGCCCCTGCCGAGAAGACCATCATCATGAACGAAGTCGGCTTCGACGCCAAGACCATCACCCAGGCCGACATCGACGCCAACGGCATCTGATGGCTTGAGCCAACAGTTCCCATAGCGTAATACCCCGGCGCGCGGTACGGTATCTGCATACCGCACCGCGCGCCTTTATTCTCACAACAGGAGGCGAACAAGATGCAAGAAGGCGCAGTATTGGAGCTGCGGGGGATATCCAAATTCTTCCCCGGCGTCAAGGCGCTGCAGGGCGTCGACTTCACGCTGCGTGCCGGCGAGGTCCACGCCCTGATGGGCGAGAACGGCGCCGGCAAATCGACGCTGATCAAATGCCTGACCGGCGTCTATGCCAAGGACGAGGGCGACATCTTTCTGGCCGGCCACGAGGGGCCGGTCTCCATCCGTTCCCCGCAGGACGCCCAGAACGCCGGCATCAGCACCGTGTACCAGGAGATCACCCTCTGCCCCAACCTGACCGTGGCCGAGAATATGTACATCGGCCGCACCAAGGGCAGCCTGACCAACTGGAAGCAGATGAACCGCGACGCCGGCAAGCTGCTGGAAAGCCTGGACATCCCGGCCAAGCCCGGGCAGCAGCTGTCGAGCTGCTCCATCGCCGTGCAGCAGATGGTGGCCATCGCCCGCGCCGTGGATATGGACTGCAAGGTGCTGATCTTGGACGAGCCGACCTCCTCGCTCGATGAGTCCGAGGTGGCCAAGCTGTTCAAGCTCATGCGAGACTTAAAAGGGCGCGGCGTCGGCATCATCTTCGTCACCCACTTTCTCGACCAGGTGTATGAGATCTGCGACCGCATCACCGTTTTGCGTGACGGCCAGCTCGTCGGCGAGTATGTCATTGAAGAGATGCCCCGCGTCGAGCTCGTCTCCAAGATGCTGGGCAAGGAATTGGGCGACATCTCCTCGCTGAAAGAAGAGAGCGACCACGCCGTCGACACCGATTCGGTGCCGGTACTCGAGGCCGAGCAGCTGGCCAGCACGGCCGGCATCAAGCCCTTTGACTTTTATATCCGCAAGGGCGAGGTCAACGGCTTTACCGGACTTCTGGGCTCCGGGCGCAGCGAGTGTGTGCGCGCCATCTTCGGCGCCGACCGCGTGAGCGGCGGCACCATCAAGATGAACGGAAAAACGGTCAAGATCTCCAAGCCGCTGGACGCCATGAAGAACGGCATCGGCTACCTGCCCGAGGACCGCAAGCTGGACGGTATCGTGGGCGAGCTGTCGGTGCGGGACAACATCATCCTTGCCTTGCAGGTGATGAAAGGCTTCTTCAAGCCGTTCTCCCGCGCGCAGGCCGAGGAATTTGCCGACAAATACATCAAGCTGCTTGAAATCAAGACCGCCTCGTCCGACACGCCCATCAATTCGCTGTCCGGCGGCAACCAGCAAAAGTGCATCGTCGCGCGCTGGCTGCTGACCGATCCCGTCTATTTGATTTTGGACGAGCCGACCCGCGGCATCGACGTCGGCACCAAGACCGAGATCCAAAAGCTGGTCTTACAGCTGGCCGGCGAGGGCAAGAGCGTCACGTTCATCTCCTCCGAGACCGACGAGATGCTCAACACCTGCTCGCGCCTCATCGTCATGCGCGACCGCAAGGTCGTGGGCGAGCTGACCGGCGCCGACCTCAACCAGACCAAGATCATGGCCACCATCGCAGGAGGTGAAAGCAAATGAGTACGGCTACCAAAGCCCCCGCCAAGGCCACCCTGGGCGAAAAGCTCAAGGGGCTGGTGCGCCAGCAGATCTTCATCCCGCTGGCGGCGCTGCTGGCGCTGGTGCTCTTCAACCTGATCGCCGACCCCTCGTTCTTTGCCATCAAGCTGGGCACCAGCAGCGCCGGTTACCCGGTGCTGACCGGCTATCTCATCACCATCCTCGACAACGCCTCTGAGTTGGCGATTTTGGCCATCGGCATGACGCTCGTCACGGCCGCCTCAGGCGGGCAGGACATCAGCGTCGGCGCCAACATCGCCATCGCCGGCAGCGTCATGCTGCGCATTTTGTGCGGGCCCACCGCCAACTCGCCGACGATGCTGGCCCCCATCTGGGTGGCTTTCCTCGTCTGCTGCGTCGTGTCGATGCTGTTCGGCGCCTTCAACGGCACGCTGGTCGCCTACCTTGGCATCCAGCCCATGGTCGCCACGCTGATTTTGTTCACGGCCGGGCGCTCCATCGCGGCCTGGATCAACAACAACCAGCTTCCCATCGTCACCGACCCGACCTTCGCCTACGCCGGCACCTTCATCCCCGGCTGCCCCATGCCCACGCCGGTGTTCATCGCCGTCGGCTGCATGGTCATCATCGCGCTGGTGCTCAAGTTCACCAACCTCGGCCTGTACACCCAAGCCGTCGGCATCAACGCGCAGTCCTCGCGCCTGAACGGCATCAACCCGCAGCGGGTCAAGTTCATGGCCTACGTCATCCTCGGGCTGTGCGTGGCGGTGGCCGGCTACATCAAGGTCAGCCGCTTCTCCACCATCAACTACTCCGTCGTCGCCAAGGACATCGAGATGGACGCCATCCTGGCCGTGGCCTTGGGCGGCAACCGGCTGGGCGGCGGCAAGTTCAACATGGCGGCCTCCATCCTCGGCGCCTACGTCATCCAGTTCCTGACCACCACGCTGTTCAAGTTCAACGTCAACTCCAGCGCGCTGCCCGCCTACAAGGCGGTCGTGGTCATCATCCTGGTGGTCATGAGCTCGCCGGCCGTCAAGGAAAAATTGAGCCGGCTGCGCAAGCCTGCGCACGCAGGCAGAGGGGAGGCGGCGTAAGATGAAAACCAAGCTGCTCAAGAAAAACAGCATGACCGATACCGGCACGCTGCTCACCATCACCATCGTCGTGTTCTTTGCCATGTACGCCTGCGCGATGATCTTTTTGCAGGGCGCGTTCCTCAAGCCCCAGACCTTCTGCAACCTGCTCAACCAGAACGCCGCCCTCATCATCCTGGCCTGCGGCATGAGCCTGGTCATGATCACCGGCGGCATCGACATCTCGGTCGGCACGCTGACCGCGCTCGTCTGCATGAGCTGCGCCGTCCATCTGGACTACCACGGCGGCAGCGTGTTCACCGCCGCGCTGCTGGCGCTGGGCATCGGCGTGGCCTTCGGCGTCGTGCAGGGCTTTTTGGTCGCCTACTGCGAGATACAGCCCTTCATCATCACGCTGGCCGGTATGTTCTTTGCCAAGGGCATGACCACCATCGTCAACGCCACCCAGTTCAACGTCGCGAACGAGGAATTCCAAAAGCTCAAGAACACCCGCATCACGCTGCCGTTCGGCGCCGTCAACCGCAAGGGCATCTTCGTGCCCGCCTACATCGAGATCGGCGTCATCGTGGCCTTGATCGTGGTCGTGGTCATGTTCGTGGTGCTGCGCTGGACCAAGCTCGGCCGCAGCTTCTACGCCGTGGGCGGCAACAACCAGAGCGCCAATATGCTGGGCATCAACGTCAAGCGCAACAAATTCTACGCGCACCTGCTGTGCAGCACGCTGGCCAGCATCGGCGGCTTCGTCTACTTCCTGCACGTCGGCTCCGGCTCGCCGTCCCACGCCTCCGGGTATGAGATGAACGCCATCGCCTCCTCCATCATCGGCGGCACGCTGCTGACCGGCGGCGTCGGCAACATCGCCGGCACCTTCTTCGGCGTGTTGAGCCTGGGCACGATCAAGAACATCGTCTCCTCGCTGGGCCTGGACGAGGCGTGGTGGACCAACATCACGGTGGCCGCCATGATCTGCCTGTTCCTGGTCATCCAGAGCGTGGTGCTCATGCGCAAGCACAAGGGCAAGGCCTGAGGCGGGGAGGGTACGCAGATGCAGACAAAAACTTTCCTGGGCGTGGAGTTCGGCTCCACCCGCATCAAGGCCGTCGCCATCGACGGGGCCCACCGCCCCGTCGCCGCCGGCGACTATACCTGGGCCAGCCGCTATGAGAACGGCGTCTGGACCTACCCGCTCGAAGAGGTCTGGGCCGGGCTCAAGACCGCGCTCGCCGGCGTTGCGGGGCGCGAGAGCGTCGCCGCCATGGGCGTCTCTGCCATGATGCACGGCTACCTTGCCTTTGACGAGGAGTGGAACCTGCTGGTGCCCTTCCGCACCTGGCAGAACACGATGACCGGCCCCGCCGCCGCCGAGCTGACGGCGCTGTTCGGCTTCAACATCCCGCAGCGCTGGAGCATCGCCCACCTCTACCAAGCGGTGCTGAACGGCGAGGACCATGTGCCGCGCATCGCCCACCTGACCACGCTGGCCGGCTATGTGCACACCATGCTCACCGGCCAAAACGTGCTGGGCGTGGGCGAGGCTTCCGGCATGTTCCCCATCGCCGCCGACGGCACCGGCTACGACCGGGAAATGATGGCCAAGTTCGACGCGCTGCTTGCCCCGCGCGGCCTGCCGTGGAAGCTCGCCGACCTGCTGCCGGCCGTGCTGCCGGCCGGGGCAGACGCCGGGGCCCTGACCGCCGAGGGCGCCGCCCGGCTTGACGGCCTGCTGCCGGCGGGCATCCCGTTCGCCCCGCCCGAGGGCGACGCCGGCACCGGCATGGTCGCCACCAACGCCGTCGCCCCGCGCACCGGCAACGTATCGGCCGGCACCAGCATCTTCTCGATGGTGGTGCTGGAGCAGCCGCTGGCCAATGTGCACGAGGAGATCGACGTCGTCACCACCCCCACCGGCCGCCCGGTGGCGATGGTCCACTGCAACAACTGCACCAACGATTCCAACGCCTGGGTCAGCCTGCTGGGCGAGGCGGCCGCGCTGTTCGGCGCCAAACCTTCGACCGGCGAGCTGTACACAAAGCTCTACCAAAAGAGCCTGGAGGGCGATGCCGACTGCGGCGGCGTGCTGGTGTGCAACTACCTGGCCGGCGAGGGCGTGACCCACATGGACGCCGGCCGCCCGCTGGCGGCGCGCACGCCGGAGGCCAAATTCACGCTGGCCAACTTCTTCCGCGCGCAGCTGTACGCCACCATGTCGACGCTCAAGCTCGGCATGGACATCCTGGCGGCCGAGCACGTCGCCATCGACACCCTGACCGGGCACGGCGGCCTGTTCAAGACGCCGCTCGTCGGCCAGCGGTATCTCGCCGCGGCCTGCAATGCCCCCGTCACCTGCATGGAGACGGCCGGCGAGGGCGGGCCCTACGGCATGGCGCTGCTGGCGGCGTACCTGGTCAACAAGGCGCCGGGCGAAAGCCTCGAGGACTACCTGCAAAACCGTGTGTTCGCGGGCGTGACGGGCACCACCGTCGCCCCCGACCCGGCCGAGGCCGCCGGCTTTACCGCCTACATCGAGCGCTACAAGGCCCTGCTGCAGGTCGAGAAGACCGCCGTGGAAACGCTGTGAAGGAGGGACCCCGTTTGAAGAAATATGAATTCTGGTTCGTGGTCGGCAGCCAGTTCCTGTACGGCCCCGAGGTGCTCGAGACCGTGGCGGCCCGCGCCGCCGAGATGGCCGAGAAAATGACGCAGGGCGGCATCCTGCCCTGCCCGCTCGTCTACAAGGCGACCGTCAAGACCGACGCGGAAATCACCGCCATCATGAAGGCCGCCAACGCCGACGATGCCTGCGCCGGCGTCGTGACCTGGTGCCATACGTTCAGCCCGAGCAAAATGTGGATACACGGTTTGGGCCTGCTGCAGAAACCGTGGTGCCACATGGCGACGCAGTACAACCGCCATATCCCCAACGAAGAGATCGACATGGACTTCATGAACCTGAACCAGGCCGCCCACGGCGACCGCGAGCACGGGTTCATCGGCGCCCGCATGCGCCTGCCGCGCAAGGTGATCGCCGGCTACTGGCAGGACGCGCCGCTGCAAAGGGACCTCGCCGACTGGATGCGCGCCGCCATCGGCTATGCCTTCTCGCACGCGCTCAAGGTCATCCGCTTTGGCGACAACATGCGCGAGGTGGCCGTGACCGAGGGCGACAAGGTCGAGGCGCACATCAAGCTGGGCTGGCAGGTCGATTACTGGCCGGTCGGGCATTTGGTCGAGACGATGGACGCCGTGACCGACGCCGAGGTCGACGCCAAGATGGCCGAGTACGCCGAACGCTATACCATGGCCACCGACGACGTCGAGACCGTGCGCTACCAGGCGCGCGAGGAAGTCGCCATGCGCAAGATTTTGGCCCGCGAGGGCGCGCAGGCGTTCATCAACAACTTCCAGGACCTGTACGGCATGCGCCAGCTGCCCGGCCTTGCCAGCCAGAACATGATGGCGGACGGCATCGGCTACGGCGGCGAGGGCGACTGGAAGGTCTCCGGCATGACCGCCATCATGAAGACGATGGCCGAGGGCCTTGACGGCGGCACGCTGTTCATGGAGGACTATACCTATGACCTCGAGCCCGGCAAGGAGGTTTCCTTGGGCGCGCATATGCTGGAGGTCTGCCCGTCCATTGCCGCGAACAAGCCGCGCATCGAGGTGCACGCGCTGGGCATCGGCGACCGCGAGCCGCCGGCGCGCCTCGTGTTCGAGGGCAAGGCCGGGCCCGGCATCGTCGCCAGCCTCATCGACATGGGCGGGCGGCTGCGCCTCATCGTGCAGGACATCGAGGTCATCAAGCCGATTTTGGAGATGCCCAACCTGCCGGTGGCGCGCGTGATGTGGAAGCCGGCGCCGGACCTTTTGACCGGCGTCAAGTGCTGGATCCACGCCGGCGGCGCGCACCATACAGTACTCTCGACCGCCGTGACTGCCGCGATGATGGAGGACTGGGCCGGGATGATGGGCATCGAGTATGTGCACATCGGCAAAGACACCACGGTTGAAGGGCTCAAAAAAGAGCTGTTCTACAACGATATCGCCTGGAAACTCAAAAACCTGTGAGCCGGCACCCGCCGGGAAAGGAAGCACTGCCATGAAATTCTTTATCGACACCGCCAACGTCGCCGAGATCCGCGCCGCCAATGACATGGGCGTGATCGCCGGCGTCACCACCAACCCCAGCCTCATCGCCAAGGAGGGCCGCGACTACGCCGAGACGCTGAAAGAGATCGCCAGCTTCGTCGACGGGCCCATCTCGGGCGAGGTCAAGGCCACCACCGCCGACGCCGAGGGCATGATCGCCGAGGGCCGCGAGATCTACAAGATCGACCCCAAACACATGGTCGTCAAGATCCCCATGACGCCCGAGGGCCTCAAGGCCATCAAGGTGCTGTCGGCGGAGGGCATCCCCACCAACTGCACCCTCATCTTCAGCGCCAACCAGGCGCTGCTGGCCGCCCGCGCCGGCGCCACCTACGTCAGCCCGTTCCTGGGCCGGCTCGATGACATCAGCCAGCCCGGCATCGAGCTCATCGAGACCATCAGCGAGATGTTCGCCAACTACCCCGATATCAAGACCGAGATCATCGCCGCCAGCATCCGCAACCCCATCCATGTGACCGACTGCGCGCTGGCCGGGGCCGATATCGCCACCGTACCCTACGGCGTCATCCTGCAGATGACCAAGCACCCGCTGACCGACGCCGGCATCGAGAAGTTCAAGGCCGACTACATCAAGGTCTTCGGCGAATAAGCCAACACACACGAAAGGGCGCCGTATCTTGCGATACGGCGCCTCTTTTATCTTACTTTCGCGTTTCTACTCTCCCAATGCTTCCGTCATCCAATCGGTTTTTGGCATCCAGGATCGGTCGCTGTAGGCGGTCCCGGCTACCGTGCTCAAGCTCGTTACGTCGATATCGCCGGACGCGACCATGTCCTGCGTCACCAGGCTGGCGGGCAGCTCCAGCCAGTCACTGGCCCGGCCCGTCATGGGGTCCAAAATCCTGTCATACTCGCCCGCCAATTCCAGCGCGAGGACCCGCACGCCAAATTCTCCGTTATAGCTCCAGTTGGTCGTGGCGCAGGCCTTCCAGGGGGAGTTCTCCTCCGCCATTTTCTCGATATCGGCATTGCAGATATCCACACTCACCAGGGGGATATCCGCGTTTTGCTTTTTAAGCGCGTCATACACGCCCCGGGCGTACAGATCATAGCAGCACCAGATAGCGTCGATCTCGCCCTCCTCATAGCCGGCCAGCCGTTCCGATAGTACCTCGGCCATACTGGCTTCGGCGTCATCGCGGTCGGCGGGACCGACCGTCTCCACCGTTTTGATCAGGCCCTGCTCCTCATAGCGCGCATATCCCGCCTGGCGGCGGTCAAAGGAGGACAAAAACTGCGGCCCTTCCCATACCTTGAGGATGTTGACCGGTTCGCCCGCCTCCGTTTTATCGGCATACAGGGTATGGCAGAGATAGTCCAGCAACAGCTCCGCCAGCTGGGCATCCTGCTGGAAGAATTGGGTAACGCCTTCCAGCTTCTGCGTCTGGCCGCTGCCGTCCTCGAACAGGGTGTCGAATGTCACGAGCTTCAGGTCCGGATACTGTTCCGTCAGATCTTTTAAGAACGTGTACGCATAGCTCTGGCCGCCGTGGCTGAGCAGCAGTCCGTCATAGCCGTCCGCCGCACATTGCCGGACGGTGTCCTGCCATGCTTCATCCGACCCACCGCAGAAGAACGCCTCGTACTCCATGCCGAGCCCCTCGGCAGTTTCTTTTGCCGCGGCGGACCACAGCTCAAAAATATCCGACGGGGCCATCTGCATGATATACGCGACCTTTTTCCCCGCTACCGGGGAGTCGCTGCCGGTCGGCGCGCCGCCGGTGCCGGAACAGCCCGCAAGGGAGCACAGCAGCATTGCCGCTGCCAAAAAAGCGGCTGCCTTTCTCAAACCCATAGAACGGACTCCTTTATGGTTCGCTCCGCAGCTGCCGGTTCTTCTTTCCGCCGGCCTTGACCGCATAGAGCACCGTACAGGCCAACGCGAATACGGCGCCAACCGGGTAGGCGATGCTTTGGGCAAGCTGGAAGCCCTCCTTGGCCATCAGGATATAGGTGCAGGACACCCCGGACATAAAGGCCGCCGGGGCCGCGCACATCACGGAGTACCACCATTTTTGGGCGTTGCGGGCCAGGTACATGGCCGCCGCCCACAGCGTGATCATGGCCAGCGTCTGGTTGCTCCAGGAAAAATACCGCCAGATGATGTCAAAATTCAGCTGGGTCAGCAGCGCCCCCACGCCCAGCAGCGGCAGCGTGATGGCCAGGCGCTTGGGCAGGCTGGACTGGTCGATGTGGAACGCGTCGGCGATGGTCAGCCGCGCGCTGCGGAACGCCGTATCGCCGGAGGAGACCGGACAGACCACCACGCCGATGATGGCCAGCGCTCCGCCGACCACGCCCAGCAGCTTGACCGAGATGTCGTACACGACGCCCGACTGGCCCAGCTCCGCCAGCGCCTGCTGCAGGCCGCCGGTCGCGCCGTAAAACGCGACGCCGGCTGCCGCCCACACCAGCGCGATGACGCTCTCCGCGATCATGGCGCCGTAAAACACCTTGTGACCGTCCTTTTCCCGGGTGATGCAGCGCGCCATCATGGGCGACTGGGTGGCATGGAAGCCCGATACCGCCCCGCAGGCCACCGTGATGAACATAAACGGCCAGACGGGCTGCCCGTCCGGGTGCTGGTTCACAAAGGAGATCTCCGGCAGATGGTAGCCGCCGACGAGCAGGCCGCCGATGATGCCCACCGCCATCAGCATCAGCACCCCGCCGAAGATGGGGTACAGCTTGCCGATGACCTTATCGATGGGCAGCAGGGTGGCCAGCAGGTAATACGCCAAGATCACCACGACCCAGAACGAAGCGTTCATCCAGTCCGGGGTGAGCCGGGCGATCAGCGCCGCCGGGCTTGTGGTGAACACCGCCCCGACCAAGATCAGCAAAACCACCGAGAAGACCCGCATCACCTGCTTGGCGGCGTTCCCCAGGTATTTGCCCACGATCTCCGACACCGACGCGCCATCCATGCGCACCGAGATCATGCCACTCATGTAATCGTGTACGGCGCCGCCCAGGATGGACCCGAATACGATCCACAAAAACACCACCGGGCCGAATACCGCGCCCATCAACGCGCCGAAGATCGGGCCGGTGCCCGCGATGTTCAGCAGCTGGATCAAAAACACGCGCCAGGTCTTCATCGGCACATAGTCCACGCCGTCCGGGTGGTCGATGGCCGGCGTCGGCCTGTCATCGGGGCGGAACACCTTTTCCACCAGCTTCCCATACAGGCAATAGCCCGTGATGAGAAGAAGGATCGCACAGCAAAATGTTATCATTGGGTTTTACCTTCCTTTCTTGCTTTAATGCGTCACAAAGAACATAAGGGCAAAGAGTCCCGCGATGACCCATGTCCCTGTCTTTATGTTCCTTGCCTTGCCGGTAAACACATGGATCAGCGTATACGAGATCACGCCGAAGGCAATGCCGTAGGAGATATTGTAGGTCATCGGCATCATCGCCAGCGTCAGAAATGCCGGCACCGCCTCCTCGGTTTTCAGCCAGTCGATATTCCGCGCGCAGTTCATCATCATGATGCCCACATAGATGAGCGCCGCCGCCGTCGCGCAGCCCGGCACGAGCTTGGCGATGGGGCTCAAAAACATACTGACGAAGAACAGCGCTCCCGTCACCATCGCAGCCAGACCGGTCTTGCCGCCCTCGGCGATGCCCGTGGAGGCCTCGACATACGAGCTCACGGTGGATGTGCCGCAGACCGCGCCGGCTGTGGTGGCGATGGCATCCGCCAGCATCGCTTTGTCCAGGTTGGGCACTTCCCCCTCTTCGGTCAGAAGATTGCCGCGGGCGCAGGCGCCGTACAGGGTACCGATGGTATCGAACATATCCACCAGACAGAACGCGAGCGAGGTCGTCGCGACCAGGACGGCAAGCTCCGCCGGGCTGTGCTCGGCCAGATAGGGTGAAAAATCAAAGCCCTCGGTAAAGACCTTGCCAAATGCGTGCGCGCCAAAGTCCCCAAAGGCCGCGAACGGATCAAAATTCAAATCGATCGCAAAGCCCTCATAAAATCCGGGGACCGTAAAGCCGAGAAGATAATAGAGGACCGTTCCCCCCAGGATCCCCCAGAGCACAGCGCCCTTGACCCCCCCCCGGCAGGTCAGGACCGCGATCGCCGTCAAAACGGCCAACGTGACCAGCATCGGCATGATATCCTTCCACGCCACATGGCCGGAAAGGAGATTGAAGGAGGCAAGGCTGACATAGGTGGAGGGGTCAGCCACCACGATGCCGGAATCCTTCAGCCCGATGAAAGCAATGAACAGCCCGACCCCAGCGGGGATGGATACCCGCACCGATGTCGGGACCGCCTCAAAGATCTTCTTGCGCAGCCCGGTCACCGTGAGCAGGATGAACAGGATGCCGTCCAGCAAAACGAGGAGCAGGGCATTGGCATAGCTCAAGCCAAAGCCAAAGCACACCGTATAGACAAAGAAGGCATTGGAGCCCATGGCGGATGCCTGCGCCAGCGGCAGATTGGCCAGCAGGCCGATGAGCACCGTCCCGATACAGGCGGAAATGGCCGTCGCGATATAGATCGCGTTGTAGGAAACGCCGGGCAGCTCCGCAAACATCCCGGAGTTGACCATGAGGATATAGGCCATGGTCATAAAGGTCGTGGTCCCGGCCAGGACCTCCGTTTTCACATTCGAACCGGCTTCCTTTACATGAAACAGGTTTTCCAGTGATGCCATCATGCTTTGCACCTCCGCTTTCGTTGTGGTTTCTCCTTTTTATGTCCCGCTTCGCAGGGTATCCGTGTCCAGCATCTCGAGCTCGCCGCCGAGATCCGTCAACGCCAGCTGCAGGCAGAACAGATCCGACGCCGTGGCGAGGAACTCAAAAATCACATTGAGGGCCGTCATGATGGCCACAGCCTCCATGGGCACGCCCAGCTGGGCGAACAGCAGCGTGTAGCAGGTGAGTGCCGACCCTGGCACCGGCGGGGCCGCGATGGCCAGCATCACGCCGATGAAAAGCGCCGTCAGCAGAAACGCGGGCGTGATGGGCACGTCATAGACCTCCGCCATGCACAGGCCCGCCGCCAGAAACAGCACCGCCGCGCCGGGCATATAGATAACCTGCCCCAGCGGGATGCCGAAGCGGGTGATCCTGTCGTCTATGCCCAGCTGCTTTTCGCAGCAATCCTGGTTGGTGGGATAGGCCGCCACCGAGGACGCCGTGGTCAGGCCAATGAGGAAGGTGGGCATGGTCTTTTTGAGCAGCGTCATGGGCCCGACCTTCCACCGCAGGCATACCAGCACAAGGCTGCATACCATCACCACCGCCGTGCCCAGTATAATGACGGGAACGATCTTATAGGCCTGGGCCAGCAGCCGGAACCCGTCCCCCAAAAACATCTTGAAGACGCTGCCGAACACGAACACCGGGACCAGCGAGCTGATCGCCTCCATGATGAGCTGGACCACATAGTTGGACTGCTCCACGAAGGTGGCCGCCACCGAGACCTTCTCGCCCAAAAGCAGCAGCGCCATGCCGATGAGCACCGCCACGAAGATGATCTGCAGGGGGTTGCCCTCCGTGAAGGGGGTGAAGAAATTGGAGGGCACGATGTCCAGCACCATGTCCATCAGCTCCGACGGGTCGAAGGCCTGGCCGCTCCCCGTGACCAGCGGGAAGAAGGGCAGCGCGGCCGCCCCCGCGAGGACCGTCAGCAGGACGGTGAACAGGATGAACTTGGCGATCATCCGCCTGCCGATGCGGCCGAAGGAGGCCACGTCGCCGATGCAGCAGATGCCCCATGTCACCGAGAGGAAGATCATCGGCCCGGATATACCATCCGGAATGGTGAAGTAAAAGCATTTCGCACTGCAAATAGACCATCTGTGTTATCTGCTTGTTTGACCAGCGTGACGGATATTTGACCAACGGTTTTTGAAACCGTTTTATTCTACCAGGAAAAAGGCGCATTTTACCGGTTATTCTACCAATATTCTACCAAAATGGCATTTTAGATTTTATCGTTGTGACGCAATATCTTGCAAATTGCAAAATATTCCTGTTTTATTTTTCGTCATAGCTGCGTATAAAATCTGCGGCGGGCATAGTCCTCCGACCCGAAAGGACGCAGGTTCGAATCCTGTCAGCCGCACCATAAGGCCGCCGCCATTTTTGAAATGGCGGCGGCCTTTTTGCTTTACTTTAAAATCAGGATGAGGATCAGATATCCCATCGCTGCGCAAAAGCCGAGGCCGAACAGCAGCAGCGAGTAGGACACGCTGCCGAAAATGCGCTGGAGCGTGTAGCTGCGGCGCACATGCGGCGTGAAGTCGCCGGGAGCGAGATCCTCTTCCCGGCGCGGCGGGATGGGCTGCTGCCGCAGCAGCGTCCCGCGCACAAGCCGCACGGCGTTTTCGGCCAGCGCATCGAGCGCACGGCAGAGCAGCGCACCCACGAAGGGCAGGAACTTGACGAGAAGGGGGCGATAGACAAGCTCCTCCAGGTCCAACCATTTGGGCCAGCGGTCCACATAGCGCTTGACGCCTTCGGCATCCTTATGCATGAGGGCGATGCGGATAAAGAGCAGATACACCGCCGCGCCGATGGCAAGCGAGACGGCCGCGCCGCGCAGATTGGCAAACGAGAACCACGCGACGGCGTGCTCCGGGTCTTTGCCGTTCATAAAGCCCTGCATGAGCCGCGCCATGCGGCCCATGACGGCGTCCGGCGCAAACCCCATCACCGGCAGCGCCAGCGCCGGCAGGGCGATGGCCAGGGCCGAGGCCTTACGCATATACGGCCGCTGCGATGCGGCGGCGGGGGTGTTGGGCTTCTCGATAAAAGCCGCGACAAACAGCTTGGTCATATAGGCCGCCGTCAGGCCGCCGGAGAAGAGGAACAGCCATTCTACCGCGTGATAGAGCCCGACCGGCGCACCGGTTTGTGCCGCCAGCCCGATGTATTCGACGATGGCCTCGTGCAGCAGCGTCTTGCTGATATAGCCGCTGCCCAGCGGAACGCCGGCCAACCCCAGCGCGCCCAGCAAAAAGCAGACGGCCAGCAGCGGCTTGCCGCGGCCCCAGCCGCGGATCCTGTTCAGGTCCAGCGCATGGCAGTTCATGTACACCGCCCCGGCGCAGAGGAACAGCACCAGCTTGAACAGCGAATGGTTGACCATGTGCAGCCCGGTGCCCCAGACGGCCAGTGCGTTTTCAGGTCCCAGCAGGCCCTGCAGCCCTGTGCCGACCAGGATAAACCCGATCTGCGACATCGACGAGCAGGCCAGCGTGCGCTTGAGGTCGACCGAAAACACCGCCAGCACCGCGCCCAGCACCATCGTCACGGTGCCCAAGCCCAAAACAGCGTTGCCCCACACCGCGTCGTGCCCAAACACCCGGCTTGTGAGCACGAGAATGCCGAAAACGCCCGCCTTGGTCAGAATGCCGGAGAGCAGCGCCGAGGCAGGCGCCGGGGCCACCGGGTGGGCCTTGGGCAGCCAGATGTGCAGCGGGAACATACCTGCCTTGGCGCCGAAGCCGAACAAAATCAGCGCGCCGGGCAGGTAGAGCTGCGTTTTATCAGGCAGGGCCGCGGCCGCGGCGGCCAGCTCGTCAAAATCCAGCGTGCCGAGCCGGGCATCCAGCAAAAACAGCCCCATCAGCATGACCATGCCGCCGAGCACCGCCACCGCGATGTAGGTCTCGCCCGCACGCAGGGC
>CANRLV010000021.1 GCA_947631565.1 uncultured Gemmiger sp. | reverse complement strand
CGCTGGCTGCTGATGACGGTGCTCACCCGCCACCAGGCGGCGCAGCTGCGCAACTACCTGCACCTGCACACGCAGGACGCCTTCATCACCATCGTCAACTCGTCCGAGATCATCGGCAAGGGCTTCCGCAGCCTGTAAGGGACGCGGCAGAAGAGATGAAAAAAGCGTGAAACGCGCCCCCTGCGCTTGCAAACGGGGCGCAAACACGCTATAATAGCAAACTGTACGGCCCTTGCGGCCGCAGGAAGATGACAAGGGGAGAATCCGCATGAAAACGAAACTGCTCAGCCTGTGGCTGGCGCTGGCCCTGGCGGCGGCGCTGTGCCTGACCGGCTGCAATGTGTCCACGCCGCAGAGCGTCGGCACCATCGGCGACGTCGAGATCGGCGCCGGGCTGTATCTGCTGGCCCAGTACAACAACTACAGCACGGCGGCCGGCGCTGCCACGCTGGCCACCGGCGAGACCGCCAACGACGTCAAGGCCGTGCTCAAGGCGCCGGCCTCCGGCACCATCGGCGATGAGGAATTCAGCGGCACCGGCGAGGAATACCTGGCCAGGCTGGTGGCGCGGGACCTTGACTACTATGCCGCCGTCGAGACCGCTTTTGCCGCGCTGGGCGGGACCCTGAGCGAGACCGAGCTTGCCGCCGTGCAGGAGAACACCGATTCTCTGTGGGAGTCGAACGGCGAGCTGTACGCGGCCAACGGCATCGGCAAGGAGACGCTCAAGGCCTATGTGACCAACAACTACAAGGCGCAGGCGCTGCTGGACCTCTACTACGGCCCCGACGGCACCGAGCCCGTCGACACCGCCGAGCTGGAAAGCTTTATCCGCGACGAGTGCCTGTATGTGCAGGGCGTCCAGTTCCCACTCATCGACTACAGCACCTACGCTTTCGCCGACGACGAGCAGACCGATGAGATCAGCGCCGTCGTCGAGGAGTGTGCCGCCGCGCTGTCCGAGTCGGCCCCCGCCGGCACCGTCCCCGAGCTGGTCGATGCCGCCATGCAGACGGCCGCCGCCGAGTATGTGCCGCAGGCGATGGAGATCCTGGGCAGCAGCGAGGACGCGAGCACGGCCGCCCTCTACACGGTCAGCAGCCTGCTCCTGCCCGACGAGATCGACTCCTACACCCTGAGCGACGAAAGCAACGCCCTGCGCGATGCCTTTACCGCCGCCGGCACCGACGTCTGGACCACGGTGGACATGACCAGTATGCTGCTGGCGGCGCGCTGCACCGACCCGCTGGCCATCACCGACGCTGCTGCGCTGAGCGAACAGTACAACGTGCTGCAGGCGATGTGCGGCGATGCGCTGGACGCGCGCCTGTACGCGGACGGCGCGGCCCTGCCGCACGCGCTGGACCAGAGCGCCGTCAACACCTACAAGGCCGCCAACATCAAGCGCACGGTCTGAGGAACTGTTAAACGTAAACCGGAGCCCCCGCGGGGGCTCCGGTCGTTTGTTATATGCGTTTCAGCAGCAGAAGAATCCGCCGCGGCCGCCGCAGCAGCACAGGCTGAGGAGGTTGCACAGCATCATATACAGCCACACCGACATACAGCTGCTGCCCGGCGCGCCGGGCTGGGGCCGGCCCTGGCGGTAGGCGGTGTAGGCCTGGCCGGGATTGCGCAGGCGGTCCAGCAGATTCTGGTACTGGTAGTTGCCGGGCTCCATCTCGGCGGCGGCGCGGGCCTCGTCCAGCGCGCGCAGGTTGTTGCCAAGGCCGTTGCAGGCCAGCGCCGCATAGTAGTGCCAGCGGGCCGTGCGCGCCGACTGCGGCATATTGTCCAGCACGTTGAGTGCCTCGCGGTAGTAGCCGGAGCGGATATAGTTGCCGGCCGCCTGCAGCTCCGGCGAGGTATCGCCGGCACTGCGCTGCGCGCCGCCAAAGCCCGGCCCAAAGCCGAAGCCGAACGGGCCAAAGCCGCCCCAGTACCCGCCGAAGGGGTTTTGATAAGCGCCGCCGCCCGCATATCCGCCGCCGGCGTAGCTGCCGCCCCCGCTGCCGGCATGGGCGGAGCCGGGGTGCATGACGGCGCTGTAGGCGGCCTGCACCTCCTTGAACTTCTCCTCACAGGCAGGGTCGTCGGGGTGCAGGTCGGGGTGGTACTGCTTGCATTTCTGTCGGTAGGCCTTTTTGATGGTCTCCTCGTCGGCACCGGGGGCGATGCCCAGCACGGCATAGGGGTCGCTCATTCAGGCACGCTCCTTTCGGCAGTTTCGCGGCGGCTTTTGCGTTCGCGCGCCGCGCGGCGCAGCGTGTACCGGCCCCATACGCCGGCATACAGCACGTTATACAGCAATTCGCCCTCCGGTGTGTCCTTGACGATGGGCAGCAGGCCGAAGGCCTCGGCACAAAGGGCCATCTCCTCGGTCAGCAGGGCGTGACAGCGCTGCTCAAAGTCGGCGGGGGAGAGCGTCGCCGCCAGCGGCGCCAGCGCGTTGAAGCTGCCGTGCCGGCGGTCCTTTTCGAGATCGTCATAGGCGTCCATCAGGTAGATGAAGCCGCCCAGCCCCCGGCCCAGGCGCATGAGCACCGGCGCCCACAGATCGTCGCCCCGGGGACAAAAGACCGCGCCCAGCAGCCGCCCAAAGCAGCCGCACAGCCCGTCCAGATCGGTGCTGCCGGCCGCCTCCAGCGCGTTCAGGGCGGCCAGCTCCTTCTCGATGGCCGCGCAGGGCGCCGGCCATCGCCGGCGTATCGCGGGCAGAAATCGTTCGAGCCGCCCGGCCAGCAAACGGCTGGCGCGGTCATGCTCGTCCTGCCAGTCGTCCTGCAGATTATAATACGCGAGCACCGCCGTCATGTCGGCCGCGTACTCCACAAATTCGTTGACGGCGCGCGGCCGCGTGCGCAGCGGGTGGGCGGCGCAGCGCCCGCGGCTGTGTACGGTCGCGGGCTCATACAGCGCCGAGAGCAGCACTGCCGCAAAGGTCATGTCAAAGCTTAAGGCAAGCTGCCCGGTCAGGCCGCAACGGGCGCGCAGCGTGCGGCACAGCCCGCAGTAGTAGCCCTGGTAACAGTCCCGCGCAGCGGGGGACAGGTCCTTGGGATAGATGCCTACATAGCCAAACATTGCGCCGTGCCCTCAGCTTTTTCGCACAAAATGATTGCCGCACTTGGGGCAGTCGATGCTGACCTTGCCGCGCCCGCGGGGGATGCGCAGCGCCTGCCGGCACTGCGGGCAGCGGAAATAGCGGTAGCTGCGGCGCAGGGCAAAGCGCCGGCGCAGCTGCTGCGCGCGGCGCAGAACGGCATTGCGCTTTTGCCAGTACCAGTCGTTCTCGGCCCGGCGGCGGGCGATATCACGGCTGAGCATACGGTAGTAGCTGTAGGCCAGCACCGCCAGCCCCAGCCAGTAAAACCCGCGCCGGGACAGCATACCCAGCACGAACAGCACCAGCGCCGCCCAGGCCAGAAAATGCCCGAAAGCGTCCGAGCCGTACCGCCCGGCCATGAACCGCCGCAGCCTTTCCCGCATACCGCATCGCCTCTTTGCGCCAAAAAGTTCCAACGCACCCATTATTCCACAGATTTATGCGCAAATTGTGAACACACGCAAAAGTTTTTTTGAACGGGGCGCACGCGGGGCGGCGCCGTCGGCAGGGCCCTACGGCGCAAGCTCGGTGCCCTGCAGGACGTGGGCGAAATAGTCGTTGTTCAATACGCCGCGGCAGTAGTTGAGCTTGTTGCGCACCACGGTGCGGATGCGGTCCACATACCCGTCCGGAATGTCGGCGTCGGGGTCGGCGGGGGTGAAAACGCCGGTCGCGGCGATGTAGGTGCCGAGCTCGGTCTTCCAGTCATGGCTGACGTTGAAGACCAGCGCCTCGGCGCCGGAAAACACGTCCCGCCCCGGCAGCAGGCGCGAGTCGTACGGCACGCCGAACAGGTTGGACAGCGTGGGCAGGATGTCGGGGCTGAAGGTGGGGGCGTCGACGGTGATGGGCCCGGCATCCTCCAGGCAGCCACTCCACAGCAGCAGGCAGGAATGGTCGCGGACCAGATAATCGTCGACCGGCATACCGTACAGCTCCTCAAGATTCTCCAGTTGGCCGAGGGCGCTGTCGACGTCCAGTCCGTAGGGGAAATGGTCCGGCGCCACGCAGATCACGGTGTCGTCGGCGATGCCGGCCTGTTCCAGCGCGTTTATCAGGTATTCCAGCGCCTCGTCCAGCTCGATGTTGGCGGCCAGATAGCAGCGGACCTTGTCCGAGCAGGGCAGGTCCTGGACGGCGTCCCAGTGCTTGCGGGCCATCGCGTTGCCCTTCAGGTCATAGGGGCTGTGGCCGCTCACGCTCATATAATAAATATTGAAGGGCTGGTGGTCGAGATAAAGCGGCAGCGTGCCCTCGATCATCTCCAGGTCGCTCTGCGGCCACTGCTTTGTGACGTACTCCTCCATGCCGTTGCCGTAGCCCATGAACCCCTGCGAGTAGCCGAGGGCATTGTGGGTGACGTCGCGGCTGTAGTAGGTATAGTCATTGTTGTGGAAGGCCATGCCGTAGTAGCCCTGCCGGTCCAGCTGGTGGCCCATCGTGAGGGGCAGCGCGTAGTTGGCCGCCTGCTTGACCGATTTGCCGCCCAGCATGGGCAGCACGCCCAGCAGGTTGGCGCACTCACCGCCGGTGGTGCCGGCGCTGGCGGGCTGGTAATAGTCGGTGAAGCGGATGCCTTTTGTGGCCATGCGGTAGAGCGTGGGGGTGCGTTCGGGGTCGATGACCTCGCGGCACAGCGCCTCGGCCGAGATGAAGATCAGGTTCTTGCCGGCAAACAGGCCGGTGTACTCGTTTTGCATCGTCGGCGTCTGGGCCGCCACATAGGCGTCGAGGTCGGCCAGGGTGCCGTCGGCGCCGGCGGAGAGGGCCGCAAAGTCGATGTCCAGCGCGTTGGGGCGGTAGGTCGGCGCCGGGGTGGCGGCGGGCTGCGCGGGGGCCGTCTCGGCCGTCTCTGCTGTTGCCGCCGTGTCTGCCGTGTCCGGCGCCGGGGCGGCCGTGCCCTGCAGGATCTCGGGCTCAAACACCAGCTCGCCGCCGAACAGCATATCGGCGGCGTCCAGGCGCAGCGCGCTCAGCAGCCCGAACTGCTGGATGGCGGTCTGGAAGTTGTATTCCCGGCGGTAGAGGCGCCGCGGCAGCGGGCTGGCGGCGATCAGCACCAGCGCCGCCGCATAGGCGCACACCGCCGCCGTGATGAAGTGCAGCTTGCCGTCGGCGTCCAGGCGCAGCGCGGGCAGCCGCCGCCAGAACAGGGCCACCGCCGCCGCGGGCAGCAAAAACAAAAAGATGCGCAAAAGCCCCGGCGGGCTGAACAGCAGATGGAAGATGTCGGCGGCAAAGCCGCCCACGGCGTCGCCGGCGCCGCCCAGCACGGTGTTGAGGTCATAAAACACACGGAATTCCTGAAAGACAAAATGCTCGATCAGGTAGGGCAGGGCCAGCACGGCCAGCAGCACCGGCGCCAGCACCCGCTGCGCGCGCTCGCTGTGCGGCAGGACGGCCAACAGCGTGCACAGCGCGCCGTAGCTGGCGCTGAACAGCAAGATCGTCGCCATATTGCCGGCCGTGAACCGCCCCGCGCAGGACAGCTTGAACATGACCTCGTAGTAAAACAGCGCCAGCGGGTAGAGCAGCCACATCGCCCGGGCCGGCAGCGGGAACGGCTCGCCCGCGGTCACGGTCTGCCAGTGCCCGCGCAGCTTCTGGGCCGCCGGGGCGAGGCGGGCCTGTACCTTGTCCAGTGCCGCCTGCCCGGCCTTGCCCGGCCATGCGTTGTCGCCAAACCCCAGCTGCATCCCTGTGCTCCTTACCCGTTTGTAGTCCGTTGGTATTATACGTCCCCGCGCACCGTTTTAGTATGCGCTTTCCCCCTATCATACAACCATCGGCGGCAAAGTGCAAGAGGAAAAACCCGCAAATGTTGCGGTAAAGGGCACATAAGACCACCATATAGGGCAGGGCAGTCCCCGGCACTTGACAAAACGCCCCCGCCCGTGTAGAATAAGCCCAAATGCCGTGAAAAAGAGTGTGCGCCGCACAAAGCCTTTTGCAGCGAGCCGGGGATGATGCAAGCCCGGCAAAGGCCGCGCCGCACTGTCGCTTTGGAGCAGGCCGGGGGAACGGGGCACGCCGCCTTTTGCGGCGGGGCCCCAGGGTAGTCCGGCACGGGGTCGCCGCCGTTATCAGGGCTGGCGGGCGTTTTATGGCCCGCCGCAAAGCGGCTTTTGCCGGTTGGCAGAAGCAATGTGGGTGGTACCGCGACCTTTGACAGGCCGTCCCATGTTTTACACACATGGGAAGGCTTTTTTTGTACCCTTCCCGCACGAAAGCTTAAGGAGGAACACCATGCCCAGGGAGCTTGCCAAGCAGTACGACCCCAAGACCACCGAGGACCGGCTCTACCAAAGCTGGAGCGCGGCGGGGCGGTTCCATACCGCCATCGACCGCAGCAAAAAACCGTTCACCATCGTCATGCCGCCGCCCAACGTGACCGGGCAGCTGCACATGGGCCACGCCATGGACGAGACCTGGCAGGACGTGCTCATCCGCTACAAGCGGATGCAGGGCTATGCGGCGCTGTGGGTGCCGGGCACCGACCATGCCTCCATCGCCACCGAGGCCAAGGTCGTCGAGGCCATGCGCAGGGAGGGGCTCACCAAGGAGATGCTGGGCCGCGAGGGCTTTTTGGAGCGCGCCTGGGCGTGGAAGAACACCTACGGCTCCCGCATCGTCGAGCAGCTCAAAAAGCTCGGCTCCAGCTGTGACTGGCAGCGCGAGCGCTTCACCATGGACGACGGCTGCTCCGACGCGGTGCTCACCGTGTTCAAGCAGCTGTACGACCAGGGGCTCATCTACCGCGGCAACCGCATGGTCAATTGGTGCCCGCACTGCAATACCTCCATCTCCGACGCCGAGGTGGAGTATGAGGAAAAGGACGGCCATTTCTGGCACCTGCTCTACACGGTCAAGGAGACCGGCGAGCAGCTGGAGCTGGCCACCACCCGCCCCGAGACGATGCTGGGCGATACCGCCGTGGCCATCAACCCGGCGGACGAGCGCTACAAGCACCTGCACGGCTGCCACGTCATCCTGCCGCTGCTGGGCAAAGAGATCCCCATCGTCTGTGACGAGCACGCCGACATGGAAAAGGGCACCGGCGTCGTCAAGATCACGCCCGCGCACGACCCCAATGACTTTGAGGTCGGCAACCGCCATGACCTGCCGCGCGTGCGCGTGCTGACCTATGACGGGCACATGACCGGCGCCGCCGATAAGGCCGCCGCCGACGCCGAGAGGGCCGCCGGCCGCGCCGCCGAGGGCGAGCCGGAGGTGCTGGACTGCGGCAAATACGCCGGCATGACCGCCGCCGAGGCCCGCGCCGCCATCCTCGAGGACCTGGCCGCCTGCGGCGCGCTGAAAGCGACCGAGGACATCCGGCACGACGTCGGCACCTGCTACCGCTGCCATTCGGTCATCGAGCCGATGGTCTCCAAGCAGTGGTTCGTCAAGATGGCGCCGCTGGCCGCCCCGGCCATCCGGGCGGTGGAGGAGGGGCGCATCAAATTCGTGCCCGAGCGCTTCACCAAGACCTATATGAACTGGATGAAGGGCACGCGGGACTGGTGCATCAGCCGCCAGCTGTGGTGGGGCCACCAGATCCCCGCCTGGTACTGTGACGACTGCGGCGCCACCGTGGTCGAAAAGTCCGCCCCGGCCGTCTGCCCCAAGTGTGGCTCGGCCCATCTGACGCGCGACCCTGACACGCTCGACACATGGTTCTCGAGCGCGCTGTGGCCGTTCTCGACCCTCGGCTGGCCGCAAAAGACCGACGATTTGGCGTATTTTTACCCCACCGACGTGCTCGTCACCGGGTATGACATCATCGGCTTCTGGGTGTCGCGCATGATCTTCTCGGGTCTCGCCTACACCGACAAGGCCCCCTTCCACACCGTGCTCATCCACGGCCTTGTGCGCGACGCGCAGGGGCGCAAGATGTCCAAATCTTTAGGCAACGGCGTCGACCCGCTCGAGGTCATCGACCGCTACGGCGCCGACGCGCTGCGCATGATGCTGCTGATCGGCTCCACCGCCGGCAACGACATCCGCTACAGTGAGGAGCGCCTGACCGCCAGCCGCAACTTCGCCAATAAGCTGTGGAACGCCAGCCGCTTCGTGCAGATGAACCTGCCCGGGGACTTCGCCCCCGGCCTGCCGGACGAGGGCAAGCTGGACATGAGCGACAGATGGGTGTTGTCCGAGCTCAGCAAGGTCGCGGCCGAGGCCACCGCCAACCTGGAAAAGTACGAGCTGGGCCTGGCCGCCGAGAAGGTCGAGACCTTTATCTGGGAGGTCTACTGTGACTGGTATATCGAGATCTGCAAATCCCGCCTTGGCTCCGACGATGCCGCCGCGGCCGACACCGCCCGCCGGGTGCTGGTGTGGGTGCTGGACAAGGCCCTCAAGCTGCTGCACCCGTTCATGCCCTTCATCACCGAGGAGATCTACACCGCCCTGCCCGGCAGCGGCGAGAGCATCATGGAGGAGCGCTGGCCCGGTCCCGGTGAAAACCGTGCCGCGCTGCCGGTGTGGGAGCAGGACTGCGCCGATTTTGAGACGCTGATGGACTACATCAAGGCCGTGCGCGCCATGCGCAGCGAGATGAACGTCCACCCGGCCAAGCGCACGCGCATGGTCATCGAGACCGCCAACGCCGCGGCCTTTACAAAAGGCGGGGCCTACCTGGCGCGCTTCGCTTTCGCCACCGACATCGAGCTGACGGACAAATACACCGGCCCCACCGACGGCATGGTCACCGTCAACACCCCGGCGGCGCGCGGCTTCATCCCGCTGATGGAGCTCGTCGACCGCGACAGGGAGCTGGCCCGCCTGCACAAGGAGCTGGAAAAGACCGAGAAGGAGCTGGCGATGTTTGAACGCCAGCTTGGCAATCCCAACTTCGTCGGCAAGGCGCCGGCGCAGCTCGTGGCCGATACGCGCGCCAAGCACGCCGCGGCCGAGGAGAAAAAACGCAACATCGAAGCCTCGCTGGCGGCGCTGGGCTAAACCATGCCGCAAAGGGACACACTGCCTATGGAAACACGGAAGCCTTCCTCCCGGCTGACAGCGCTGCGGGTGCTTCTTACCGCTGCGCTCGTCGCCTGTATCCTGTTCATCTTCCACAATTCACTGCAAAACGGCGCCGCGTCCTCGCAATGGAGCCGTGCGGTGACAGACTTCATCAACCGCCTGTTGGCCGGCATACAGCTGGCCCCGATCCCGGAGGCTGTCGTGCGCAAGCTGGCGCATTTCTGTGAATTTGCGCTGCTCGGTTTCCTGCTTATGCTCTGCCTGCGCGTGTACACGGCGCGCTTTGTGCGCCATGTCAGCTGGCCGCTGCTGGGCGGCATGACGACCGCCCTGTGCGACGAGACGCTGCAGTACCTCAGCGCCGGGCGCGCGCCCTCGGTCAAGGACGTCTGGATCGACACGGCCGGCGTGGTGGCCGGGCTGTTCGCGGCGCTGCTGCTGCTTTTGGTGGTGCGCCTGCTCACCGAGCTGCACGCCGCCAAAAAAGAGAACCGCATCCTGCGTGCCGAACACGAGGCCATGCTGCGCGCCGAGCGCGAGGCCGAGCACGCCCGCCTGGCCCGCCGGGCTTTGCAGCGCGCAAAGCAGGACAGTGTGTCCAACACCTTTACCAACGATAAGGACGAAACGCTATGACCGAACGTGAAGCCATCGCCGCCCTGCAGGCGCTGCCGCGCGGCGGCCCCGGGCAGGCCACGCTGGACAGGATGGTCGACCTGCTCGGCGTATTGGGCGACCCGCAGAAGCAGCTCAAAGGCATCCACATCGCCGGCACCAACGGCAAGGGCAGTCTGGCCGCCATGACGGCCGCCATCCTGACCGCCGCCGGCTACAAAACGGGGCTGACCATCAGCCCCTATGTCACCCATTTCCGCGAGCGCTTCCAGATCGACGGCGGGATGATGCCGCCGCGCACGCTGGCCGCCCTGACCGCCCGGGTGCTGGCGGCCAGCGAGACCATCCAGGCTGCGGGGCGCACGCCGCCCGTGCAGTTCGAGGCCGTGACCGCCGTCGCGCTTTTGTGGTTCGCGCGGGAGAAGTGCGATTTTGTCGTGCTGGAAACGGGGCTTGGCGGCCGCACCGACGCCACCAACGTGCTGCCGCCGGAGAACAAGCTCGTGGCGGCCATCACCAAAATCGGCCTTGACCACACCGAGCTGCTGGGCGATACGCTGGTAAAAATCGCCGCCGAGAAGGCGGGCATCATCACCGAGGGCTGCTCCGTCGTCTGTTACCCGGACCAGCCGCCCGAGGCGATGGGCCCGCTGCTCACGGCCGCCGCCGACGCCCACACCAGCCTGACCGTGCCGGAGCCGGAGGACATCCGGCGGCTCAAGGCCAAGGGGCTGCAGAACCGCGTCGATTACGGCGGGTACGAGGCCGCGCTGCGCCTGCCGGGCGAGCACCAGGCCCGGCATATGGCGATGGCGGTCGAGATCGCGCTCATCCTCTGGCGCCGCTACGGGTACGAGATACCGGACGAGGCCATCCTTGCCGGGCTGGAGGCGGCCGCGCAGCCGGCTCGCATCGAGGTGCTGCGCCGCCACCCGCTGCTGCTGCTGGACGGCTGCCACAACGCCGACGGCGCCGCCGCCCTGGCCAAAACGCTGACCGATGCCGGCTACGCCGGGCGCGTGGTCGGCGTGATGGGCGTCCTGGCCGACAAAAACGCCGAGGCCATGCTCAACAGCCTGGCGCCGGTGTTCGCCCGCCTGTACACCGTCACGCCGCACAGCCCGCGGGCCCTGCCGGCCGAGGAGCTGCAAAAGCTGGCCCGCTTTACCGTCGAGGAGGGGGCCGAGACCGCCGAGAGCCTGCCCGCCGCCATCCGCGCCGCCGTGCGCTGGGCGGACGAGCACGGCCTGGCCGGCGTCGTCGTCTGCGGCAGTTTGTACCTGGCCGCCGAGGCCCGGCCGCTGCTGCTGCGGGAGGCCAAAAAATAAATTGCCGTGCCGCCGCCCGTTTGCGGCAAAAACTGCGCTTTGCACACCGTATCATGGTCACAGACCGAAAATACGGTGTGCATTTGTTTTACAAAAAAGGGGGACAGGCCCGTATGGCAAAGGTCCATTTCGTGCCCGCCAACGGGACGCTGGCGGCCTATCTGTCGGGTGAGATCGACCACCACGCGGCGCAGATCCTGCGCCGCGAGATCGACGCCCAGATCGACGCCCGTATGCCGGAGCTGGTCACGCTGGATATGGGCGCCGTGACCTTTATGGATTCCTCCGGCGTGGGGCTGATCCTGGGCCGCAGCCGCCGCGTGGGGGCGTTGGGCGGCCAACTCACGGTGCAGAACCCGCCCCCCGCCGTGCGCAGGATGCTGGAGCTGGCGCACATCCACTATGTGTAAAACGGGGGACCGCGCATGAAACTGCTCAACCAGACAAAGATCGCTTTCACCAGCCGCAGCGTCAACGAGGGCTTTGCCCGCGCGGCGCTGGCGGCCTTCCTGGTCCAGCTGGACCCCACCGTGCCCCAGCTTGCCGACCTCAAGACCGCCGTCAGCGAGGCGGTCACCAACTGCATCGTGCACGCCTACCCGGACGCCGTCGGGCCCATCAGCATGACGGTCAGCCTGTACGAGGCCGACATCGTGCGCATCACGGTGCAGGACCGCGGCGTCGGCATCCCCGACGTGGCCAAAGCGATGGAGCCGCTGTACACCACCGGCGACCCCGAGGAGCGTGCCGGTCTCGGCTTTGCCGTCATGCAGAGCTTTATGGACAAGGTCCGCGTCACCTCGCGCCCCGGCCGCGGCACCCGCGTGACCATGACCAAACAGCTGGAGCGCCGCGGCTGAGCTTTCCTCTCTACATACCAACAGGGAAGGGGAGCTGCCGTTATGGCGCAAAGCGCCGCGCTCTATTCGCCGCAGGCCTTCCGCGAGACGCCGCGGGCCGAGTTCATCCGCAACAATCTGGGGCTCGTGCATTCCTGCGCGGGGCGATTCCACGGCCGCGGCATCGAGTACGAGGAGCTCTATGCCGCCGGCTGCCTGGGCCTTGTCAAGGCCTGCCAGGGGTTTGACCCCGACCGAGGGCTGTGCTTTTCGACCTACGCGGTGCCGGTGATCCTGGGCGAGATCAAAAAGCTGTTCCGCGACGGCGGCACCGTCAAGGTCAGCCGGTCACTCAAGGAGCTGGGTCTAAAAATCAACGCCGAGCGCGAGCGCGCGCTCAAAACGACCGGCGCCGAGCCGACGGTGGGCGAGCTGGCCGAGCGCCTCTGCGCCGCGCCGGAGCAGGTGGCCATGGCCATCCGCGCCGCCCTGCCCACGCTCTCGCTGACCCCCGGCGAGGACGAGGACGGCCTGCGCGAGTGGGACGTTCCCGTCGACTCGCCCGAGGAAGCTCTCGCCGACCGCATCGGCCTGCGCGAGGTGCTTGACCGGCTGCCGCCGGACGACCGCCTGCTCATCCGCCTGCGCTTTTTCGGCGGCCGCACCCAGGCCGAGACGGCCGGGGTGCTGGGCACCACGCAGGTGCAGGTCAGCCGCCGTGAGCGCAAGATCTTAAAGCGTATGCGCACCGAGCTGTTGGGAGAATAAAGCCATTGCAGAGCCGCGCCCCGCCCGGGGCGCGGCTTTCTATACGGCATTTTGGACAAATTTTGCCGCCGGATTTTTACCCGCGCAGCGGGGCGGGAACGCCAAAACCGTCTTGCCAGCGTGCCGGGACTGTGTTATTATATTCACAAATCCGCCGGCGCGCTGTGCCGCCGGCAAGCACAGTCATTGAGAGGAGGACTTTTTTTGAACCAGCAGACAAAAAAGACCATCGGCGCCTTTGTGGCGGTCGCCCTGGTCGCGTTCTTAAGCTCCGCGCTGGGTGCCTGGACGGTGCTGCAGATCTACGCCCTGCAGGACCGGCCCGCCGCGCCGGTGTCCGGTGACGCCGGCGGCGCCGGCGCGGCCGATGCCGCCCCGGCGGGGCTGTACACGCCCGGCACCTACACCGGCACGGCCGACGGCTTCAACGGCAAGGTGGAGGTGACCATCACCACCACCGACAGCACCATCACCGCCATCGACGTCGCGGCCGACGGCGAGACCCCCAACGTGGGCGGCGCCGCCATCGACCCGCTCAAAGCGGCCGCCATGGAAGCCCAGAGCGCCGACATCGATGCCGTGGCGGGCGCCACCTTCACCTCGGACGGCTTCAAGGCCGCGCTGGCCTCAGCCATCGACCAGGCCAAGGGCATCGCCGCCCCGGCCGACGATGCCGCCGCGGCCGCGCCGCTGGCCTTCAACGCCGGCACCTATGAGGGCACCGGCACCGGCTACAACGGCCCCGTGACCGTTTCGGCCACCTTTACCGACAGCGCCCTGACCGGCATCGAGGTCACGGCCAGCGCCGAGACCGACCAGGTCGGCACGCCGGCGTTCGACATCCTCATCCCGCAGATGATCGAGGCCAACGGCACCGGCGTCGACACCGTGGGCGGCGCCACCTTCTCCAGCCGCGCCCTGAAGGAGGCCGTCAACGCGGCGGCTGAGGCCGCCGGTGTGACCGACAAGGACGCCTTCACCGCCAACACCGTCGAGGTCACGCCCGGCGACGCCTGGGAAAAGACCTTTGACGTCGTCGTCGTGGGCGGCGGCGGCGCCGGCATCGCGGCGGCCGCCCAGGCCGCGCAGGACGGCAACACCGTGCTGGTGATTGAAAAGAACGCCCAGATCGGCGGCAACACGCTTGTCTCCGGCGGGCAGTACCAGAGCGTGATGCCCTACCTCGTGTGGGACCCCGAGGACCCCGATGCCACCACCGGTGAGTACAACGGCGTCACCTACGACAAGGTCTCCAACCAGCAGGGCTGCATCGACGAGCTCCGGATGATTTTGAATTGGAGCGAGGAGCCCTTTGACGCCGACTACTACGTCGACCACGAGTATGTGGCCGGCGACGCGGCCGAGCTCTCCAAGCACGGCGTGCACCAGGAATACCTGCCCGTGCTGCAGGACCTCAAGAAAGAGATCAAGGCCTACCTTGACTGGGCCGAGCCCAAGCTGGCGGCCGGCGCGGCCGAGACCAGCATCCCGCTGTTCAGCACCATCAACCTGCACATCTTCCAGACCTACTACGGCGGCCTGCGCCAGAGCGCCGACAAGAGCGAGTGGATCTACGGCGACGTCGACCTCGTCTCGCAGTTCATCAAGGACGGCCAGGACCTCAAGCCGTGGCTCGAGAGCATGGGCTCCACCTTCCACGAGGATACCCAGCCCACCCTCATCGGCGCGCTGTGGTACCGTGAGAATGAGTTCATCGGCGCCGACGTCGACACCGACGGCGACGGCGTGACCGAGAACTACCCCGGCCGCTGGGGCACCTACTTCATGGCCCCGCTCACCGCCATGCTGGACGCGAACGACGCCAACGAGGTGCTGCTGCGCACCACCGCCACCGACCTCATCGTCGAGGACGGCCGCGTGACGGGCGTCCAGGGCGAGATGTTCGACGGCACCCCCGTCACCGCCCACGCCGCCAAGGGCGTCATCCTGGCCACCGGCGGCTACGCGGCCAACATCCAGCGCGTGGTCGACGAGAACGTCTACTGGAGCGAGGAGTACCTTTCCACCGCCACCAAGACCACCAACCGTTCCTCGCTGACCGGTTCCGGCATCGACATGGCCGTGGCCGTCGGCGCCGACACCACCGGCATGGGCTTCCCGCAATTGATGCCCATCTCCTGGGTCGACAACGGCAACCTCGCCTTCGGCGCCGGCACCTACGCCGTGTACATCAACCCCACCACCGGCCACCGCTTTGTGGACGAGGGATCCGAGCGCGACGTGCTCAGCCTGGCCGAGTTCAAGAACGGCATGGAGGTCAACGGCACCAAGGGCGTCTTTTTGGAAATCTACAACGCCGAGCAGATGCTGCCCGCGCCCACCCAGCTGGCCGACGGCGACTACCCCGGCCGCTACTACCGCCGCCAGGCCACCGAGGAGGACCTCGCCGCCCTGTTCGCCGAGCTTGGCGTGACCGCCGACCCCGCGACCGTGCTCGAGACCATTGAGAAATACGACCGGGCCGTGATGGGCCAGGGCGAGTTCCCGGATGTCGGCAAGGCCGTGCCGGAGCGCACCATCGGCAACGTCGAGAAGGACGAGAACGGCAACTACCTGCCCGATACCTATGACCTGGCCGGCACCACCGTGACCATCCGCATGATGGCCCCCTCCACCCACCACACGATGGGCGGCATCGTGGTCGATACCGCGCGCCACGTGCTGGACACCGACGGCGAGATCATCCCCGGCCTGTACGCGGCCGGCGAGGTGACCGGCGGCATCCACGGCGGCAACCGCCTGGGCGGCAACGCCATCACCGAGATCTTCGTCTCCGGCCGCACGGCGGCCAAGGCTGTCACGGCCGACAACTGATTGGACCTTTTGCAGCAGCGCGCCCGCAGGCTTTACGCCTGCGGGCATTGCTTTTTAGGCGCGGATATGGTATACTTTCGGCAGTGCTTTTGCGCCCACGAACGGAGGGAACCCCATGAAAAAGAACATCCAAAACCTGACGCTGGCAGCCATGTTCCTGGCCATCGGCATGGTGCTGCCGTTCCTCACCGGGCAGATCCGGGTCATCGGCAAGATGCTGCTGCCCATGCACATCCCGGTCTTTCTGTGCGGGCTGATTTGCGGCTGGCCGTGGGGCGCCGCCGTCGGCTTTGTGCTGCCGCTGCTGCGCTCGGCCGTGTTCGGTATGCCGCCGATGTATCCCAACGCCGCGGCGATGGCGGTCGAGCTGCTGACCTACGGCGCCGTGGCCGGCTTCTTGTACGCGCGCTCACGCTGGCAGTGCGTGATCTCGCTCTACCGCTGCCTGCTCGCCGCCATGCTGGCCGGCCGCGCCGTGTGGGGCGTGACTGAGGTCATTTTGCTGGGCCTGGGCGGCAGCACCTTTACCTGGCAGGCATTCATGGCCGGCGCGTTTTTGGACGCCGTGCCCGGCATCATTTTGCAGCTGCTGTTCATCCCTGCCGTCATGGTGGCGCTGGACCGCGCCGGGCTGGTGCGCTTCCGCAAAAAGCGGGACGCCCGCTGTGCCGACGCCGGCTGAGCCTTTGCCGATACAAAACAAAACCCTGCCGCGCGCCCGGTACTCTGCCGGGCGCGCGGCTGTTTGACGGCGGGCAAGGCACCTTGCGCGGTATGGCGAAATGCGGTACAATGGGGACGAGAAAGCAGAAAAGAGGAGGACGGATATGGCCGACAAAGAGAAAAACCAAACATCAACATAAGCTCCACCGCGACCGTGGCGGAAAACAAGGCGGCGGAGGAAAAGCTGAAGAAGCTGAAGGCCTCGGCAAAAGCGACAAAAGAGAACGCCGATGCCGCCGCGCAGAAGCTCGAGGACGAGCGCGCCGCCAAATAGGCGGCCGCCGAGAAAACCGCTGCGGAGGCCGAGAAAGCGCGCAAAAAAGCCGAAAAGGAGGCCGAGAAAGCGCGCAAAAAGGCCGAGAAGGAGCTCGAGGAGAAGAAGGAAACGCTGGAAAAGACCGCCATCGCGGCCGGAAGCGCGCTGCTGGCCGGCGCCATGAAGGAGCCGGACAAGCAAAAGCGCCGCCGCAACGTGCTGCTGCTGGCGGCCGCGGCGGTGGTGCTGGTCATCGTGTTCCTGCTTTTCCGTGAGCCCATTTTGGGCCTGCTGGGCCTGAACGCCGCCATCCCCGATGGGCCGCTGGTGGACTCCGACCAATCGGGCCTGGCCGCTTTCCTGCCGGACGAGGAGATGGGCTACAGCCGCATCGATTTCACCAACGCCATCCTCGGGCAGGCGCGCGAGGAGAAGGAGCACATCGTGCTGGAGCAGGATGTGCTGGTCGATACCGAGATATCGAATGCGCTGGCCAACATCAGTCTCTTCCGCAAGACCAAGACCGTCCATTCGCAGGGGACGGGGCAGTACACGGTGGACATGAGCTGCATCACCGACGAAAGCATCGCCGTGGACATGGACGAGCGCACCGTGACCGTGACGGTGCCGCACACCGTGCTGCACGCCATCGTTGTCGACGCCGAAAACACCACGTTTGAGGAGACCGAGCACGCCATCTTCGGCTTTGGCGATATCAAGCTCACGCAGGAACAGCAGCAGCTGGTCGAGACGTCCATCCAGGATGCCATGCGCGACAAGCTGGACACGCCGGAGCTCTATGCCCGGGCGGACGAGATCGGCTGTTTGCAAATTGCGGAAATTTTTCAGCCGCTGGTCTCGGCCGTGGCCGAGGAGTTCGTCGTGCAGGTGGTCATGCCTTAAAGCAAGAGCATATTGCAATGCACGGCGCGCCGTGCTACAATGGTGCGGGCCGGTGGGACGCCGGAAAACGCCCAGCGTCGTAAAATAAACATAGAGATGTGAGAATATGCCAGTTATTGCATGGATCGTTCTTGTTACGTTCATTTCCGGGGTGCTCGGCACCGGTCTTGGCGGCCTTGTCGGCAGCCTGGCCCGGCGGGATTCCTCCCGCGTGGTCAGCCTGTTTTTGAGCTTTGCGGGCGGCGTCATGCTGGCCATCGTCTGCTTTGACCTCATCGAGGGCGCGCTGGACCCCGACGGCAGCGGCCGCTTCGCCTACCTGCTGCCGGCCATCCTGGGCCTGTTTTTGGGCTACGGTACCGTCTTTGTGCTCAACCGCGTCATCGACAACAGCACCAACAAGGAGGTCCCCCACATCGGCAGTGACCACCCCGCCACCGCCGACGATCTGAACGAGCTCATCCACAGCGATCATTACCAGCACCACCGCGACAGCGGCAGTTGGCAGGAGATGTTCGTGGCCGGCGTCATCATGGCCTGTGCCATCGCCCTGCACAACCTGCCGGAGGGCATGGTCATCGGCGTGTCCTATGCCGGGGCCGTCAACGTCATGGACCGGGCCGGGCTGGTCATGGCCATCGTCATCGGCCTGCACAACATCCCCGAGGGCATGGCAGTCGCGGTGCCGCTGATCTCCGGCGGTATGCCGCGTGCCCGCGCCGTGCTGGTCACGGCGCTGAGCGGCGCCCCCACCATCCTGGGCGCGCTGCTGGGCTATGCGGTCGGGGGCCTGGGCGCCGGGGCGCTCTGCCTGTCCATGTCCTTTGCGGCCGGGGCGATGTTGTATGTCGTCTTCGGTGAGCTCATCCCCGAGGCGTTTTTGATGTGGCGCTCCAAAACGCCGGCCTTCGCCATCCTCATCGGCATGGTCGTGGGGCTCATCGTCATCTATGTCTGAAAGCGCTGCTTGACAAAAACGGCCCCGGCCGGTATAATAAAGCCGCACAAGACCCGCAGAACAAAATACTTTCTCCAAGAGCAGGCAATTTACCAGAGAAGCCGGGTGAAAATCCCGCACGGTCCCGCCACTGTGATAGCGCCCCAAAGCGCTTAAGCCAGGTCGCTGGGCCTGCTCTGTACAACGGCCACGATCGATGGCGCTGTGCGTTTGGATGTGCTGTGCCGCCCCGCCCGGGGCCGGCGCGGCTCTCTTTGCGTTGGCAGCACCTCTCCGCGTGGCGGAAAGGTGTTTTGTTTTGCCCATTCTGCCCGCAAGGAGGCTGTTTGTATGAAATCCCGCAAATGCACCCTGACCGCCCTCGTCCTCGCCGCCGCGCTGGCGCTGACCGCCTGCGGCGGCAGCCGGCCCGCCCCGGCCGCGGCCGAGCCACCGGCCGATACCGCCGCCGTCCAACCCGCCGACACCGCGGCGGAGCCCACGCCCGCGCCGGACACCGCACCCGCCCTGCCCGCCACTGACCGCAGCGGTGCCGCCGTCACCATACCCGCAAGCATCGACAGCATCGTCACGCTGGCGCCGTCGCTGTCGCAGACGGTGGTCGACCTGGGTCTGGGCGACAAGATCGTCGGCTATGACCTCAACAGTGTCGGGCTCGACGGCCTGCCCGCCGACGCGCCCACCTTTGACACCGTCAACCCGGATGTCGAGGCGCTCGTGGCGCTGGACCCCGACGTGCTGCTGGTCTCCAGCCTTTCGCTCTATGACCAGGAGGCGCCCTACCAGCCACTCATCGACGCCGGCGTCTGCGTGCTGTGCGTGCCCACGGCCGGGAGCATCGCCGACGTCGAGGACGACATTGCCTTTTTGGCGGCGGCGCTCGGCGCCAACGAACGCGGAGCCGAGATTTTGGAAGAAATGTCCGCCGGTTTGGCGGCCATCGCCGACGTTGCCGCAGGCATCCCGGCGGAGGAACGCCGCAGCGTCTATTTTGAGATCTCGGCAGCGCCCTACCTGTACAGCACCGGCAGCGGTACCTACCTGCACGAGCTCATCGAGCTCATCGGCGCCGAGAACATCCTCGCCGATACCGCAGGCTGGTGCAGCGTCGAGGCCGAGAGCGTCGTCGCCGCCGATCCGGACGTGATTTTGACCAACGTCAACTACATCGACGACCCCACCGGCGAGATCATGGCCCGCGACGGCTGGGCAGGCCTGACCGCCGTGACGGGCGGCGAGGTATATTACATCGACAACATGGCCTCCTCGCTGCCCAACGAGAACATCGTCACCGCCGCGCAGCAGATGGCCGCCGCCGTCTATCCGGCGTACTTTGAACAGGCGCTCGCGGCCTGATCGGGCCGGAGCCCGCCGCAAACAGACAAAAAAGGAGCGTACCATGGCCGAACCCGCACTGCGTGCCCGCTTTTTCCAAAACCGCGCCTGCGAATATTTCCCGTGCCATACGGGCGTCGATGAGAAGGACTTCAACTGCCTGTTTTGTTTCTGCCCGCTGTACGCGCTGGGCAGACACTGCGGCGGTAACTTTTGCTATGCCGCCGCCGGCACCAAGGACTGCTCGGGCTGTACCTTCCCACACCGGCGGGAAAACTATGGCAAGGTGCTGGCGCGCTGGGGCGATATCTGTGCTCTGACTGCCCTGGCAGACAGCACAGCCGGTTGGCCGCCCGCCGGCGCCGCAAACGGGGCAGGGGAGGCGCAGCGATGACGGAAAAACTGTATCGCAGCCCCTACGAGGCATACCCGTTTTTGTGTGACGATGCCGCCGACCTGCGCTGCGACTTTGAGCTGATGACCGACGATATGGCCAGCCTGACCGGGCTGCTGCGCGCCAAGGTCACAGATTCCGCCCTGCGGGCGGAGCTGCTGTGGGTGTGCGAGCTGATCTACCACCTCAACCCGGCCCTGCGCACCGCGCTGAAAACGGCGCCGGCCGAGACGCAGCGCCTGCTGGCTGCGGTCGGGCGCCTGCGCGCCGCCTGCGGTGAGCGCTGCCGGCGCTTCGTGCTGACCCAGGGCTGCGAGGCCGCCTGCCTTGCCCATATCCTGCGCGTGCGCGCCAAGGCGCTGGTGCGCCTGCTCTACCGCCACGCGCAGCAGGGCCGCCCGGTCGCGCCGGCGCTGCTGGATATGGCCAACCTGCTGTCCGGGTACTTTTTCCATCTGGCGCTTTGGCTCAATGCCCGGGCCGGCGTGGACGAGATCGAGTTCGTCAGCCGCAACTACTGACACAAACTGTATGCTCCGGCTCCCCGGCATAGCTTTGCCGGGGAGTTTGCCGTGCCGACAAAAGTCAGGAAATGCCCTTGTATTGTCCGCCCGGATATGCTATACTTTAAACGCTGTACGGCCGATACGGAGAGCGAGGTACGATATGGAGTCAGACGGTTATTTGTTTTCCAAGGACCATATCTGGGTCAAAACGGACGGCAACGATGTTCTTCTGGGCTTGAGCGCTTATGCGGTGGAAAGACTGAAGGCGGTCATGTTCATCAACCTCCCGGAGCTCGGGGGGGGATTAGAGGCCGGAGAGAAATTTGGTGACGTTGAGAGCATCAAAACTGTCTCGGACCTGATCTCCCCGGTGACGGGGAAGGTGCTGGCGGTCAATGATGAGGCTGTCGATGACCCGGAAATGCTTGCGGAAGCACCCTATGAGTGCTGGCTGGTTCGGGTCGGCGATGCCACGCTTGCACAGGGGCTGATGGACCGCGCCGCGTACGAAAGCGGGAAGGACCGCGCATGATGTACGATGTGGCGGTGATCGGCGGCGGTCCGGGTGGCTATACGGCCGCACTGGAGGCCGTCCGGTACGGGCTGTCCGCGGTCCTTTTTGAGTTTGAAAAAGACCGCCTGGGCGGGACCTGCCTGAATGTGGGTTGTGTGCCGACAAAATACCTTGCCCATGTGTCGGAGCTGCGGCGGCACGCCCTTCAGGCCGGTGAATACGGTCTGGACCTGTCAAATGCGAAGCTGGATTTTGCCCGGACCCAACAAAGGAACACGGAAGTCATCGGGCAGCTGCGGGACGGCCTGCACCGGAGGCTTGCGGAAAGCGGCGTGGAACTCGTTTTCGGGGAAGCAAGCCTGCTCGGAGCGGGGCAGGTCCTGTGCAATGGCATACACTACGAAGCGCGGAACGTGATCCTTGCGACCGGGTCGCGGGCCGTGCGCCGCGGCGAAAATATGCTGGTAAGCGATGAGGTTTTGGCGCTTACCAGGGTCCCTGCGACCCTCGCCATTGTTGGCGGGGGCGTTTCTGCTGTGGAATTCGCGCAGATCTTCAACGGGCTGGGCAGCCAGGTCTCGCTGTATATCCGCGGCGAACGGATCCTGCGGAAATGGGACCGGGATATTTCTATCGGCCTTACGCAAAACTTAAAAAAACGTGGGGTCAGGATCCACCCCGGCTGCGATGCTGCCGCGCTGGACGCTGTGCAGGGCGAGGTCGTGGCTTCGCTTATGGGTCGCAAGCCCGTTCTTGCCGGGCAGAGCCTCTCGCTGTTCTCACAGGGGGAGGATGGAGGGATACTGGTCGATAACGCCTGCCAGACCCAAACGCCCGGCCTTTACGCCGTCGGAGACTGTACATCGAACAGCCCGATGCTTGCCCATACCGCGATGGAACAGGCCAAACGGGCCGTATTCCATATCCGGTATCACAAAACGCAGCCGGCCGGACCGGTGGCACAGTGCATCTACACGGCGCCGGAGATCGCCTGCACGGGCCTTACGGAAAAGGAAGCAGCGCTTCGCGGCATGGATGCCGTTTGCGTGCGGCAGCCCCTGTATGCGAACGCCCGAACGCTCATCGAGGGCGGCGAAAGGAGCTTTATAAAGCTGGTCGCGGAAAAAGGCTCACGCCGGGTGCTGGGCGCACAGCTTATGTGCGGGCGGGCCACGGATATGATTTCCGAGGTGGGCGGTGCGATCGCAAACGGCCTTACAGTCGAGGATATGCTGAAGATCGCCCGGCCGCACCCCAGCTTTGCGGAGGCGTTGACGGATGCCCTGACGGCAGCCGCCACGGCACTGGACCATGCGGTATAAATACTATATCGGCCGATCGTTCGACCCATACCGGAACCTTGCGGTGGAGCAGGCGCTGTTCCCATATGTGTGCGGAGACACGGCGATCTTGTACCTGTGGCAGAATGACAGGACCGTTGTGATCGGCAAAAATCAGGATATCGCTGCTGAATGCCGGCTTTCGGAGCTGCTCAGATCCGGGGGCAAGCCTGCGCGCAGGCGCTCCGGCGGCGGCGCAGTCTGGCATGACCGGGGCAACCTGAATTATTCCATCCTCTGCCGGGCGGAAGCGCAGGATGACCGCGAATATTATGATCGGCTCTGTGCGGTCCTTGGCCGATACGGATTGGCGGCGCAGTATAACGGGCGCAACGATATTACGGTGGACGGGAAAAAGGTCAGCGGGAGCGCGCAATACATAAGCGGCGGCGTCAGCTGCCGGCACGGTACGTTCCTGGTGAACACGGATCTTTCTGCCATGGAAAGGTTCCTGACGCCGCCGCCCGAAAAGCTGGACCGCAACCATATCCAGAGCGTGCGGTCGCGGGTGGCCAATCTGGCGGAGTATGTTCCCGGTCTTGCCGTGGAGCGTCTCGCAAAGGATATGCTGGTCCTTTACGGCGCGGAGGCGCTGGAAGAAGAACTGCCGGCCGGGACTGTCCGGCAGCTGACGCAGTTTTATCAAAGCCATGCATGGATCTATGGAGGTTTGGAATGAATATCCTGTCGATGTCCGGGTTCATACCGGAGCAGATCTGTGATACGGTGCGCTTCACGCACTATCCGGGGGAGCGCAATATCGCGGCATTCTGCGGATATGCGTCGGATTTTCTGTCGCAGGCGGCAAATGACAGCGGCATTGACGGTGCGGTGTTCCCCAAGTCCTGTGACAGCTGCCGCACGATGGCCAGCTATCTCGAAGAAAGCGGGAAATTCCTTTTTCGGCTCCATGTCCCGGCACGAACGGATGCGGCGGCCGTCGATTTCTTTGCGGGGGAGATCCGGCGCTACCGGCAGGCGGTGGAGGACCATTACCATGTCACGCTCCGGGATATCCGGGAACGGACCGAGGCGGTGAATCGGCGCAACGCCGCGATCCGGGAACGGTATGACGATCTGGCCGCGGTCGATTATTTTGACTACCTCTCCGACATCCATGAGAATCTGCGCCGGCCGCTGTACCGGCAGGAGCTGAAGACCGCGCTGAAGACCGGGCGAAAGGACGGCAAACGGGTCTTTCTGGTCGGGTCCTTTCTCGCCAACCCGACGGTGGCAGAGCTGATCGAAAATGCCGGCCTGAAGATCGTGGGGGACGACCTGCCGGAATCGGGGCGGCTGGGCAGTGCGCCGCCAACGGCGACCGAAGGGGACCTTTACCGAAATATTGCCGAAGCCATCCTGCGGCGCAAGCCCTCGCCGACGCAGAACTGCTTTGCGGGGATCCTTGATGCCGACCTTGACGAAATGCGGCGCAAAAACGTGCAGGGCGTCATCATGGTGATGCAGAAATACTGCGAGCCGTATGAGTACCTCTATTCCGTGTACCGCAGGCGGCTGGAGGAAGAAAATATCCCCGTTCTAAAACTGAGCCTGCTCCACTCAGAGGACAGCCGCAAGGTCGCTTTGCAGGCTGAGGCTTTTGCGGATATGCTGTAGGAGATGTTGTTATGGCACAGACGATCGCCAAGCTCCAGGCCAGATTGATGCTGGAGTATTACCGGTATTTCTCCAAGTACGCCAAGGGAAAACGCCCGGACAAAAAGGTCGCCTGGGTGACGGCCTTTACCCCGGTCGAGATCCTGGAAGCGCTGGACATTGCCTATTATTACCCCGAAAGCTATGCGGCCGTGATCGCCGCCAGCGATATGGAGCAGTCCCTGCTCGAAAAGAGCGAGGAGACCGGTCTTTGCAGGGATTGCTGCTCGTATTCCTGCTGTATCCAGGGCTGCCTGGAGCTGGAGGAAGGGCCGCGGGGCACGCCGCCCAGACCGGACATCCTCATTGCGACGAACAACCAGTGCAACACCTTGCCCGGCTGGTGGAGCATTTTGGCCGAGCGGTATCATGTGCAGCTCATCGTGCTGGATTATCCCGGCGACGCTGCGGACCGGGATGCGGCCTGCCGCTATGTGACCGAACAGCACAAGCGCCTGATCGCGGAACTGGAAGCGCTGAGCGGGAATACGCTGGATATGGACCGCCTTGCGGAGCTGATCGCCAACAGTGCCAACAGCGTAAAAGCGTGGAATGCCGTGATCGCACACTTGAAGGACAAGCAGATCGTGCCCACAGCTCTGTTTGACGACATCAATTTTTTGATCACGGCACGCTGCAAGCCCGAGACGGCGGAGCTGTATGCCGTGATGGAGGAAAGCCTGCGCGCGATGCCGGCCGCGGACAAAGACCTCATCCCGCTGTTCTGGGTCGGATATCCGCTTTGGTATCACCCGGATCGATATCTGCCGTCTGTGCTGACGGGCTGCCGGCTCGTGGGCGCCAACTACATCACATGGTGGAGCCTGGATTATACCGGCAGCGACCCGTTCACCTGCCTGTTCAACGCGTACAATGATACCTTCCTCAATTTATCGCAGGAGACCCGGAACCGGCGCCTGAAAGCGCTTATCGAAGCATCCGGCGCCAAAGGTGCCGTGGTGCTCCGCAACAAGAGCTGCAAATGTGATTTTGTCTCGGCCAAAAATATCGGCATCCCGAAAGCAGAGATCGAGATCGATATGATCGACAGGACCTTCCTGGACGAGAAGACCGCCCTGGAGAAGGTTGATTTGATGAAAGAAGTCATATGCGCAGATTAGGGATCGACGTCGGCTCCACCTATACAAAATACTGCCTGCTTTCCGAACGGGGCCGGATCGAGGAATGCTTCTGCGAAAAGACGCCGGTCAGGCAGAAAGAATATTTTGCGGGCAAGCTTGCGGCACTGCGGCAGGAAAAGGGTGATTTTTCGTGCGTTTCCTGCGGGTACGGCAAGGCAAATGCTGCCGTGGCGGCAAGATCGATGAATGAATTGAGCGCCCTGGCGGCAGGGGTCCATTTTATCTGCCCGGACCGGCATACGGTGCTGGACATCGGCGGGCAGGACACAAAGCTGATCATCCAGGAAAACGGCAAGCTGAAAGAATTTTTCCTCAATGACCGGTGCGCCGCCGGGAGCGGGATGTTTTTGAAAAACACCCTGAACCTGCTGGAAATGGATTTTGCGGACATCGATTTGGCGGGCCAGCGCTCGGATCTGCGCCTGTCGTCCGCCTGTGCGGTGTTTGCCCAGACCGAGATCGTGGAGCTGGTCGCGGCAAATGTGCCGGCGCAGGAGATCATAAAAGCGGTTCTGTGCCAGATACTGCTGCAGGCGAAAAGCCTGCTGGGGAAGGTATATGTCCGCGAGGATCTGCTGCTGACCGGCGGCCTGACCGGGATTCAAGGGCTGGATGCGCTGGCCGGGGAGGTTCTGGGCCTGAAATGTACGGTGGGGCCGTACGGGAAATACCTGTCTGCGTTGGGCTGTGCGCTGAACTGCGTGTAAAGAAGAAAACGGCTGCGCGGTACCACGGTACCCACGCAGCCGTGACCGGGTGACGGATCCCCGGAAAGGAGCTTTTTCATGGAGACCGTATCCTTCCGCCCCATGCGGCGGGCCCGGCAGCAGCTGCCGGAGGAAGCCTGCCGGGAAATATTACAGCGCAGCACCGCCGGTGTGCTGGCGGTGCTGGGGGACGGCGGCTGGCCGTATGCGGTACCACTGAGCTATGTGTACGCGGACGGCTGCCTCTACTTCCACTGCGCTAAGACCGGGCACAAGCTGGATGCCATCCGCAGCTGTGACAGGGTGTCTTTCTGCGTCATCGACAGGGACGAGGTCGTGCCGGCGGAATATACGACGTATTTCCGCAGCGTCATCGCCTTTGGCCGGGCGGAAATAGTACAGCAGGCGGACGAGGTGCGCGCCGCCATCGAGGCGCTGGGCGTCAAGTACCACCCTGCCGACAGCGCCGAGAACCGCGCGCATTTCATTGAAAAAGAACTGCCCGCGCTGTGCATGGTGCGCCTGCGCATCGAGCATATGACCGGCAAGGAAGCGAAAGAGCTGGCCGCGGCGCGGTAAAAAAGAGAAGATGAAAACGCCCTGCCTCCGGCACAGCGGACGGCAGGGTGTTTTTGTGTGCGTTTCACGGCTATGGCGTACATTCCTGTTCCGGTGCGGGGAACCTGTAAAAAAACGGGAAAACCGTCTTGCATTTGCGGCATTGTGGGCCTATAATACCGGTGGCATATCCGGGGCCCGGCAGCCGGGCCGCCTTTCGCGGCAGCTGCCCCGCCCCCCGCAGCCCCACCACAGCCCGGGAGACCCACGCATCATGTACCACCACCAGTTGACCTCTTACCACCACCCGCACAGCGGCAAGGTCGATATGACCGCCGGCCCCATCGTGCGGGGCGTGCTGCTGTTCGCCCTGCCCATCATTCTGGGCGATGTTCTGCAGCAGCTCTATACCACCGTCGACACGCTCGTTATCGGCCGCTGGTGCTCGACCGCGGCACTGGCCGCCGTGGGCACCAGCTCACAGCCTGTCGAGGTGGTGCTCTGCGTGTTTTTGGGCATCGGCAAGGGCGTGTCCATCCTGGTCAGCCAGTGCGTCGGCGCCGGGAACGACGAACGGGTCGGTCGGCTTTGCCATACATCGGTCTTTTTTGTCTACTTATGCGGTGTCCCGGTGGGGATCCTGGGCATTTTGTGCGCGCCGGCCATCCTGCGTTTCATGCAGGCCCCGGCCGATACCTTCGCCCAGGCGGTGCTGTATACTCGCCTTGTGTTCTGCGGTACGCTGGGCAACATCGGCTACAACATGAACGCCGGCATCCTGCGCGGCATGGGCGACAGCCAGGCCTCGCTGTGGTTCCTGGTCGTGTCCTGCATCACCAACATCACGCTCGACCTCGTTTTTACGGCGTGGCTGGGCTGGGGCGTGGGCGGCGTGGCGTTGGCCACCGCCGCCGCCATGATGCTCTCGTGGGGCATCAGCATCCTGTACCTGCGCAAAAGGTCCCCGGAGCTCGGCTTCCCGGTGCTGCCCGGGCGGTGTGATTGGCGGGAGCTGGGGCGCATCGTGCGGTTGGGGCTGCCCATCGGGCTCAACTCCTCGCTGTTCTCTTTCGGGCACCTGGCCATGCAGACCTTTATCAACGCGCAGGGCGCGGTGTTCATGGCCGCGACCTCGGTGGGCGGGCGCGTCACCAACCTGACCAACGTCGCGGTCAACGCGCTGTCCGGCGCGGCGCTTACCTTTGCGGGGCAGAACTTCGGCGCCGGGGACAGGGAACGCCTGCGCCGCGGCGCGCTGCGTATCCCGCTGGCCTCCGGCGCCATCACGCTGGCCTGCGGTCTGCTCATGCTGCAGTTCCAGCTGCCGCTGCTGCGGCTGTTCAATCGGGACCCGGCCGTGCTCTACTACGCCCAGCGCTATGTGCAGGTGCTGCTGCTCTCGCAGTGGGTGTTTGCCGCTTTCAGCGCCATGACCAACTGCGTCAACGGCGTGGGCCGCGTGCGCTACACCACGGCGGTCAACCTGCTCATGCTGTGGGCGGTGCGCATCCCCGGCGCATGGCTCATCAGCCGCTGGTTCGACGGCACCTGGGTGATGGCCAGCATCCCGGTCTCGTTCTGCTTTGGCCTTTTGTGTATGGTGGGGTACTATCTGTTCTCGCCGTCGTGGCGGGCCACCCTGTTTTCGCCCCCAAATGCTTGATATCCTGAAAGCTTTTACCATTATATTGGTCGTTCTGGGGCATATTATGACGCAGTACGCGGGAAATGGCAATTATCTTGCTGAATATTGAGATGACAAAACGGAAACGGACCGGGCACAAGATTGGCTTGTGCAGGCATACAGGCCACCAGAGAGACAGCACTTTGCCGTAAATTATTTCTTCGGCAGGAGCAAGGCCGCCTTTTCAAAATCGCTCCAATCAAGGCATTGGCCACAGCGGTCACAGTAGCGCTGGTATTCCCTCTCCATCGTGCAGCCACACCGCGGGCAAAGCGGGAACCCGGTCAAGCCGGTAAGGTAACGATAGCAGCGGATCTGTGTAACGGTCAAAGGCTGGCGATAAGCAAGCTCCCGCTGCATGGCTGAGGTAATGAGCAGGTCATTGGGCGTGAGATTAAAGCCGGTGCAGAGTTTTTCAAGCGTAAGAACGCTGGGAGCTGTTTTGCCCCGGGCAATAGAGCCAAAGTAGCGCGAACTTAGGGAGCATCTTTCGCTGGCTTGCTCGTAGCTGAGGTGATAATAGTTACAAAGCTGCAGGACATTGGCGGAGAGATTGTCTAAAAACATCTTAAAATGCACCCTTTCGGTATAAGATGTTTTTAGCGTAATAGTAACAAGGTGCCTTCACAAGGAATGATGGTTCCTCAATTTGCCGATTTTGTCGATTTTCGTCGATTTTGGGCCGGAGCAGAGCACACCTTTAGGGATGACCATTTGAGAAAAAGCAAAAGAGAATCCGACCCAAATAAAACAAAGTCCCTCACACAAGACCAGGTCTGTGTGAGGGACTTCGTTTTGTCAGAATGATTTCTCTATGTTTTTCTCGGGCAGCCGCAAAACGGGGAAAAAGGCAGTACAATGATGTAACTGACGACAAGGCAAAACATTTAAGGGGGTATTTAGTATGTTCACAAATCCGAACCACCGAATCACGGAAGAAAAGATAAGCCGGTTCAAAGCCTGGCTTTTGTGTGAGGAACGCTCGGCTGCCACGATAGAAAAGTATCTGCGGGATATCCGCATGTTTGCCGCCTGGCTGCAGAGCCGTTCTGTCAGTAAGGACTTGACCGCCGCTTGGAAGGCAAACCTTGTGGAACAGGGACTGGCTCCATCGACTGTCAACGGCAAGCTGGCGGCCCTGCACAGCTTCTTGGGCTGCATGGGCTGGCCAGACTGCCGGGTGCGGTTCCTGCGCATCCAGCGGCGGGTGTTCCGCAGCAAGGAAAAGGACCTTTCGCGTGCCGAGTACGAGCGATTGCTGGCCGCGGCCGAACGGCAGCACAAGCTGCAATTGGCCCTGCTCATGGAGAGCATCTGTGGCACCGGTATCCGTGTTTCGGAGGTGCAGTGCATCACTGTTGAGGCTGTGCAAAAAGGCTTTGCCCAAATCTCGCTCAAAGGTAAAATACGCACGATTCTTTTGCCCGGCAAGCTTTGCCGCAAGTTAAAAAAGTTTGCCAAAGAACGGAAAATTCAGAGAGGGCAACTGTTTGTGGGCACGGACGGCAAGCCACTCTCCCGCTGCGCGATTTGGGCGCAGATGAAGCGTCTGTGCAAAGCGGCGGGTGTCGAGCCGGGCAAGGTGTTCCCGCACAACCTGCGGCACCTGTTTGCCCGTACCTATTATAAGGTATGCAAGGATATCGTGCAGCTGGCCGATGTGCTGGGGCATTCCAGCATCGAGACGACGCGTATCTACCTGGTCTCGACCGGCGAGGAACACGCCCGGCACCTTGAACGGTTGGGACTGGTATCATAGCATAGGAAATGCCGACTCAACAGCCGGTGACAAAGTGAATATTCTGTTACCACTGCAGAAAGAAAAGGCGTTGACAGAGCTTTAGCTGTTGTGTCAAAACGGCCCTGTTTCGCAAAAAAGCGCAAATAGAAGAATGCCATAAAAGTGCTTTTCTTTTACAGCCTTGTTTGTCATGCCAAATTTTATTAAAATTCGCCCTTTGGGGGGTAAGGCTTGCTTTTTGAGACCCTATATGCTATACTTCTAATGCTTTATAAAGGGTAAGTGTGCCTATATGCAGGGCTTTGGCAGAACAGAATATTCATTCTGTTGCCTATACGTGTGAGAGGTGAGTACGGTGCCGGTGCGGTTGTACCTACACAACCAAAAAGGAGAGTTGAAATGAAGAATCTTGTCACCGGTGCAGGCGGGATGGTCGGATCGCATATGGTCGAGTTTCTTTATGACAAATTTGGTGCTGACAGCGTGCTTGGCACCTATTATAAGCCTACCGTCGATCTGCATACCATAGATCCGGCCATCGACCTGCGGGAATGCGACATACGTTACCCGGAGAACATAGAGCGCATCATTTTAGAATACCGTCCGAATCAGATATTTCATCTGGCAGCGCAGAGTTACCCCACAGTATCGTGGGAAAAGCCGTATGAGACGATGGATATCAACATCCATGGGACACTTGCCATCTACGAGACCATCAAGAAGGTGCGCCGCCATTTTGACAATGCCTATGACCCGGTTGTGGTCGTGGCTTGCTCCAGCGCTGAATACGGTCAGACCTTGAATGAGCTGAAAGGTACCCACCGGGTCAAGGAAACCGCGGAGCTCAAGCCACTGCATCCTTATGGCGTGAGCAAGGTGGCGCAGGACCTGCTTTCGTATCAATATTTCATGAACGACCACATCCGCTGCATCCGGGCGCGCATTTTCAACACCACCGGCACCCGCAAGGTAAATGATGTTACTTCTGATTTTACGCGGCGTGCCATTGAATGTGAGCGCACAGGCAGCTATAAACTGCGGGTCGGCAACCTGCACACACGGCGGGCCATCATGGACCAGGATGATTTGGTGCATGCGTTGTATCTCTTGGCAGAGAAGGGACATCCCGGCGAGGTCTACAATATTTCCGGCCGATATGTGTATGAGATATCGCAAATCATCGAGATGATCGAGAAGGATATGGGTGTCTGTTTTGATTTAGAGGTCGATCAGGCTTTGCTGCGTCCCACCGATGAAAAGATCATCGTCGGAGACATCGCCAAGATCGTGGAGCACACCGGCTGGCAGCAGCAGATCCCGATGGAGCAGACCGTCCATAACATGCTGGAATATTGGCGCAGATATTTACCTTGATCGGGTAAAGGGTATGCAAATATGAAGACCGTCATCATGGCGGGCGCGGCACGCGCATCGCAGTGCTGGCAAAGGATATCCCCAAGCCGATGATCCCGATTTGCGGCAGGCCGGTGCTGGAGCATGAGATCGAGTGCCTGCGCCGCCAAGGCTTTACCGATATCATCCTGACCGTCCGTCATATGGCGGACAAAATCATCGATTTCTTTGGCGACGGGGTGCGCTTCGGCGTGCATAGCCAGTATCACGTCGAGTGGGCAGCCCATGGGCAATGCCGGAATGTCTGCACCCCATTGATGCCGACCTGCAGGTGCCGGACTGCCGCAAGTTTAAGGCCCACACCGGTCGGGAGCCGCAGATACTCTTTGAACAGACCATGCACGACCTGCTTTTGATAGTGATACTATTAGCGGTTATAAAGGACGGTGCCTGATGAAAGTCAATCTCATTACGCCTCATACTTCTTTGACGGACGGTGGAATAGAGAACACGGGGTATTTATTGGCAGAATCTCTCGCAAAAATGCCTGATATACAAATTTCTCTCGTGACGGATTCTGACTCTGTATGCCCGAGAGATGTTGATTCTATAAAAATCGGGTCTCGGACGCATAGCATACCGTTTTGGATAAAAATATTCATTAAGCTCTTAACAAGAAGAGCTGATATCAATTGGTGTCTTCATTGGACTGTTGCAGTCCCATGTCTGGTCCACAGATATATTACCCATACACCTTATGCGGTTATGGTCCACGGCAGTGATATAATGCATAATATAATGCAGCGAAAGCGGAATCTTTTAAAAGTCAGATTAAATCAGATCCTCAGGAGATCCGTTCTCAATCATGCGAGCATTATATTTGCTAACTCTGAATATACAAGACGTTTTTGCGCCGGAATGTGCCAAAACAAGAATATCGTTGTTATCCATCCGCCAATGGGTTTTGAGCCTGTTGGGTCATCGGTTTCAAAGCGTACATATACTATTTTTTCCATTGGCAGACATATTGAACGAAAAGGCTTTCAGGATGTGATCCGAGCAATGGCAGCATTGCGGCGGATGTACCCGAGGATAAGATATAGGCTTGCAGGAGATGGACCATACCATTCTCGTTTGATTGAGCTAACGCAGGAACTTGGGCTTGTGGACTGTGTGGATTTTCTGGGAAAAATTTCTGAAGAGCAAAAGAGGGATGAGTTTCAGAACTGTGACCTTTTCATTATGATGAGCCATACAGATGAGGAGCATTGTGAGGTTGAAGGATTTGGGATCTGTTATTTAGAGGCTAACGCATATGGGAAGTGGGTCATAGCTCGGGACTCAGGCGGAGTGTCTGATGCTGTGGTTGACGGTGTTACCGGCCGGCTCCTGCCCGACGCAAGCCCCGATATGCTTTGCGGAGCGGTAAAAGAATTTTACGAGATGAAGGACTTTGACCCGCAAGAGCTCAAACGGTGGGCTGCCCGGCATGCCCCCGAAAACATAGCGAGACAGTATCTGGAGAACATCGGGAAATATACGCGATAACAATTTTATAAAACATTTTGCTGTGATCGGCAGCGGTACAGTATTCGGCGTATACGGCTGGCGGTGCTCATCACAACAGCTTCTGCAGCGGTCGTATGTATGCTTGCCTGCAGCGGCGCGGTCCGTTTCGGATCCCCGCCCTTGATCATGGTGATATTGTGTGAATATCTCGTACTGTTTTAATATGCAGGATAGCGAAGCGCCTGCATATAACGCTGGCCTTAATTATCGCCAATTGTGGTCAAATCAGGGTCGAATTTGCCCCTTAAAACGCCATAACAGCCAAAAAGAGCGTTGAATCTGCACGATTCAACGCTTTTTTTGGTCGAAGCGGCGGGGTTCGAACCCACGGCCTCTTGGTCCCGAAGATTCGATGGTCCGATTTTAGGGACCTTTCGCCGCGTTTGGCACCCTTTTCGGGGCATTTTGGGCACCTTTCCCGCCCCGTTTCCGCCCGCCGATTTCCCGTTGTGGTCAAAACTGTGGTCAGGTTTGGGGGCAAGAGTACGGCAGACAGGGAAAGAAAAGGCGGGGTCTTTCCCCGTGACAGCGCGGCAGGTTTTCTGGCTGCGCAATTTCTTTTTTCCCTGTGATCCCCGAAGGGCAAAAATCGCTGTCACCCCCTGCACTGCATGGAGGGGAGCCTCTCCACGACGTGGTGGGGAAATATATAATAAATATAGAGTACTAATAATTTAAACCCCTTCCGTTGCCCGTAGGAGCGTCCGGTTGAGTGCCAAAGAAAACGCAAAAGAAGAAGAGGCAGCGGATGCAATCGAGGGCAAAAGAAGAAAAAAGCGGCCA
>CANRLV010000020.1 GCA_947631565.1 uncultured Gemmiger sp. | reverse complement strand
ACGATGGACAGCACCAAGGGGCCATTTGCGGGATGCAGCTCTTTGCGCAATGTGAGCTTTGCCGAGGGAACGACAAAAATCGGGCGAGGTTTGTTTGCCAGCAGCGGGCTTGTTTCGATAACGATTCCGGACACGGTCACGACGATTGATTCGTATGCATTTTGGTATTGCGCGGATCTGACACAGGTCAAGTTTGGCAGCAGCCTGACAACGATAAAGAACGGAGCTTTTGGAAACTGCACAAAATTAAAGGGATTGGATCTGCCCAGTTCGTTGACAACGATTGAAGCATACGCCTTTGAAGACTGCACAGGTCTCTCCCGGGTTGATTTGCCGCCGTATCTGAAAAAAATAGACTATAGAGCCTTTGCGGATTGCACAAGCCTGACGACGGTATCGCTGCCCAAGGATGTTGAATCCACGATGGACAGCACCAAGGGGCCATTTGCGGGATGCAGCTCTTTGCGCAATGTGAGCTTTGCCGAGGGAACGACAAAGATCGGGCGAGGTTTGTTTGCCGGCAGTGGACTTGCTTCGGTAACGATCCCGGACAAGGTCACGACGATCGATTCGTATGCCTTTGCGTACTGTGAAAATTTGTCACAGGTCAAATTCGGCAGCAGCCTGACAACAATAGAGAATTCGGCATTTAAGAAATGCCCGCAATTAAATAACGTGTCGTTTCCCAACTCGCTGACAACGATTGATGATAGTGCTTTTAACGACTGCACAGGCCTTACCAGCATAAAGGTACCGGATTCCGTTGTGACCTTGGGGGACTGGGTCTTTTCCGGGTGCACGGCGCTGGAAAGCGCGCAGCTTCCGGCCACATTAAAAACCGTGCCGACCAAAACGTTCCAAAACTGTAAGGCCCTGACAGACATCCGCCTGCCCGACACCGTTACCAGAATTTATGAATCGGCCTTTGACGGCTGCACGACCCTCAAAACCGTGGAGTGGAGCCCGGCGCTGGAACGCATCGATTCTTATGCGTTCCGCGGTTGCAATGGGCTCACCGCGGTGGAGCTTCCGGGCACGGTGACCACGCTTGGCAGTTATGCGTTCCAAAACTGTGACGGCCTGACAAGCTTTACGATGCCCGACTGCGTTACCTCTTTGGGTAGCTATGCTTTCCAGGATTGCGATGCGCTCACCGATATGCACCTCAGCACCGCTCTGCCGTCCATCCCGACGTATGCCTTCGAGCATTGTGACAGCCTGGCCAGGATCGTCATCCCCTACAATGTCACGACCATCGGCGCCAACGCGTTCAAAAACTGCACCACGCTGGTGGATGTGACCATCCCCCGCGGAACGAGCAAAATCGATACGACCTCCTTCAGCTACCCGGACTGCCTCGTCATCTACGGCGTCGGCGGTACCTACGCGCAGACCTACGCGGAGACCAACAGGTATACATTCAGGGAGCGTCTTGTCAAGGCGACCGGCGTCAAGCTGGCGCCGACGGCCGTCGCGCTGAACCACAACGGCACAGCGCAGATGGCCCTTACCGTCACCCCCGAAAACTTCACCGATGAGGTCACCTGGACCCCGGTCGACGGCACCGTTGCCACCGTGAGCGCAGCGGGTCTGGTCAAGGCCGTCAAGAACAATGCCCGCACCGCTGTTACGGTACAGGTCGGGGACGTGAGCGCGAGCTGTGAGGTGACGGTGGGCACCCCGCCGACGGAGCAGGAGCTGCCGGAGCAGTTCGAGATCGAAGAAGACAGCAACCGATTGCTGGGCGTTACAAAGGAGACCTCGCCGGAAGAGCTGCGCAGCCAACTGCAACAGGCAGGCGAGGTAGTGATCACCGATAAAAACAATGTTCCGCTGACAGACGGCCAGAATGTAGGCACCGGCTGCAAGGTGACGCTTCCGGGCCGGGAACAGGCCCTGACCGTGGTGGTCCCCTGCGATATCGACGGTGACGGGCTGGTGGGGCTGACGGACGTGGTCCAGACGCGCAAGGCGATGGTAAAGATCTTGAAGCTGGAGGAGGAATATCTGGAGGCGGCCCAGCCGACCGGGACCGAAGATGAGTGGCCGGGCCTGAGCGATATCATCTACATCCGCAAGGTGTTCAGCAAGATCCTGTGAAGCACAAAACAAGGAGGATGAAGCAAAAATGAAAAAGCGCATGACAGCCTTGCTGCTGTGTGCAGCCATGGGCTTGAACATGGCCTTGCCGGCCTTTGCGCAGGATGAACGGCTGCCGGCAGAGCCGTCGGAGACGGTCCTTTTTGAAGAATTCCCGGAAACGGCCCCCGAGGGCGAAGAAAATGCAGATGTAAAAAGTACGGCGCCCGCACAAGACAGTTCCCCGGCGCCGGAGCCCGAAACGGAAACCGAAATCACCGCAGAAGAGGAAACAACGGCAGAAAACGCCGAACGGGGATCCGGGCAGACCGGGAACGATGCGGAGGGTCGGCTTCCTCAGCCGGATGCCCCGGCCGCGGCAGCGGAAAATGAGATCATGCCTATCTCCGAACGTGCTTCCGGTATATTCGGTGCCAACGGCAGCAGCGAATACAACTGGAACGGCAGCAACCTGCGCTGGTCGCTGAGCACGGACGGTGTGCTGACCATCAGCGGGACCGGCGATATGGGCGATATGTGGAGTACAGCGCAGTCAAAGATCCGCCCATGGGAGAATTATCTGAACGATATTCGGGAGATCGTGATCCAAAACGGTGTTACCGATATCGGCAAGGGCGCCTTTCATGACTGCAAAAATCTGCAAAAGGTGACCATCCCCTCTACTGTGACATGGATTGTTTGCTTTTCTTTTCAGAACTGCACAAGCCTGAAAAGCATCTCGATCCCTTCCAGCGTACGGGGATTGGGGCATTATGTGTTCCAAAACTGCAGCAGCCTGCAGGAGATCTCCATCCCCGGCAGCGTCAGGACCTTTGGCGTTGACGATTTCGACGGTACGCCGTGGCAGCAGGCACAGGGAGACTTTTGTGTTGTCAACGGCATTCTGCTTGCCTGCCAGAAGCAGACAGCCGATGTGGCCATTCCTTCCGGCGTGAAGGAGATCGGCGGCAATGCGTTCACCCACAATGAATATGCCAGAACGGTTACCATTCCTGACACGGTTACGGCTATTGACGAGTCCGCATTTTACCGTGCGCCGGTGACCGCCATCAACGTTTCGCCGGCAAACAGCGCGTATTCTTCTGCCGATGGCGTGCTGTACAATAAGCAAAAAACCAGGCTTCTGCAATATCCGGCCATGCGCTCCGGCACCTGCACCATCCCCGAGGGAGTAACAGAAATTGCAGACGAAGCATTTATGTACAGCAATGTGACCAGGGTAAGCATACCAAAAACCGTTACAAAGATCGGGTATTATACGTTTGGCTACAGCACGATCGAGGAGGTCGCTGTCCCGGGCAGTGTCCGCACATTGGAGAAATGGGGCACGTTTTATATGTGCCGGAATTTAAAAAGCGTTATCCTTGGCGAGGGCGTCACAGCCATAACGGGCGGGTCCATCTTCAGCGGCTGCCCGCAGCTGACGTCAATCGTTTTGCCGGCAAGCCTGGAAAGCATCAGCAGCAACAACTTTGCTTATTGCGATAAGCTTTCCAACATCGTCATCAAGAACCCGCAATGCGGGATCCCCGCCGACCAATATGCCTTTGGTCCGGGTTATAAGGGGATCAGCATCTCGGGTATGGAGGGCTCTACCGCACAGGCATACGCACAAAAATACGGTTTTGCGTTCCGCCCCATCGTGATTCGGCAGGAAGGGAATACCTTGAGGGGTGTTGCCGCTGAAACGACGGCCAGCGATCTGCAGGCGTTCTTTTGCTCGGAAACGCCGCTGGAGATCACCAACCAAACGGGTGCGTATATCGGCACCGGCAGCCGGGTCAGGCTGAACGGTCAGGATTTGACCGTGGTGGTCCCCTGCGATGTCGACGGCGACGGGCAGGTGGGGCTGACGGACGTGGTCCAGACCCGCAAGGCGATGGTAAATATCCTGAAGCTGGATGGTGTATATCTGCAGGCGGCCCAGCCGAGCGGGACCGAAGATGGAAGGCCGGGCCTGAGTGATATCATCTACATCCGCAAGGTGTTCAGCAAGATCCTGTAAAAAGGAAGGAGCCGCTATCCCCGCATCCGGCTCGCTGCCAAAACAGCGGTGCAGGCAAACCGGCAAGGCCGGCCCTGCGCCCTGCCCCCAACAACAAAAGGGAGCGTTGTATCGCAAGATACAGCGCTCCTTTCAACATTGCCCGGAAAGGCATTTACAGGTCCGCCTGCGAAAGCTCTGTCAGGTGCAGCAAATATTCGGCATCACAGGCTTTGCTGCTGCTTTCCAGTTTGATAAAATATTTCACCAGCATAGCGGTGATGGTACTCTCCTCCAGCAGGTATTCGACCCGGAGACCGGCCTCCCCCAGACCGAACAGGACCCCCCGCCCTTCAAAGATCTCCATGTAGCGCATGCTGTCCGGTGCAGACAAAAAGGGAACGGACAGCATACACAGTGAGGGATTTCCGCGCCGGACGGCGGCGGTCATGGCGGCCAAAACCTTCCTGCGAATCTGCGGCGGCAGAAGTGCGGGCAGCAGATCCGGCACGGCCCCGGTACGGATAAAGTGCCAAAAGCCTGCTTCACTGAAATAATAATGCATGTCAAGGTCCGGTCCGGCAGCCGGCAGGGCATCGCTGAGCGCCGGCAGCTCGCCGGCAAGGCTTTTCTGCGCTTCGGCAGACAGCAGCGAGAGCGCCGGCGGCGCGGCCCGGACCGAAAACCGGGCGGTACAGTCAGCGGCCAAACGCCGGCGCACAACGGCCGGAGCCTCATCCACACGGTGCAGGGCCCGCAGGCTGGCCTGGGCAAAAAACTGTTTGCTGAACTCGCGCCGCAGCAGCCCTACGGTTTCGGGATCCGCTTCATACACGGCCGCCTGACCGTCTGCATTGAAAAAGAGCGCCCGGTCCGCCAAAAGTACAAAATGGGGCAGCAGCGAAAAGAGACCGTCCGCCGCGGCCTGCCGGTAACACACGCGCGCCTGGTATTGTGCGCCGCGGCACAAAAGCAGCGGCACACAGTCTGCAAAGGCGTGCAAATTTTGGGCCCGGCTGTGTGGGGTCGATGTGTTTTTTACATAATACAGGATCTGCCATACCGGAACGGGGGCCGCATTGCCGGCAAAGGCCTGCTGCACGCAGTCCGCCAGCAGCGGCAGATGCCCGCCCGAGAGCATCACGGGCTGTTCGGGGGTATGCCGGGCGTGCCGGCGCAAAAGCCCGTACAGCAGGCTTGAAATGGCCGAAGGATCATACAAAATTTCGTCAGAACACAAAATTTCCTCGCGGGGGGGGGTGATTTAACGGCACGGTCAGCGTTCAAAAGAACGCCGAGCAGCTCCTCTGTCTGTGCATTTTGCCGCTGCTCGTCCGGGCCAAGGCGCAGCGCTTCCGCACATTCCAAAAGGGTCCGCCGCTGCCCGGGCGTCACACGCAGGCTGTGCATCAGCGCGTCCAGCTGCTCCGCGGTGGGCAGGCGCTGTCCGTTCACGATTTTATATAAAGTAGAGCGGTCGATATGGGAGCGGCGCGCGATCTCGGCAACGCTTTCACTGCATTCATTCAAAAGATTTTCAATTTCCCGTCCGATATCCAACATATGGTATTTCTCCTTGTCACGTTGGCTTTTTGCCACAACGCGGCACAAAAAAGCACAATTTTCACCAAAAACGCGATGGGAAGAACAGCAATTTGCCAAAAAAGTGCGGCATGATAAAATTACGGGCCGCCGCATCAAATGCCGCATCTTGTGGCCTGGCCGAAAAAGGGCTAAAATTGGTCTCTAGATACTCTTTGTTATAGCCGAAATCATGTGTCTTGTCAAGATTTCCACAAAAACACATGGCGGCACAAAGCTCGGGGAGAGCCAAAAGTTCCGTAAGGAGGCCCTTATGAAAACGCGTCTGATTTCTCTTGTCTGTGCCCTCGCAATGGCGCTGGCCATGTTCCCGGTGGCAGCCTTTGCGGAGGAACCGCCCGTTGTAAAGCTCGAGTATATCGTAGAGTATGATGGCGAAGGTCAACCGGAGTTTCTGCATGCCGACGACAAGATCAAGGTCTCTGTGTATGCCACGCCGCCGAGCGGTTATTTTTGGGGCGGCAGTGTTAACTTTGACTTCGATCCGACCGTATTGGAGCCGCAGAAAGAGGGCCGGAATAATAAAGGCGGCGTAGGGCCGGATTATGAGGATGTTTTGGACGATAAGGATCCGCCGCTATACTCTGCGGAGGATAATGCTCGCAGAATCTCCGGTCAATTCAATAATCTCTATGACGACCCGCCTGAAGCGCCGCAGGGAAGGCACCTGCTGTATACCTTCTATATGCAGGTAAAATCGGAACTGCCTGACGGCATCGAAAAAGGCCTTATCATCCAGCCGGAATCGATCGATTTCCGCTTTGGCGGTGACGGTACATTAGGAACGGCCGTTAAGGCAAAGATGGAAGACTCGATCGTAAATCCCTACAAGGATGCGGCGTTTGACACCGTGCCCCCCCAGGTTTTGGTGGATGGCACTGCCATGGAGTCCGAGCGGCAGACCTATTATTCTCAGCCGCTCAAGGTGAGCGCGAGCGACAAAAACGGCCCCTGCACGATCGTGGTGGTTCAGGGCGGCGATCCCGACAACCTGACCGCGGGCAATACCGTTGTTACCTATAACATCGAGGCCACGGACCGGGCCGGAATGACGGCCAGGGTGTCCATTACGATCGATGCCGCTGCCTTCAACGCGGCACAAGAGGCGCTGGATGCTTTGACCGGGTCCTATGTGTATGGTGAGACGGACAAAGATATTGAAGAGGCAGAGAGGTTGAAAAATGCGGTCGATCCAACGGCCCAGGGCAAGCTGCATACGACCAATCTGGAGAGCGCAAAGGAAACAGCAGGCAAAATAAAGAGCTTGATCGATACTGTAAAGGGAAAAGTTCAGGCTCTGCAGGGTCTCAAAGCGAGCGGTGCCGCGCCGGACGAGATATTTGTGGAGGCCGTGGCGCTCAAGCCGGACGTCGACCGCTTGGTAGCGGCCAGTGTCCCCGGCAATGAGTTCGGTTACGATGAATACATGGAGATCTACAGTACCGTCGAGGGAGACATCGCAGAGATCGGGTCGCTCCAGAAGGACATCGGCACCTTGGCGGGTGATATCGGGAAGACCGGCATGAGCTTTGACTACGAGGATAGAATAGAGAAACTGAATGGCCGGATCAAGACGCTGAGTGAAACGTATGAGGATAATACGGCAAAAGTGCTTGGCGATGCGCAAACGACGATGAACGACATAAACGCCCAGTACGCTGCTCTCGTGGAGGAGTGGAATAAGTTTGTTGCCGAAGTCAATGCAAAGAACTACGACAAGAGAACGATAACGATGGCGGACAAGGCCGATATCAACGGGCTTGTGGAAAAGTTCAATACGAAATTCGCCGACAAAGGCAAAACGCTGGAGGACGTGCAGATGACCGCGCTGAAGGGCGCCGTCGACGCTCTGGCTGAGGTAGAGATAAAACGCGCGGAGTTGACCGAAGATGTGGAAAATCTGCACGGAGAAGCGGATGCACATTACTACGACGATGAGGAATGTGACAAGCTGCAGAAACGGGTAGAGGCGCTCGGCGACACGTTTACCGCGGAGGAGCAGAAAAAAATCGATGCCTGCCGGAACGGCGTTGCGGCCCTGAAAACGCGGATGAGCGATTTCGTCGACGAGATGAAAGCACATGCCGAGAATGACGTCACATACGCCGACAAAGCGGTTCTGAAGGAGCTGCCGGAGGAGATTGAGGATCTGGAATCCAGAGACTGTCCGCTCAAGAAGGAGGGTGTATATACCTACCTCGAAACGTACGAGGCGGCCGTCAAGGCGATGGAAAAAGAGATCGAAGATTGCAGGCAAGAAATGAACAAAGCGCTGGAAACGTGGAAGTATAACGGAGATATGAAGCCTTATGAAGAGATCCAGGGCAAAATGAGAGACCTTGGCAGCAACAGCAAGTATAACATGAATCCCGATGAGTTCGCCGAGGCGTTCCCGAACTACAACAAAGCAGAAGAGATGCAGCAGGAAGCCGAAAAGCTGCTTGCAGAGGTGACCGCCGCCGTCAAAAAATTGCCGAAAACCGTCACGCTTGAGAATGAAGGTGCCGTCCAGAGCATTGCCGATAAGGTCAAAACGCTGCGGGATACATATCACATGACGGATGAAGAGCTGTCGGATGCATTGACCGAGGACGTATATAAAGACTTTACGAACGCCGTAAGCACCATTGAGAAGCTTCGCAAGGAGAAAGAAGAGGCGGATCGGAAAGCGAAGGAAGAGGAAGAGCGCCGCCGCCAGGAGGAGGCAAACAAAAACGCGCAGACACAGCAAGTCAAGCCTGCGCCGACGCCTGCTCCCGCACCTGCGCCTGTTGCCGTGACAACGATCCCGCGCACGGCAGATGATTCCAACACCGGGTTTGTGTGGGTCACCTTCCTGGCAAGTGCGTTGATGCTGGCTGCATGCTGCGTAAAACTTTATAAGCGCAAAGAGTAAAGCCGATCCAATAAAGCGGAAGAAGCGAAGCAAAAAGCTGGTTCGTTTCTTCCGCTTTTTGATTCGGCGTTTACGGGGACAGAACGGGAGCAAAACAGTATGGTCCAAAAAAGGCTTTTAGGCGCCTTGACGAGCGCATTTTTGGCACTTGGCGTATGGTCCGCTCTGCCGGCCGCTGCGGCGAACGGCACGGCACAGCTGCTGTTCCAGCCGCAGCAAACAGAGGTACAGACCGGGCAAACGGTCACGTTAAGCGTGACGGTGGAGCAGTGTACACTGCCGCTGGCGGGGGCGAGGCTTACCATGACTTTTGCCGACGGCTATCAGTTCGATTCCGTTCAGGCAGGCAGCGGGATAGCAGAATCCGAGCTTTCGTACAGCTATTTGGGCGACCGCATGGTCCTTTTGTATCTTGATGACGGCAACGGCGCCGCGCCGATACCGGCCGGCACCGAATGGGCACAGGTGACGGTAAAGGCCCTCAAAGAGAGCAGCGGGCCGCCCCTGCTTTGTGCGGAAAAGGAAACGGTCGGCGCACAGGGCAATGATGTGCTCCAACTGGATACCGAAGTAATAGTGGGGTCGGTGACGGTGACCGGCACCGCGGTAGTCGAACCCACACCGGTGCCCCATTATTCCGAGGCCGGGGCGGAAAAACAGGAGCTTGATCCGGCGGAGATCCCGCCGGCCGAACCGATACCGGAGCCCCCCGCCGCCGAAGCCGGTGAGCAGGATGTGCCGCCGGCGCAGACGCCCTCTCCCGCAGGGAGCGGCAGCGGCGGCCAAACGCAGCCGACCGCCCGACCCGATACGGGCGCGCCGCCGGCGGACAGCGGCGGCACAGGCAGTGAGGCCGGCAGCAAAACCGAAGACGGTACAGGCGGCGAAGCCATAAGCGGTACGGGCGATGAAACGGGCGACAGTGAGAGTGTACCCCCACAGCCGTTGCGCGGGGCGACACAGGGACCGGAAACAGAACAGCATCCTGCCCGCGAAGCGTGGCAGCGGCAAATGTTGATAAAACGGGCAGCAGGGACCGCGCTTATCGGCCTTGTGCTGCTTACAGCGGCGGTTTTCGTACATAAAAGGAGGAAAAGAAAGTGAAGCACAAATGGTTTTATGGATGGGCTTGTTTCGCAGCGATGCTTATGCTTTTTGCTGTGCCCGCGGCGGCGGCGGAGACTCTGCCAGCGGACGGTGCGGCGGCAGCCGTGCAGGAAGAAGCAGCCCTTCCGCAGCCGACGGAGCCGGCGGCGGAGGCCCCGGCCGATGACAGTGCCGAGATCCGGGAAGAAGCGGCGGACGTTACAAACTGTCTTTACCAGTTCGGCAGCGTATCCACCGACCGCCCCACCCCGCTTGCCCTCACGGCTGAGGCCTATACCATGCCGGGCACCGGTTCCCCCGAATGGCAAACGATACGCAACGGTCTTGAAAATTGGCAGGAGGTCATTGACCTCTCTGCTTACAACATCCCCACAACAGAGATCGAAACGCTGTATTTTACTTTTTTGAACGCAAATCCGCAGCTTTTTTATGTGGATGGATATTTTCGCTATTCTTACAGGGGGGATGCGGTCGTTGCCATAAAGCCGCGTTATGATCTGACGTATACGCAGGAAGATATAAATATTTATGAAGCTGCCATCAAGAAAGTGCTGTCAAGCCTGCCGCAGGGGCTGGACTCCTGCCAGAAGGCGCTGGTCCTGCACGATTATCTTGCCCAGCACTGCACCTATGACACGGAGCACCACAATTACAATGCATACAATGCGCTGGTGGATCAAAGAGCCGTCTGCCAGGGCTATATGCTGGCCTATACCGACCTGCTCCAGCGCAGCGGGGTCCCGGTCGTCAATGTTGACAGCGATGAGATGGACCACACATGGAACGCGGTCCAGTTGGACGGGCAATGGTACCATGTGGATGTCACATGGGACGACCCCACCGCCGACAAACCCGGCCGGGCGCTGCATGTCTTCTTTTTGCTCAGTGATGACGCAATGAAGACGGCCGGCTGGTCAGAGGAAAAACACCATGACTGGAAAGCCGCGGTGACTTGCGGGGATACAAAGTACGACAGCGGTCAGCTATGGAGCAATGTTACGAGCAGTCTGGTTTTCAATAACGGCAGCGTTTATTATATTTCTGCCGGCAGCGTTGTTCGGCAGGCAGCGGATGGCACCGTAACGAAAGTGGCGGAAACGAATATTTCCAATGAATCTGCCATGCTCTCCGCCGAGCGGGATCGACTGTACTATAATGATAATCGGAATGTGTATCAAATCACCCTGCCGGAAGAAACGATCCGAACCGTTTATACCTGTGACGCCCCGAATAAATATATTTATGGCTGCATGCAGAGCGGCGGCATTTTGTATCTCTCGGTAGGCAATACCAGCAGGGACTGCACGCTGATTACCTGTCCGCTCCCCCAGGAAGGCGAACCCGAGCCGGAGCTGCCGGACCAGTTCGAGATCGAAGAAGACAGCAACCGATTGCTGGGCGTTACAAAGGAAACCTCGCCGGAAGAGCTGCGCAGCCAACTGCAACAGGCAGGCGAGGTAGTGATCACCGATAAAAACAATGTTCCGCTGACAGACGGCCAGAATGTAGGCACCGGCTGCAAAGTAACGCTCCCGGGCCGGGAGCAGGCCCTGACCGTGGTGGTCCCCTGCGATGTCGACGGCGACGGGCAGGTGGGGCTGACGGACGTGGTCCAGACCCGCAAGGCGATGGTAAAGATCTTGAAGCTGGAGGAGGAATATCTGGAGGCGGCCCAGCCGACCGGGACCGAAGATACCCGGCCGGGCCTGAGCGATATCATCTACATCCGCAAGGTGTTCAGCAAAATCCTGTAAAGCACAAAACAAGGAGCGTGAAGCAAAATGAAAAGGCGGCTGACGGCCTTGCTGTTGGCGGTAATGTTAAGCGCAAATCTGCTGTACGTGCCGGCGGCGGCACTGGCGGCGGACGGTAAGTCCGGCCCGGCGGGGGATGCGCTTGTTTCCGGCGAGTCGGAAACCGAGCAAACCGGTGCGGATGCAGAGAATCCCGGCGAAGACCTGGCCGCACCCACACCGCAGGCAGACCCCACGCCCGCCCCTGCCCCGGAGAGCCCGCCCCTGCCCGAAGCGGGGCCGGAAATGACCGAAGAGCCGGCCCCAGCACAAACGCCGATGCCAGAGCCCGATGCGGAGCCGTCCGCCGAGCCGACGGCTGCGCCGGAACAGACTGCCACGCCGGCGCCTTTGGCATCGCCAACGCCGACTGCGGCCCCGGTGCCGGATATGCCTGCAGAACCAACAGTATCCTCGTTGCCGGAAGAAAACACCGCAGAAGCAAAAACGGCGGAGGAATATACTGCGCCAGTGTACGACGCGTCGCTGACAGTCGAAAAACAAACCGGGGGATCAGGGCCGGCACCTTCTGAGTCAGAGTGGGAAACCTATGCGGTGCCCGGCACGAACGCCGTGCTCTCCTACTATCTGGATAACAATGACGATGTGATCCTGATGGATTGTAATAAAGATGTGGAGGGCGAGCTCCGGATCCCGGCCTTTATTGACGGACACCGTGTGCTCAGCATCGGAACACGGGATGTTATCGGTGGAGGTAGAGTATTTCAAAACTGTAAGAAGCTTACCAAAGTCGTCATTCCCAACGGCGTCATCTCGATCGGCGGCGGAGCGTTTATGGGGTGTGAGCAGCTGCAGGAGGTAAGCCTGCCGAACAGCCTGGTCAATATCGGTTTGTCGTCTGGTCTTGGCACGTTTGGAGGTTGTACAAGCTTGAAAAGCATCAATATTCCGGATGGAGTGGAATATTTATGCGATTCCTCTTTCGCAAACTGCAATGCCCTGACAGAGGTCAGGATCCCCGGCAGTGTGGAACGTATCGGTGACCGGGCATTTTTTTCCTGTGAAAATTTGAAACGTGTCGCCATAGAAGAGGGCGTACGTGTTATATCGGATGACGCATTTGCAAAATGTTCAAATCTCACGAAAGTTTCTATCCCGCTCAGTGTGGCCTATATCGATGACGGTGTGGATGGCGCATTTGACTACAGGGCACTGAAGGATATCTATTACGGCGGTACGGCTGAAGACAGGAAGAAAATCTCGTTAGAGACTTACAGGACCGAATTGTTCTTAAACCAAGTTGCCTGGCACTACCAAAGCGTCCTGCCCGAGGAGGACGGCGATATGCCGTTTGACGGGCAGATATCGCTGGATATCACCTCCGCCGCGATCAAAGACGGCGGCAAGGTGACGGCGACGGCGACGGTGGAACACAGCGGCAGCCTGAACGGCACCGCTCTTACCTGGAACAGCAGCAACACGAACAGTGTCACCGTCACGCCAGGACTGTCCGGCGAAGAAACAGCAGGGCGCCTTACCTCACAGGTGACGCTGAACGGCATCGCGCCGGGGCGGTCGCTCATCACCGTATCCACGGCCGACGGACGCAGCGCCTACTGTCAGGTCACAGTGGGGAGCGATTTCTTTGACATTCAGGTCTACCATGCCAACCTGCTTTTGGATGAGGAGCGGCCGTTTGCCGGCATCATGAAAAACGAATGGGCCGTCCAGACGCCGTCCAGCCTGTATGTACAGGAACTGCAGAACAATGGCTTTGCCACCGGTACCAATATTTGGGTGGCGGCAACGACCGCGATGGACACACTGGATAATCCCACCAGCCTTGGCGAATTCGCGTTCATGCCCAAGGACGTTTATTCGGCCATTATCCTGAAGGTCCTGGAGTCTGCGACCGATATATCGGTGTCCAATGGTTTCATCGATGTTGCCAAGACGGGCAGCGACATCTATTCGCAGCTCAAGACATGGGCCAAGCTCAAGCTCAACATAGATATCTCTGACCGGACTGCGTTCAAAGCGATGGACAAAAAGCAGAAGGACGAGATGCGCAGCAAATGTGAAGAGCTTTTCTTGCAGCGCTCCCCCCTTGGCAAGGTCGAAAAGGCATTTCAGTATTTCGATACGGTCATGGACATTGTGGACTGCGGGGCCGAGCTGGTCGAAATGATGGAGAGCAACTGTGCACTGGCCAACCTGTCGGATTCGCTCAAAGAGGTCGTGCGCACGATGTACGCCCAGTGCCCGGCCGACAACGAATACCTGCGTATGGCGCTGCAGGACTGCATCAAGATCATTGACGCGAGCGCCGAAGAGGTCGTGCAGGAGATCGTCAATGGCGAAGTAAAAGTTATCGGCAAAGCGGTCGGCAAGTATGTGGCCGGCGAGCTCTGGAAAAATGTCAAGCAGGTGGTCAACCGGGCCTATCCGTATCTGGACATCCTGTTTGCAGCTTATAAGAGCAGCAAATTCGTTTCCGAGACATTTTTTGGCGCTGACAGCCTTCAGGAACAGTATGCCGTTATGTGTGCCGTCTTGGACGTTGAGGACCTGGCAGAAAAAAGCTGTGAAGCGCTGGCAAACAGCTTCCGCCGGAACGGCAGCAGTGAGAGCGCAGAGGCGTATTTGAGCGCGGTTGATGTGGTGTTCGCCGCGCGCCGGGAGGACTGCAAGAGCGCAGAAAAGTTTATCGATGTGCTGGATAATGCGCTGGTCAGCAAGATCGCCCAGCACTTTGACAGTACTTCCGGCGACAAGCGGGCCAAAGTTAAAAAGGCGATTGAAAACATCCAGCAAGATTACGATGAAGCACATGAGAGCGTGACGGTGAACTGGATCTTCTTTCTTGAGGAAGACTATCCAAATTCAGGTCTATATGAAGATTATGAGTATATCCTTGCCGAAAGCCTTGAGAGAATGAAGAAGAAGTACAAAGTGGCCTGCCCGGTCGATGTGTACGTCTATGACCGCGGCCAAAAGCTGGCGGCCTATGTCGTCGACGGAAAGGCCTATTCCAACGGTGATATCAGCGTCGTGGTGGAGGGCGACAGGAAAACCTTCTATTTCTACGACGAGGAGTTGTATGATATCCAATACGTCGGCACCGACACCGGCGCGATGGATGTGCAGGTCACCGAATATGACGAGCAGGAGAACGGGATCCGCGATGTTTACTTTGCCGACGTCGCGTTGACGGCCAACAAAACCTATGACAGCAGCGTGAACGGCAAGACGCTGGACGATGTGAGCTATACGCTGAGCGAGCGGGGCGGAGAACCGTTTGCCTCGGATCTGGACACTTACCGGCCGCAGCAGGAGAAGCGGACGGTCACGATGAAGTCGGGCAACATGATCATCAGCGGCAATATGGAGCTGGCGGCACAGGCGTATCCGGGGGAACGCATCGAGGTTTATGCCTACGTTCCGGCAGGGTTTACGTTTGAAGGCTGGCGGAGCAGCAACGGTCAGGATATCTTTGCCGACAAGACGGCGTATGACACGACCGTCACGGTGCCGGATACCGATGTCACGGTCGAAGCGGTACTGCACCGGGAAGGGTATGCGCTTGCGCTGGAACCGGCGGGTGGCGTCCTTCCGGGCGAGATGATGCTGGTGACGGATGCCGACGGCAAGGTCACGTCGCTGCCCGAGCCCACGCTGACGGGGTGCACGTTCCTTGGCTGGTACACAGCGGCCAAGGGCGGCGAGCCGGTAACGGCCCAGACAGTGTTCAGTAAAGATATGACGCTGTATGCGCATTGGGAACAGTCTCTGCCGGATGGCTACACCGTCGAGAAAGGCATTCTGTACGGCGTGAAGGCCGGGACGAGTGTGGATGCCCTGCAGGCCTTGTTCGGCGAAGGCGAGAACAATAAATTGAATGCGGCGGACAAGGACGGTACGCCGCTGGCCGGAGGCGCCTATGTGGGCACAGGCTGTATCCTCACGGTGCGGGGGGAACAGGTCAGGGCAATGGTCCCCTGCGATATCGACGGCGACGGGCTGGTCGGATTGACAGACGTGATCCAGACCCGCAAGGCGATGGTAAAGATCTTGAGGCTGGAAAATGAATATCTGGAGGCGGCCCAGCCGACCGGGACCGGAGGTGAGTGGCCGGGCCTGAGCGATATCATCTACATCCGCAAGGTGTTCAGCAAGATCCTGTAAAGCACAAAACAAGGAGTAGGAAGCCAAACAACTGCAATGTGCCGGCCGCGCGGTATCACTGAATTTAAAAGCCGCATATTGAATTTATGTGTCCACCCACCCCCACAGAATCGCCGAAAAACCATATATCACTGCGTCTTAAATAATTATTTAGCGGTATAACGTCAAGTTATACCGCTCCTTTTATGCCGTGGACAAGGCAGCGGATTTTTGTAAAGTTTTTGTCGCGTCGACCCCTGGCGCTGATAATATAAACATCTTGACCATAAAAATGTTTGTAACCACGAGAAGTAAGGATGTGTACGAGACACATTAAAAGTACGATAAAAAGTGCTCACACAAAAACTAACAACAAAAACTCACACGCATGCAAGTTTACAAACAAAAAACTTGCACGCGTGTGAAGTGTGTGAGTGAAAGCAAAAAAATAGAATGTATTCTACCTATGATTTGTGTATGATATGGGCAGGAGGTGCTTTCCATGACCATCAACACCGAAAATCTCGTCTCCATCACCGAGGCCAACCAAGACTTTTCCCGTGTGGCGCGCATGGCGTACGAGAACAGATCCGTCGTCATCTTCAAAAATAACACTCCACGCTATGTGCTGATAGAGTTCAGCCAGATCGAAGATGAAAAAGCCTCGCCAGACGAGGATGTGCTGGCTGTCTCCAAGCGCCTGCGGTCCAGCAACCGCAAGGCATATGAAGTGCGGGCACAATGAGGATGCCATCTCGGCAGCAGATGTATCAATCGTATTTTTCCGTCAGCCAATCCACCGCGTTGATGACCTCGATCCCCTCGTAGCTGCCGACTGTGAAGCGGTCCAGCGTCAACACGATTTTGGGATAGTTGTCGCGGATGGCCCGCAGCGGTGCCATCTCACGCTCAAACACGGCGGTGTCCGTCATGGAAGCCGTGACCTGCACATACACCTTGCGTGTGTTCTTCTCCGCGACAAAATCGATCTCTCGTTGGCCGAGCTTGCCGACATTGACGCGATACCCCCGCCGCAGCAGTTCAAAGTATACGATGTTTTCCAAAGAATAGCCCAAATCATATTCCCGACGGGCAAGCAGATGGTGACGCAGACCCAAATCGGCAATGTAGAGCTTTCGGTTCTGTTTGAGAAGCTGTTTCCCGGAAACGTCAAATCTCTGCACAGGATAAAAGATATATGGCTCCACCAGAGCCTCAACGTAATCACTGATCGTGCTTTGGGAGACCCTTCTGCCGGAAGAAGTGATATAGTCCGCAATGCTTTTGTCCGATACAGGGCTGCCGACCGACCCAGCCAGAAAGCGTGAGATATTTTTTAACAGGGTGATATCGGTCACCTTGCGCTTGTTGGGATCGTATTCCCTGCGCCGCTGGCGAAGGTCAATGTCCTTCACGATGATGGTGTTGTAGATGCCTTCCAGATAGGTGTCTGCCTGCTCCGGCACCTTGTCGAGCGATGCAACATACGGGAACCCACCCCAGCGCATATACTCTGCAAGAGCCGCGTCGCCGGACACTTCTCTGGCGCGGCAGTATTCGGCAAAAGAGAAAGGAAGCAAATTGATCTCGACATACCGGCCGGACAAAAGAGTGGCCAGTTCCCCGGAGAGAAGCCAGGCATTTGAACCGGTAATATACAGATCCACATTGTTTTGGATGTATAAGCTATCTACCGCCTTCTGGAAATCCGGCACCAGCTGGACCTCATCCAGGAATACATAGGTGGTTTTTCCTTCCTGCAGGCGGCTCATGACATATTGATACAGCGCCTTATAATCCAAAAGGTCTTCATAGTCGAGTTTTTCAAAATTCAGCGAAAGGATCTGTGCATCCTCGACGCCGCTTTTGCGGAGCTGCTCCTGGAATTGCTCCAGCAGGGTGGACTTTCCGCAGCGGCGAATACCGGTTATGACTTTGATCACATTTTTGTCCCGCCATAAATCGAGTGCTTTCAGGTACTCTATCCGTTGGATCATGCTGACCGCCTCCAGCGACATTATGATAACAGTATGACATAGAAGACGGTATTTGTCAACAAAAATCCCGAAATAGGGAAACACTATTTGAAATGCAATAGAATATCCCGAAACAAAGAGCGGTCAGGAACACCAAGCATAAAAAGATTTACCTATGGCAAATATCCCATTCCCCACCCCCACAAAATCGCAGGAAACCCATATATCGCGCCTCCGCAACCACAAAAAAGAGCGTTGTATCGAAAAATACAGCGCTCTTTTTCTTTGCCTTTCGGCCGAAAATTGGTAAAATCTGGTAATTTGACCCCAAAATGACCCCAAAACGGATTGCAGAGTTGAATTTTGACCGGCCCTGCAACCGAACACGGCGCGGTTTTCCGCACAAGAACGAAAATTTTTTGTTAAAAAGTCACCAGCACCTGAGTTCAACAGGGCTGGTGATTTTGTTTCTGAGCTATGTTCGTGACCGTTTGCTGGCGTTCCATACTGTGACGAAAATGTCAACAAATATCTTGCGAGGTTCAGATTTAATATTTCTCAAACAAAACTTAAAAATTTCACAAACATTTGGGTGGTACAATGCAGCCAGCAAGTGAGAAATTGCTTGAAATACAAACGGCGGGGGTTATCCACAATGAAGAAGAAAAACTTTGTGACTCTTATCATGGGCACAGTCGGCGGTATCCTCTTTGCCCTTGGTATGTGCATGGCGCTGCTCCCGGAATGGGGTGCCATGCAGCAGGGTGTGGCGGCCGGTGCCATCGGCGCGGTGATGCTGTTGGCCATCGTGCCGGTCCGCCGGAAAATGGACGGCAAACCCGCCATCGTACTGAACGCCAGGACGATTGGCACAGCACTTCTGGGGATTTTCGGCGCCGCTGTTCTCGGCGTGGGAATGTGTATGGTGCTCGTCTGGAACATGATGATTCCCGGCATCATCGTGGGCCTTGTTGGCATCGTCCTGCTTCTCTGCCTCATCCCTGTAATCAAGGGGTTGAAATAAGGCGGACGCTGCCATGAAAAAGCACATCACCCCTGTCATCATCACGATGGTGATCGGTATGGCCGCATTGGTCATCGCCGTCATCTGCCTTAAAACCGGCAAATCAATCGTAAATGAAAAGGAGCGTTTTATCATGGGCATGGACAAATCAAAACTCGTAAGCGCAAACGAAAAGATTGCCGACGCCGTTGTCGGCGGGTACAAGAAGATCGAGGAAGGCGTCGTTGGCGGTTATAAGAAAATCGAGGATGGCGTGACCGGCGCGTTCAAAAGGGTCGAGGACGGCTTTGTGGGGCAGTTCCTGACCCATGAGGGCGAAACCGCGGAGGATGCGGAAAAGCGCCTCCATGCACAGCAGGCTCAGCGTGAGGCCGCGGCGAAGGAAGAAGCGGAAAAGAAGGCCGCCACTCCGGGCGCCGTTCATCACGGCCGGGAGGTGTGAAAGGCAAGCGCAGCTGTCAGTGCCGCCGTATCGTTTGCCGGAACGACGGACGATTGTAAAACCTACCTATGCGCCGCAAAGGGGTGACCTCATGCGGCGCATATTTTTTTGAAAAGGCCAAAACGCAAACAAAACTTTAACATTTGAATGTTATACTACAGAAAAAGCAAAGAGAGGTCTTTTCTATGTTCCGAATTTTAGTCGTGGAGGATGACAAGGACCTGAACCGCACGGTCTGTACCTTTCTGAACGGCAGCGGTTACAAGGCGGTCGGGTGTCTTAACGCAAACGAAGCCTATGACGCCATGTACCAAAGCACCTTTGACCTCATCGTTTCCGATATTATGATGCCCGGCATCGACGGCTATGAGTTTGCGAAAACGGTGCGCGCTCTCAACGAGGACATCCCCATCCTCTTTATGACGGCCCGCGATGATTTTGCCTCCAAGCAGAAGGGCTACCACATCGGCATCGACGATTACATGGTCAAGCCCATCGACCTGGACGAGCTTTTCCTGCGCATCGGGGCGCTGCTGAGGCGGGCGAAAATCGCCACCTCCCACAAGCTGGAGGTCGGCAAGCTGCGGCTGGACATGGACGAACGCACGGCGGTCTATGATGGCAAGGAAATTTCTTTGACGACGCGGGAGTTCAATATCCTCTATAAGCTGCTGTCCTATCCCGGCAAGACCTTCACCCGCACCCAGCTCATGGATGAATTTTGGGATGCCGATACGAGTACAGCGCCAAGAGCTGTGGACGTGTACATGACCAAGCTGCGCGGCAAGTTTGAAGGCTGCACCGAGTTTGCGCTCAAGACCGTTCACGGTCTCGGATATAAGGCGGTGATTTTGTGAAAGAGGATTCAAAATGCAGGCGGTTTCTTTTCGCTCTGCGGAACTATGCCGCCTTTTTTCTGCTGATGTCCTTTGTTATCACCTGCTGTATGCTGCTGTTTCTGAAAATGCTGGCGGGTGCCATGGAGATCACCTACACCGAGCGCGGCGTCCGTTTGGCCGCCATAGCGACCTTTGCCAACGTGATTTTCCTGAGCCTGCTGTGTACCGTCATCGACGGCGTGCGCCGCCGGTTTATGGTGGAGCGCCCCGTGCGGCGCATCGTGCAGGGCGCGGAAAAAATCATGCGCGGAGATTTTTCCGCACGCATTGAGCCGCTTCCCGGCATTGCAGGCGAGGATGGCTTCGATACCATCATCGACTATTTCAACCGCATGGCACAGGAGCTTTCCGGCGTGGAGACCCTGCGGACGGATTTCATCGCCAACGTGTCCCATGAACTCAAAACGCCGCTGGCTGTCATACAGAATTACGGAACCATGCTCCAAAGTCCCGGCCTGACAGAAGCGCAGCGGATAGCGTACGCCAAGGCGATCACCGGGCAGTCCCGCCGCCTCGCAGATTTGATTACAAATATTTTGAAGCTGAACCGGCTGGAAAACCAGCAGATCTACCCCGCCGCGAAACGGTACGACCTCGGCGAGCAGCTTGCCGAATGCCTTTTGACCTTTGAAAGCACATGGGAGAAAAAGAGCATCGACATTGAAACGGACATTGCGGAAGACGTATTTGTGGAATCAGACGAGGAACTGCTGTCCCTCGTCTGGAACAATCTGTTTTCCAACGCCATGAAATTTACCGAGCCCGGCGGCATGGTGTCCGTTACGCTGAAAACCGAAGGAGATTTTGCGACCGTCGAGGTGGCCGACACCGGCTGCGGCATCGCAAAAGAGACCGGCCGGCATATTTTTGAAAAGTTCTATCAGGGCGACACCTCCCATGCCACGCAGGGCAACGGCTTGGGGTTGGCCCTTGTCAAGCGGGTGGTGGATATCGTCGGCGGTGATATTTCCGTTGAGAGCGAGATCGGGAAGGGCAGCGCCTTTACCGTAAAGATCAGGAGAGCCGCGGATGGAGAAATTCAAAAGAATTCTTAAATCGGTATTCTGCCTGCCGCCTGTATGGACGGTCATGCTGGCTCTGTTTGGATATGGGTTTGTGATCGCGGTGTTTGCGATCCCCATACAAGAGCCTGCCTTGCAGTACGCCTCGTATCTGGCATCCGCCTACGCGCTGGTCATTTCCATCACCGGCCTGCGTTATCTGCCCCGCTGGATGGAGAAATGCAAAGCGAAAGCTGCCGATCTTTTTCTTGTGCGGAAGTTTCGCTCCACTGCGGTGGGAAAACGATACCTGTCAGACATCTATTACCGCAACCGGTTTTCCCTGCATGTGGGGCTGACGATCAATCTTGCCTATATCATTCTGAAGCTGTCCACAGGTATCTATTATCATTCCGCATGGCTCATCGCGCTGGCGGTCTATTACATCCTGCTGGCCGTCATGCGCCTGTTCCTGCTCCGCAGCAGATCGACGGACGACGAAGCCGATGCCTTCCGCCGTTACCGCTTATGCGGGTTCGTATTGCTGGTCATGAATCAGGCGCTGGCGGGTATCGTCGTGTTCATGGTCCATCAGAACCGGCATTTCAGTTATCCGGGGCTGCTCATCTACGCAATGGCCGCATACGCCTTTTACGCGGTCATCACGGCCACGGTCAACGTCGTCAGGACCCGCCGCCATCACAGCGCCATCCTGTCAGCGACGAAGGCCGTCAATCTTGTGGCGGCGCTGGTTTCCATCCTGTCACTGACGACTGCCATGCTGGCGCAGTTCGGGGGCGATGATGACCCGATGTTCCGCAAAGCTATGACCGGCGCCGTGGGCGGCGGCGTCTGCACGCTGGTCATATTCATGGCTGCCTATATGATATACAGAGCAAACAAGGAATTGAAAAAGCTCCGCTCGGATCCATCACGGATGTGATTTGGCGGAGAAAAGGAGAGCGCATCATGGAAGAAAAGAACGAAGCTTTTACCTATACCTATTCGGCAAAGGAACAGGAAGAGATCCGGAAGATCCGGGAAAAATATACTCAGCCAACGCCGACGAAAGAAGAGACCTCAATGGAGCAGTTGCGCCGTCTGGATGCGAGCGCCACAAAGGGAGCGACCATCGTATCGCTGGCCGTCGGGATTGTCAGCGCGCTGATCATGGGCGTGGGGATGTGCTGCACGATGGTATGGGGCGACAAGCTGTTTGTTCCCGGTATCGTCATCGGGGTCATCGGCATCACTGGCGTGATTGCTGCCTGGCCGATTTATACGCACATGGTCAAGCGCAAACGGGCGAAGCTGGCGCCGGAGATCATGCGCCTGTCGGACGAACTGATGAGATGAAGTGACGCTCACGATTCCCCGGTCGCTTCGATGATTTCATCGGCAAGCTGTACGATGTCAAAGGCGTATTTCTGATTATCGCTTTTCAGCAGCTTTCTATAAAGCAGGTAATTCAAACCGAACCCCATAAAGCCTGTGAGCCTTATCACGATGCTTGTGATAAACAGGTTGAGTATCATTCGCTTCGGCCGCCTGTGCAGACAGGCAAAGACCAGCGTCGAGCATGACGGCCAAGACAGAGCCAAAGGCACAGGCAACAGCTGTCGCCCGCTTTTTGGCTTTGCGGTCCAGCTTTTTCAAAGCAATCATTTTATAGTACAGCTTCGGCACATATTCTTTGGCAATCATTTCCGAATATACTTTGTCAGCGTTCATGGTGATTCCCCGTTCCATAAGATTTCAGTGGTAGCTGATAATGCAAGTATAGGGGCGTTACCATGAAATTGGAACGACATGGTTTCGTTTTTGTGTTGATTTCAAAATATAACAGATAATGCTAAAAGCCTTTTACGATGATGTTTTCCTCGTAAAAGGCTTTTAATTTTTTCAAACAAAATTCAAAACAACACGGAAGTATTGCTATGTTAACATAGCGTAACGCTCATTTTGGTAGTGTTTGATGATTGTTTTCAAATCACTTCCTTATGGCGCTGCATAGCGTTGCCGAATTATGCGACGTTCACGAGCATCAGGAAACAGGTATCAGGAACGACGATTTTTTCCTGCTTGGACGGCACGGGCGGGTGGATGTAAAGCCGCATCCGGCCAAGGATGCGCTCCTTCACCTTCATCAGCGCTTCCTGCATCGTCGGCGCGTTCACCTCCAAGTTGGGGAAATCCGGCACATACAGGGTGCAGCCATCATCGGCCGGTCTGCACAGCACCGGGTAGGTCGTACCGTCAATGGGGAGATCAACGGGAATGTCATACAGGTCATCCATTTTGGCGATCTCGTTGCGCTTGCGTTCATCGAGGCAGTGGACATAGGTGTCCATCGTAAAGCTGACGGAATAATGCCCCAGCAAGGCCGAGAGTGTCTTGTAATCCATCCCATGTTCAAGGGCACGGGTTGCGAAGGTATGGCGCAGGGCATGAAAGGTAAAATGCCCTACCCCTGCATCATTGAGGATGCGCTCGTAGTATTTGGACAGCATTTTCTTCTCAAAATATTTCCCTGTTTCAGTGGCCAGCACAAAGCCATCGTCCTTATAGCTGGCCCCTGCTGCCTGTTTGTCATGCTGCTGGACCGCGCGCCATCGCTTGAGGTCCTCAACCGCCCCACGGGTCAGCGGGATCATACGGCGGGAGTTCTTTGTCTTGGGGCTGGAGAGAACGATCTCCGTCTTGTTCCCTTCCGGGTTTTCCTCATACTTATGCAGGCGATTGAGGGTGCGGCGTACCTGCAAGGTTCCCGCTACAAGGTCGATGTCACCCCATTGCAGTCCCATCAGTTCGCCGGATCTCAGCCCGGTGCAAAGGGCCAGCCGCACAAATACACCGTAACGGTGGCGGTAGCTGGCCTTCACGACCTCGCGCTGCTGCTCATTGGTCAGCACCTCGATTTCCGGGCGCTCGGCGCGGGGCAGCACGACAGCTTCACTGACGTTGGTGGTGAGGAGATCCTCTTTGACGGCTTGGGCCAGGCATTTGTGCAGGGCCATGTTCATGTTCCGCAATGTTTTTGGGGAGAGATCTTCTTCCTCGTATTTAAAGGTATATAACTCCTGCAAGGTACCGGCATCCAGTGCCTTGAGCTTGATTTTGGAAATGCAGGCAAAGTGCTTTTTGAGGTATCCCTTGTAACTGAGATAGGTGGATTGCTTGACGCTGTTTTTGACATAGGTATCCAACCAATGCTCGTACCATTCTTCCAGCGTCACGCCCATCGGATCTCGCCAGCCCTTTGTGCGTACCTCATGGGCTTGCTTTTGCAGGATGGCGATGGCCTCTTGCCGGGTGTTGCAGCAGGTGGATGTGCGCTTGGGCTTGCCGGTTTTGTAATCGATGCCCGCTGAGAGACGCACTTCCCAGCGGCCATCGGTGCGCTGCCGGATGTTGCCCTCGTTGTGGCCGCGGCGCAACGGCTTGATGTTCGTTTTTTCCATAGCTATGCTCCTTTTTGTTGGATTTTGGTGACACCAACGATACCACAACGGCGGGTGGAAAGCTATCACCAAATCCAACAACCTTCGGGTTCTGATTCGGGTTATTATTGACGAATTACCACATTGTTTTTATCGGTCTGCTCATCTAACCAAAGGATGAATTTATCACGGGGAACAAGCATACGGCAGCCGACATGGATGGCCGGAAACTGCGGGTCATGCAGCAGGCGGTAGGCCCCTGCGCGGGAAATACCGAGCGCATCCTGCAGCGCACGGGCGTCCATCGTAAGAGGCAAATCGGCATAGGATTGATATGCGGCGGTCATACAAGGTCACCCCCGGTTTCCAGCCGCACGGCGCGGCCAAATCCCTGCCGCAGCTTGCGCTGCATTTCCGGCACCACTACGGCCCGGATGTATGCGCGCAGGTCGGGGTATTGCTCTTTCACGGCGTTGCTGATGATGTCCGGCACCGGGAAAGGCAGCCGCGGGATGATGAGCAGCGAGACGCAGTCACCGGGGAAATCGATCCCTTCCCAGCACGGCCCCGCTGCGAACAGCACGGCGTTGGGCATGGTCTTGAACAATTCCAGCGTCCGTTGACCGCCGCGCCACGCCTGCACCGCAGGGAAAGGCAGATGACCGGCGAGCTGCCGCTGTACAAGGTCCATGAGCTTATAGCTGGTGAACAGCAGCAGCGCATGACCGTGGCAGGCCAGCACCAGCGCCTCGATCTCGGCGGCGAGGTATTTTGCCTCTGCTTCCAGATGCGGCCGCGTGGGCAGGTAGAGCAGGCAGTTGTGCCGGTAGTTGAACGGCGCGGCGGCCTGGCATCGGCGCAGGCGGGCATCCCCGGCAAGGCCGAGCTGCTGCTCGGTACGCACAAAGCTGCCGCCCGCCGCCAGTGTGCCGGAGGTGAGCAGGGCCGGCCGCCCCTTTGGCCAGAGGTTTTCTGCCAGTGCCGCGGCCGGGTCCCGGCTGGCGGCGCAGAGCGTGACGCTGTTCTGCGGGCCTCGCTCTATGTAGAGGATATGGCTTTTATCGCCCTGCCGGAAAAGCTCCAGCGTCGCGGCGGCTTCCTCCAGCCGGTGGACGGTCTGGCGCGGCAAACCGGCTGCCAGATGGCGTATCGTCTGGCGCAGCTCCTGCACCACGGCAGTCGGCGCCGCCCATTGTGTCACATTGGCGGCAAACGGCGTTTGGACGCTCTGGGCGGCGTTCTGGCCTGCCGGGGTGGACACACCCCCGCCCTGGCCGAAAGCGGCCCAAAGGGCGCTCAGATCGCCGGACAGGCGGCGGGCGGTATTCGTGTACTGCGCGTCGGCCAGCAGGGCGCAGAGTTCGTCGCCCACGGCATCCGAAAAACAGCGGGTATCCATCTGGCGGATGGCGTCCGGCAGCTTGTGCGCTTCGTCCACGACCAGCGCGCGGCTGTCTTTGAGCAGCGGCGGGAATCCGCGCTGCCGGTGGCCGACGTCGGCCAGCAGGTAATTGTGGTTGCAGATCTGAAAGGTGATATCCATGCCGCGCGCGGATTTGAGGTATTGCTGGTAGCGGCACCGCCCCCGGCCGGGGCAGTCACGGCGGCAGAGATCCGGCACACAGACATGGGCGCGGTCAAAGGCCGAAAGGCCGGGAACCGCATCCATGTCGCAGGTCTTGAGCAGCTGCAAGAGCTTGGCGCGGGTCCGCGGGCGGGTATCCGCCGATATCTGTTCCAGCCGCTGGGCGAGACGGACATCGCAGACAAAGCGCTCTTTGCCTTTGCGGATCACGCCGCGCAGAGGCTGCTCTATGATGTGCCACTCCAGCAGCACGGAGGAAAGGAACGGCAGATACTCCTTGAGGATGGCATCCTGCAAGGCGACGCTGGCGGTGGATATGGTGATGGGCTGCGGTGCGCCCTGCCGGTCGGCCTGCAGCCAGAGGACGCAGGCGACAAGGTAAGCGTAGGTCTTGCCGATGCCGGTGCCGGCATCGCAGAGCAGGATGTTGCCGCCGAACAGGGCATCCAGCATCTGGTGGCAAAGGGTGATCTGGCTTTCCCGCACAGCGAGGCCGTGCGCGGGCAGGAACCCGCGGAAAATGGAATCGGCCCGTTCATGGGCCGTCTTGATGGGATCGTTCATAAGGCATACTCCTTGCTGGCGTTGATGGCAAACGGATGCGGCGCAGGTTTGCAAAAGGAACCTGCGCCGCACCGCCGGGTGAAGATGCTCAAGGACGCGGGTTTCAACGCCATTCGTTCCTCCCACAACCCCTGCTCCCGCGCCCTGCTGGACGCCTGCGACAAGCTGGGCGTGTACGTCATGGACGAGGCGTGGGATATGTGGTACAACCACAAGAACAAATATGACTACGCCTCCCAGTGGCGGGAGAACTATAAGTCCGACCTGCTGGCTATAGTAAGCCGGGACTACAATCACCCCAGCGTCATCCTCTACTCCATCGGCAACGAGGTCAGCGAGCCTGCCAGAGACGAAGGCGTGGAGGCCGCCAAGGAAATGGTTTCCCTGCTCCATGAGGCCGACCCTACACGGCCCGTCACCGGGGGCTTCAACCTGATGATCATTACCTCGGCAAAGAAGGGCAAGGGGGTCTACGACGAGAACGGCGGAGGCCGGGACGAGTCCGGCGACAAGGCCATGGCGGGGATGAACTCGACCCTGTTCAACATGGTCACCAACATGGTGGGCACCGGCATGAACAAGTCCGCCAACTCCAAAAAGGCCGATGCTGCGGTGAGTCCAGTCATGGACGCACTGGACATCTGCGGCTACAACTACGCCTCCGGGCGCTATCCATTGGACGGCAAGCTCCACCCGGACCGGCTCATCTTCGGCAGCGAGACCTTCCCCCAGGACATCGCCAAAAACTGGGAGATGGTAAAAGAATACCCGTACCTCATCGGGGATTTCATGTGGACGGCATGGGACTATCTGGGCGAAGCGGGCCTGGGGGCCTGGGGCTATACCCCGGACAGCAAGGGCTTCAACAAGCCCTATCCATGGCTGCTGGCGGACACCGGGGCTATGGACATTCTGGGCAACCCCAACGGGGAGATGTTTTTGGCACAGGCCGCTTGGGGTCAGTTGGACGCGCCCAAGATCGCCGTTCAACCCATTAACCACGACACAAAGCCCGCCAAAATGGTCTGGCGCGGCACCAATGCTATCCCCTCCTGGAGCTGGCGGGGATGCGAGGGGAAGAAGGCCGTCGTTGAGGTCTACACGAATCAGCCTACGGTAGAGCTGTTCCAAGACGGCAAATCCCTCAGACAGAAGAAAACCAAGCTTTGCAAGGCGGTATTCAAGACAGCCTATCACCCCGGCAGGCTGGAGGCGGTCAGCTTCGACGCTTCCGGGCGGGAGATGGGGCGGAGCGCCCTTACCTCCGCCAATGGGGCCCTACGGCTCACCGTCGCCGCGGAGGTTTCGGAGGCGGATACAGGCGAGATTGTATATATTCCGGTGGCAGTCACCGATGAAAATGGCGTAGTGGAATCCAACGCGGACAGTGCCGTTGCCGTCACCGTGGAGGGCGGCGAGCTTCTGGCCTTTGGCTCCGCTGATCCACGGACGGAGGATCGGTTCGACGCGGGGAAATACACCACCTATTACGGAAGGGCACTGGCCGTCGTCCGCACGGGCGTGGGCGATTTGACGGTCACCGCCTCCGACGGCAAAACGACCGCAAGAGCTGTCATCAAGCACAAGTGAGGTGCCCTATGAAAGTCAACCATTTGAGAATGGAATATCTTGAAACCCCATGGGTCTGGGGAATCACCGGCCGCGCTTTTCCTGGCACTGTGAGGGAGGCGTCACTCAGACGGTGTATCAGATCACGGCGATGCGCGGCGGCGCGGCGGTTTGGGACACCGGGAAGGTCGCATTCTCCCGCATGACTCATATTCCGTATGAGGGCGAGGCTCTTCACAGCCGGGACCGGGTGGAGTGGACCGTCACCCTCTGGGATGAAAACAGTGTCCCATGTGAGCCGGTAAGCGCGTCCTTTGAACTGGGACTTCAGAAGTCCACCGACTGGAGTGCCCGGTGGATCAGCGGTATCGTCGCTCCGACAAAGGGCGGAGATACCCGGTAGGTTGTGAATGCCTGTACCGTCATAAGCATTAGAAACGAAAAGACCACCGCCTAATAATAAGGCGGTGGTCTTCTGGGTGCGCCTGACTGGATTCGAGCCAGCGGCATTCAGAGTCGGAGAACTATGCCCGGCACAAAAATTATATGAATCTATGATGAAAAGCATACCGGGAATATTTTACGATTTAAAGATTCCTACGTTATAACGATTCAATCTAAAATCCCATTTTGGTAGAATCTTGGTAGAATAACCGTTATTTAAAATTCGCTGGTCAAATAGCCGTCACGCTCGTCCAAACCAGTAAGCAGCTTTTTCAACTGCCGAGCATAGTGGGGAAAATTATGACCGATACAGCATATTATCGCTTATTTCATCGCACGGAGCGCTTTTATGGCGGCTTGTGCGCGGGCGTTGATGCCTATGTTCCCCACACCGGACCCGGCTTTGAAATTGCAACGAATTTTTATCTTTTAACACTGCATTTTCGGTGATTCTGAACGTTTACAACGCGGGCAAAAAGCAATAAAATGGCATACGAAGGTACCTTAATAGCAGGAGGGTAAGCCATGTTTTTTCTGTTTTTTGCGGTGTGGGTGCTGCTGAATGGCAGATTTGACGGGCAGACCGTCCTTTTTGGCCTTGCTGTCTCGGCCGCGATCTACTGGTTTTGCTGCCGCTTTATGCATTACAGCCCCCGGCGTGACTGGGAGACCCTCAAACGGCTGCCGCGCCTGCTCGCCTTTTTTGCCGTTCTTGTCCGCGAGATCTTTCGCTCCGCATTTGTCCTTTTGCCCTATGTCTACGGCAAAAAGGAGCCAGACCCGGCGGTCGTCCGCTTCAAGGCCGGCCGACTCAGGACCGAGATGGGGCGGGTGTTCCTGGCCAACGCCATCACGATGACGCCCGGCACCATCACCGGCAGTCTGAACAAAGAGGGCGTGTACCTTGTGCACTGCCTTGACCGCACGATGGGCGAGGGGCTGGCGGACGGCTGCTTTGTCCAAACACTCGAACGTTGGGAGGCGGACTGATGGACCCGTTGTCGACCCTTGCGCCGCAGATCCTGACCACGGCCATGGTCATTCTGGCCCTGTGTGCGCTGGCTGCGCTGTTCCGAGCCCTGATCGGCCCGCGCATGTCGGACCGCATCGTGGCCGTCAACATGATCGGCACACAGGCCATCTGCATCATCGCCTGCCTTGTGCTGCGCCTGCACGAGGATTGGCTGGTTGACATCGCCATCGTCTACGCCATGTTCAGCTTCTTGGCCGTGGCGGTGCTGACCAAGATGGACATCGGCGTTTACCGCCAGTGGCGCGCTGCCCACAACAAGAGCCGCCGGCAGACGGCCGAGCACCCGGACGATGCACAGCAGGGGAGGGATGAGCCATGACGGAGCATTGGGTACGCTTCGGCCTGGGCACCGTCTGCCTGTGCGTGGGGCTGTTCTTCCTCGTCTCGGCAGTCGTGGGCAACTACCGCTTCAGGTTTGCGCTCAACCGCATGCACGCCGCCGCGCTGGGCGATACGCTCGGCCTGCTGGGCGTTGTGCTCGGCATCTGCTTTTACGAGGGGCTTTGCCCGACCACGGTCAAGCTGCTGGCCATCGTCGCGCTTTTGTGGATCACGAGCCCCGTTTCCAGCCATCTCATCATGCTGATGGAGTTCACGGCCGGCCCCTATTCTGCCCAGGGCGAGCCGGACGATGAGCAGGGCCTTGAGCAGAGCAGCATCGGGCTGCACCGCCATGACCTGGCCCAAAGCCGGAAGGAGGAGGATGCACAATGACATGGTTTGACGCCATTCTGCTCACCTTTCTCATCGTCTGCGCCGTCTCGGTCAGCGTCACACGCAACCTGCTTTCCTCCATCGTCATCTACATGAGCTTTTCGCTCATCATGTCGGTGATTTGGCTCACGCTGCAGGCGCCCGACCTTGCCATCACCGAAGCCGCCGTCGGCGCGGGTGTGACCAGCCTGCTGTTTTTTGCCACGCTCAAAAAGATACACGCCATCAAGGCCGAGGTCTCGGGCAAAGACGGGGAGGGCGGCGCCGATGAAAACTGACGGACTGATTGCCGCGCTCGTCCGCTTTGCCGAGGACGGCACCTTCCGCGAAGAAAACTACACCCTGCCTGCCGATGAAAAGGCGACCCTTGACACCGACACGCCGGAAAACCGCTGGCTGTCTGCGGCCCAATACGCCGAGAAGCCGGTCATCGTCCGCTTTGCCGCCTGGTTCGGCAAACATGGGATGGAGGTCTTTGACAGCCTTTACCGCGTGCTCTCGGTGCTCATCTGCTGCACCTTGATCGGGGTTCTGCTCTCCGTGGTGGCCTTTCTGCCGCCGTTCGGCAGCGCCGAAAACCCCACCGTCAACGAGGTGGTGGAGCGCTATGTCTCCCACGCCGTCGACGAGACCGGCACGACCAACGCCGTGGCCGGCATGATCTCGGCCTACCGCGGCTTTGATACGCTGGGCGAGGCGCACGTGCTGTTCGTGGCGGCGTGCAGCGTCATCGTATTGCTGCGCATCGACGCCTATGCCCGCAAGCGCGGCCGCTTTATCGACCTTGCGCACCCCGGCGAGGATATGGACTTTGAGCCCAACAGCGACCTTATCCTGCGCAAGGCCGCCAAGCTGCTGGTGCCGCTGGCCTTTATCTTTGGGCTGTACGTTATCTTGAACGGCACGTCATCGCCCGGCGGCGGTTTCTCGGGCGGGGCGCTGATGGGCGCGGGCCTGATCTTGAACTCCGTCGCCTTCGGCTTCGAGCGCACCGGGCGCTTTTTCGGCGATGCGGTGTACCATCTGGTCAAGACCGCCTGCCTGACGGCATACGCGCTGCTGATGGCGTATTTTATCTACATGGGCGCCAACGGCCTTGACGACCACGTATGGCTGGGCATCCCCGGCACCATTTTGAGCGGCGGGCTTATTTTGCCCATCAACATCGCCGTCGGCCTTGAGGTCGCCTGCACGATGTACTGCTTCTATGCGCTTTTCCGCAAAGGGGGGCTGTGAGATGGCAGAGCATCTGCGCGAGCTCTTCATCAATTATTACGAGACGGCGGCGGTCATCCTGTTCGGCATCGGCTTTACCACGCTGCTCATGCACCGCAACCTGCTTAAAAAGATCATCGGTTTCAACTTCATGGATTCCGGCATCTACCTGTATCTGGCCGCCAAGGGATATATCGCCGGGCGCCTCGCGCCCATCGTGGCCGAGGGCCGCACCGACCCGAAGCTGTACGTCAATCCCATCCCGACCGGCCTGGTGCTCACGGGCATCGTCGTCTCGGTCTCGGTCACGGCTTTTCTGCTCGCACTGACCTGCCGCCTCTATGACCGCTTCCACACGCTGGACATCGACGAGATCACGCGTCTGGCCCGAAAGGAGCAGGTCTGATGGCGTTTGTGCAAAATTTCCCGTTTATCACCATCGTCTTCAGCCTGACCTGCGGCGTTTTTTGCGCGGTGCTGTCGGGGCAGGGGGCCAAACGGCTCTGCCTTGGCTGGCTGGCTCTGACAACGGCGATGAGCGGCGCGGTGCTGGCGTATACGCTCAAGACCGGCAGCAGTTTTGTCTACCGTATGGGCAAGTGGGGCGCGCCGTGGGGCAACGAGATACGCATCGGCGTGCTGGAGGCCCTGCTGGCCACGGTCTTTTCCGGTGTGATGCTGCTGTCGCTGCTGGGCGGCATGCGCCATATCTTTGCCGACTGTGAGCCCGGCAAGGTGAACCTCTACTTCACCATGTGCTCGCTGCTGATGAGCTCGCTGTTTGCCCTCATCTACACCAACGACCTGTTCACGGCCTACGTTTTTGTCGAGATCAACACCATCGCCTCCTGCGCGCTGGTCATGCTGCGCAGCTCGGAGCGCACGCTCGTGGCCACCACGCGCTATCTGATCATGAGCCTGCTCGGCTCCGGCCTGTTTTTGCTCGGCATCGTCACGCTCTACGGCATCACCGGAGAGCTACTGATGGAGAGCATCGCCGCCAGGGTGCAGGCGATCTTTGCCGCCGGCGAGTATTCATTGCCGATCACCGTCATCATCGGCTTTTTCTCGGTCGGGCTGGCCGTCAAGAGCGCGCTGTTCCCGTTCCATTCCTGGCTGCCGGATGCCCACGGCAGCGCCACGCCGTCCTCCAGCGCCATCCTCTCGGGCCTGGTGCTCAAGGGCTATATCGTCGTGCTGATCAAAATTTTCTACCGCGTGTTCGGATTGGAAATCATTGTTTCGGAACAGGTCAGTCAGTTTTTGTTCCTGTTTGGCGTGCTGGCCATGGTCATCGGCTCCGTCAACGCCCTGCGGGAGCAGGACCTCAAGCGCATGCTGGCCTACTCCTCCATCGCACAGGTGGGGTACATCTACGTCGGCATCGGTTTGCACAGCGAAGCAGGCATGGTCGCGGCCTGCGTGCAGATCTTGGCCCACGCGCTGACCAAGCCGATGCTCTTTCTCTGTGCCGGCGGCTTTATGGATGTTTCCGGCGGGCACAAAAGTCTCGCCGCCATCACGGGCGCGGGCCTGCGGGACCCCTTGGGCGGCGCGGCCTTCAGCGTGGGCGCGCTCTCGATGGTCGGCATCCCGCTGTTTGCCGGCTTTGTGACCAAGCTGGAGCTGGCACAGGCTGCCCTGCAGGCAAGCCCGGTCACGACGGGCATCGCCTTCGCGGCCATCGCCGTCAGCACGCTGCTCAACGCCTTATACTATATTCCCATCGTCTTCAACCTGTATACCCGCCCCAACGATGGCGCCTATGCCGGCGTGCGCCAGCAGTATCACTGGGAGTACGTGCTGGCGCTGGCAGCGTTCATCGTGCTCAACCTCGGCTTCGGCATGGGCTCCGAGGCCGTGGTGGGGGCCATACGGCGCGGCCTGGCCATGTTCGGGATGTGAGGTAAGCGTTATGGAGTATCTGCTGCTTTTGCCCATCCTGCTTCCCTTCGCTGCAGCATCAGCGCTTGCCCTGCCGGCCCTGAAAACAGCACAAAACCGCCGCCGCTTTGTGGCGGCGGCGCTGGCGGCGGAGCTCGGGCTTACCGCGCTCTGTGCCGCGGCGGCAAAGGGAACGCTGCCGCTGCTCCCGCTGGGCGGCGATCTGTGCGTGACCTTTGCGCTTGACACCCTGGGCCGCATCTTCGCCCTGCTCGTGGCCTGTATGTGGCTGCTGTCCGGCCTGTTCGCGCAGGAGTATATGGCCGGGGAGGAACACCTTGGCCGCTACTACGCCTTTTTGCTCCTTACCGAGGGCGCGCTGATGGTCCTTTGCTGCGCGGCCGACTACCTGACGCTCTACCTTGGCTTTGAGCTGATGACGTTGCTCGCGCTGCCGCTGGTCCTGCATACCCAGACCGCGGCGGCCCGGCGGGGTGGGTATCAATACCTGTTCTACTCCATCTTCGGCGCCTGTCTGGGCCTGCTGGGCTTTTACACCATGCACACCTACGGTACCGGCACAGCCTTTGTGCCCGGCGGCACGCTGGACCCGGCCAGGCTGGCCGGGCACGAGGACTTTGTCGTTGCCGCGGCGTTTTTGACTGTACTTGGCTTTGGGGCCAAGGCGGGGCTGTTCCCGCTGCACGCATGGCTGCCGGCTGCCCACCCGGAGGCCCCGGCCGGGGCCTCGGCGCTGCTCTCCGGCGTGATCACCAAGGCCGGGGTGCTCTGCCTCATCCGTGTCGTCTACTACCAGTTCGGGGCCGCTTTTCTGCGCGGGACCTGGGCGCAGTATGCATGGCTGGCACTGGCGCTGGTCACGGTGTTTATGGGCTCCATGCTGGCCTACAAGGAAAAATTGTTCAAAAAGCGGCTGGCATGGTCGACGGTCAGCCAGGTCTCGTACATCCTGTTCGGCCTCGCGCTGCTGGAGCCGATCGCCTTTACCGGGGCGGTTCTGCATGTCATCGTCCATTCCGCCATCAAGAACGGGCTGTTCTTTATCGCCGGCGCCGTGATCCTGAAAACGGGCCAGACCGATGTGCGGGCGCTGCGCGGCATTGGCCGGTCGATGCCTTTCACGATGGGGTGCTTTACGGTCTTGTCGCTGGGCCTTATCGGCATACCGCCGCTGGGCGGCTTTGCCAGCAAATGGCTGCTGGCCGAAGGGTCGCTCGCCAGCGGCATCCCGATCTTTGATTGGCTGGGGCCGGTGGTGCTGCTCGTCAGCGCGCTGCTGACGGCGGGATATCTCTTTTCTATTACGATTGCAGCGTTTTTTCCCGAAGAGGGGTTTGACGCCGCCTATGTCCCGCATCTGGAGCCGGGGCGGTATATCACCGTACCGCTGGCCGTGCTCACCGCCCTCACGGTGCTGACCGGCCTTTGCCCAGGCCTGCTCACCGGCCCTGTCGCGGCTCTTGCCGCGGCCCTGTGCTGAAGGGAGGGAACGCCATGAAATTTTTGATGCTGTTCGCGGTGCTCCTGCCCCTGCTCGCCGGGGCGGCTCTGCCGCTTTTCCACTTCCAAAAGCGGCGGCAGCGGGAGATATATGTGTTGGCCGCCGTCGGTGCCACCTCGCTTCTGGTGCTGGCCCTGCTGCTGCATTGCCCGCTGGGCACACTGCGGCTGTTCCCACTGACGGCGACGCTGACGGTCGCCCTGCATATGGACGGCCTTTCCGCCGTATTCACCGGGCTGGTGGCCTTCCTCTGGCCGCTGGCCTCCGTATATGCCTTTGAGTACATCAAGCACGAGAGCGGCGATGACCGCTTCTTCACTTTTTACACCATGAGCTACGGCGTTACCCTCGGCATCGCCATGAGCGATGACCTGCTCACCCTCTACCTCTTTTATGAGCTGCTCACACTGGTCACGCTGCCGCTGGTCATGCATTCCCGCGACGTGCGCTCGGTCAAGGCGGGCATGAAATATCTGGGGTATTCCATCGGCGGCGCGGCCTGCGCCTTCCTCGGGCTGATGGTGCTTTACCGTCTCGGCGACCCGACGCTGCATTTTGTCTACGGCGGTTTTATGCCGGCGAACACGGCGCAAAAGCCGCTTGTGCTGGCGGCGTACCTGCTGTGCTTCTTTGGCTTTGGCGTCAAGGCGGCGGTGTTCCCGTTCCACGGTTGGTTGCCCACGGCCGGCGTGGCGCCCACGCCGGTCACGGCGCTGCTGCACGCCGTGGCCGTCGTCAAGGCCGGTGTGTTTGCCGTCATGCGGGTGACCTTTTACTGCTTCGGCCCCGCCGTGCTCGCCGGGACCTGGGCGCAGAGCGTGGCCATGGGCTTTGCCGTCTTTACCATCGTCTTCGGCTCCGCCATGGCCCTGCGCGAGCCGCATTTAAAGCGCCGGCTGGCCTGGTCGACCGTCAGCAATCTGAGCTATATCCTCTTTGGCGTCACGCTGATGACGCCCGCCGGGCTGGTCGGGGCGCTGGCGCATATGGTCTTCCACGGCGTGATGAAGATAACGCTCTTTTTCTGCGCCGGGGCGATCCTGTACAAGACCCAGCGGCAGTATGTGCCGGAATTGACCGGATTGGGCCGCTACATGCCCGTGACCTTTGCTGCCTTCACTGTGGGTGGTGTGGCACTGGCGGGCACGCCGCTGCTGCCCGGCTTTTTGAGCAAATGGGCGCTGGCCACGGCAGCCATGGATGTTGGCGGTACGCTGCCGCTGCTTGGTGTGGCGGCGCTGCTCGTTTCCGCCTTCCTCACCGTCGGGTATCTGTACGCAACGATCGTCGATGCCTTTTTCCCGCCCAGGAAGGTGGGGGAGCACGGCCTGGCACAGGCGCAGGATCCCAACTGGTATATGAAGGCGCCGTTCCTGATCTTGATGGCCGCCATGCTGGCGCTGGGCGTCGGTTCGCGCGGGCTGCTGGCGCTGCTCGCCCGCATTGCCGCGGGCCGACTGTAAAGGAGGGAGCAGGTCATGTGCGGGTATTTGATCCTTATCCCCATCCTTTTGCCGATGCTGCTGGCTTGCGGCGTCGTTTTGGCCGGCCGCCGCAGTGCAGCGGCACGGGACGGCATCGCCTGCGCCGCCGGCATCGCGGCCTTTGCTGCCTGCGCGCTGCTGCTTGCCGCGGTGGTCAGCGGTGCGGAATGCGCGCTCAGGCTCCCGGGCGTGTGCGGCCGCGGGCTGAGTTTTAAGGCCGACGGATTCCGAGCGCTGTACGCCTGCATCGCCGCCTTTATGTGGATGATGACGACGGTTTTTGCGCGGGAATACCTGCAGCACGAGGGGCACCGCAGCCGCTACCATTTTTTTTCTCTGCTCACCTGCGGGGCCACGCTCGGGGTGTTTTTGTCGGGCGATTTTTTCACCGCCTTTTTGTTCTTTGAGGTTATGTCCTTCACCAGCTATGTGGTGGTCGTGCAGGAGGAAAGCCCCGCCGCCCTGCGTGCGGGCGAGACCTACATCGCGGTGGCGGTGCTCGGCGGCATGGTCATGCTGATGGGGCTGTTTTT
>CANRLV010000019.1 GCA_947631565.1 uncultured Gemmiger sp. | reverse complement strand
GATCCACAGCATCCCTTACAGTGTAGCACATGACCTTGGAGAGGGTCATTAAAAACTACTACTCTATAATACAAGGAAGTGAGGCAATGGACGAAATGACAACCGCGGAACTCAATCAGTACCTCGAGAATATCGCAAAGCTGATTGAGGCCAACGCCAAGGACGCCGAGACGGCGGCTCAAATCGTAAGAGAAAGCAAAGTCAAGGCATAAAAAAGTGAGCGGCCCCTACCAAAGCAACCGCTCACAGACCCAAAAGAGGGCGCGCCGGGAGCCTTACCCCGGCCGCCTCCATAATAACACAGTAAGGCAAAGAAATCAAGGAGGAACCCCAAATGAAGTTCGCAGAGATCAACGCCATCTACACCAAGACCGTCACCGAATGGCTGAGCAAAGGCTACACCATCAACACCGCCACGATGAGCGGCAGCCAGGGCGAGATCACCAAAATCGACCTGACCGACGGCAAAGAGATCATCCGCATCATGCTGGGCAACTTCAGCGAGGGCTTCTTCAATCAGGGTGTTGAGATCTTGGTTGGCCGCTCTCTGGAAGAGAACATCAAGCCGAACAGCAGCGACACCTGGGGAACCATCTGGTTCCGGAACCTCGAAGTCATCAGCAGCCAGAAGTTCTACCAGATCGCCGAGTGCCGCAACGGTGAAAAGAACTACGGCACCAAGGAAGAGGCCGAGGCCGCCATGAACACCCGGATGGCCCGCCGCGCCGCCCGCGAATGTGAGCCCAGCGCCCTGTACGACGCCGACAAGGCCAAAGAGATCGCCCGCCGCTACATTGCCCGTAAGACCGGCCGCACCCGCATCCAGACCAACCTCATCAAGGTCAACAAGGACCGCGGCACCTACCACATCTACTACCGCAACGATACCTACCGTCTGCACTGAGACAGGAGCGCACACCATGAAGTTCGTATTCTACGGCCGCGACGGTGAGGTTCGTGACCTGGCCATGGAAGAAGTACACCAGCGCCTCACCGATGCCCAGATTGACGACGCCGTCAAATCCAAAGTCGCAGACCCGCTCGAAGAGGTCAGCTACATGACCCGTGGCGGGATGATCTCACTCGAAATCGTAGACCCGCGCGGGTCGGAAAGGTGGTAAACCATGGAACGTACCAAAATGACCGTTGAGGAATTCCTCAAGCAGGACATCGACATTGACGTCTGCAACGATGTGACGGATGACTTCTGCATCGCGTTCGTCGGCCCGGTGGAACTGACCGACGCCGGCCGGGAGCACTTCGCCCCGGTGCTTGGTCTGGAGGTCAGCATCCAACAGGATGACAGCATGGCCACCGTCATGGTTGACGGCGAGGACTGGAAAAAGAGGCTCGCCAAGGTCAGAAAGCTGCTCAATGCCGCTGCCGGCTACTGCTCGGAGGCCGACTACGAAAAATGGTTCAAGGAGTAAGGGGGTGCCACAATGAGCCACATCACGTTTACCTACCACATGAGCAATGCGGCCGAGGTCGCCGAGACCTGTATCACACTGCCGATGACCAAGGCTGCCGCCGATACCATAATGGGATATGAACCGGAAAAAATCCTGTGGGATACCATCGACCTGCCCGTTATGCAGGTCTTCGCCACGCTCAACACGATCGCGCTGCTGCAAGGTTATGACTTTGTGGGCATCGTCGCCATGGAGCGCGTAGACTGATCACACGGCTGCCCTACCGGCCACACGGGGAGAAAGGACACGGCAATGGTTATCAAGGACATCGACAACGGCCGCGATCTGCGCAAGGCATACGACGAGCTGAACTTCCTGTGCCGCGTTTACGAAGGGCTGAGCGGCCTGTACGAGTATGACGAGCTGGCAACCATGCGAAACCTTATCACACGGCAGAAAGCCGCTATCCGCGAGTACAATCACCGCCCCACTCCCGAATATCCCCTTTGCATTCGCTGCGATTCCGATTCTTGCATGCTGCTCGACAAGCTGCCGGACAGCATCGGCACTGAGGCGGAGGCCCGCGCACACTTTGTGCGCAACTTCTACATCCCTCGCCCCTGCTACGCCTACGACTGCACCGGACAGGCATTTACAACTCGTTACAAGGTTTTCCAGCGCCGCGGCGCGTGGTACGTCTACCACTTCATGGCGCGGGATGTTTGAAAGGGGGTGCAAACAATGATTGAGATCACATGCAACAAGCGGCAAAAGGCTGTCATCATCGAAGCGCTGCTATCCCCGAATGGCTGTCTTTGGCCGAGAAAGCAAGCCTTTTGCGGCTTGGACCCAAAGGCCGACTGTAGAAAGTGCTTTGAGCAAAAAATCAAATGGCATACCGGGAAGGAGATCGTCCACCATGATTAAATGCACGCTTAAAAGCCCGATCGGGCAAACCTACTGGGCCATCTGCCAAAGCATCACCTTTGACCCAATCGACGGATGGACCATGGACGGGGTGCAGCGTTCGAGCAGCTGCGACGAGCCGCACACCGGCGCGGGGCTGCCCCCGTACTGGCAGTTTGAAAAGGCAGAAGCGATAGACACGGACGCCAATACGAGAGAGGTGAGCAAATGACCGCCTACATCGTCATGGTGCAGTCGCTTATCGACGGCTCCGCCAAGGTAAGCGGCGAGGGCTATACCTCGCTGGCCGACGCCGAGCGGTTTGTCCTTGGCCGCGGCGATCACCCGCAGCGCATCCCCGACGCGGCCGGCCCGATATATGACAGTGCCAGGAACCGCTACGTCATCCATGACGTGAGGATTCTAACGCAAGACCAGCGCAGGCCGTCAGAACGGCCGTTGCAACAGGCCAAACGACGCGGGGCAAGGTAACACCTACCCCCAGCGCGGAAAACGCCCCACAGGGCCCCAGATTTGGCGTAATCGCCAGACAACAAAAAAGACCCCCATGCAGGGAGCCGAAAGCTCCGAGCATGGGGGTCGTTCTCATTTCTTCAGGTACTGGCTGCTGGCAAAGCCGGTGTACTGGGTGCCCTTGTAGGTGAACTGCACATACAGCCACTTCACGCCAGCGGAGTTGGAGTAGTAGCCGTAGCAGTCGACCTTCGTGCCCTGCGGGATGGTGACCAGGACTTTCCGGCTCGTGCCGGCGGCGTTGCGCACGTTGAGCCCGCTCGATGCGGTCACGGCGTAGGTCCCGGCCAGCGCCTTGTCGAAGAAGTAGGCAATGCCGGTGGCCACGACCTTGTTCGTGGCCGGGGTGTTCGGGGTCGTGTCGCTCTTGCAGCACGGCGCCGGATTCACGATGAAGCCGCGGAACGTGTACGCCGAGGATTCACCCCAGCGGCCATCCGCGCCCTTGCGGCGGGTCTGGCTCCAGAAGGGCTTGCTGGCGCCGTAGCCGCTCTCCGAGGTCTTGACGGTGGTGGCATCGATGACCTGCTCCACGATGCAGACATGCCCGGCACCGTCATTGCCGGAAAGCGTCGCGCCCTTCTGCCAGCACATGACCGCGCCGGGACTGGGGCTCTGGCTGATCTCCAAGCCCTGGCTCTTGGCCAGCTCAATGAAGTTCTCGGCGTTGCGGCTGCCCAGGTACTTGCAGGCCTTATAGCCGCCGATCTCATTGAACCGGCCAACCGCCCAGCCGACGCAGTTGGCGAGGACGTTAAGCCCAGCCCGCGTCGGACTGCCGGCGATGCAGGGGTTATAGCCGCCGGTGGCCTTGCGGTTGTAGTATTTGTTGCCGGATTCCGGCAGCGACGTTCTGATGATGAAGCTCATGGTCTTTCCTTTCTACCCGGCGGCGCCGTCATCGGAGTCGTCGGGATTTTTCGGTGAGAACTTGTTATCGGCGTATTTGATGAGGCCGAGGAATCCGGCCTCGCCCCCGGCAAATGCGAAGTAGGCCGTCACCAGCGTATCAGGGATGGCCCCGCAGGAAAGAAAAATGACGGTCATCGCCACTGTGAACAGGGCGGTGAACGCCAGCAGGGTTATCACCACGATCTTGGAGAACGACAGGGCCTTTTTGCCGCGCTTCTTAGCCATCCTCGGGAACATCCTTCCCAGGGTCGTCATCGTCCTTTTCAAACTCTTTGTAGATCTCGCCAGACATCCAGTCGAGTTCCTCGACGGCCGATTCGATAAGAGCGTTGATCTGCTCGTCGATTTTGATGCCGCGGCGCTGCAGCAAGGTGATGACATACTGCTTTTTGGTGTCCTTGGTGATAGTGCCGGCACAGGCCAGCTTTTCGGCGGCCTGGACCAGCTTTTTGACGGTGGCGTAGGTGGCCTGCTCTTTCAGCCACGGGATGGCGTAGCGGGTCGCAAGGAGGGTAAGGCACATGGCGACAAGCCGGATCGCCAAGGTGATGATTTCGTGAATCTGTTCGGTCATGGTGGACCATCCTTTCTCTACAGGAATTTGTGCTCACTCATGCAGCACTGGTATGTACGCTTGATTTCAGCGACCGTCAAGACGGTCATTTCGTTTTTGAATTCCTTGTGCGTGGCGCAGTAGGCATCGTACTCGGATATGTCCTCGAGTATTTGGTCGAAGTGCTCCTTACTGTGTTTCATGCCTTGGTAGATTTCATCCCCAAAGCGCAGGATACGCACACGCGCTGCGCGGGCCTCCCGCTCGTCGCATTCCTCGCGAAGTTTTTTTACGTCCTTGACAAGGCCGTCCATCTTGTCGAGCAGTTCGCCGGTCATGGCCCGGCCGATGTGCTTGGCCAGCCATTTCCACGGATTGAGCTTGATCGGTGAGATCTCAATCAGTGATAGGATGACTACGAGCGCAACGCCGCTGCCGCCGAAAATATCTTGCAAGGTCAAAACTACCACCCCCTTTGGCGCAAAATGGAACAGCCCCACCAGACGGTGAGGCTGTTGTTATTTGCCGGTAATTTGCCAGGCTATAAAGTTTAGAACGGTAAATCCTGTTCGTCCGTCAAAAAGTCATTTGCTGGGTCGGCCTTTTCGGAATCGCGGATAAGGACGAAGTCCTCGAGCATTTGGTTCCGCAGCGCGTTGTTGTTGCAGTATTTCATCAGGCCAAGGTAGCTGCACATGACGCTGTGGCAATACTCGAGCGGAAGTTTCCCCTCGGAGTATTTTTCCTTGACGAACCGCAGGTGCCGCTTCATCTGCAGCGTGGTAGATCGCCGGAGCTCGACTTTGTTGGGCCAGACGCGCTTGCCGATGTACTCAATGCCGCGGCCGACCGGAACGACGGCGGTTTTGTCGTTAAGCTGCAAGCCGAGGTTGTCGCGCAGATATCCGTCAATGCCGCAAAGGATATCCCATACCTCTGCTTTTGATGGGGCCATCACAAGCATATCATCCATGTAGCGGATGTAGTACGGCGCTTTCAGCTCTCGCTTGATGTAATGGTCCAACGGCGACAGCACGACATTGGCGGTCATCTGGCTTATGAGAGAGCCAACCTGCATCCCGATCCCCGCGATGCGTTCGGCGGTCGTGACGTCGGTGCAGTAGAGCGGCAAGCCCAGCGGCCGGCCGTCACAGCGGATGGCCGTCTCCAAGAACCACATCATATCCTGGTCATCGATAGGGCGGCCAAGCTCCCGCAGTTGCACATCGACCGGTATGCGGAAGAAGAATTTGAGGACGTCCGCCTTGCCCATGTACCATTGCTGCCCGCTGCTCTGCGCCTTGCGCATCCATCCTTGCAAACAGTCGATGGCCTTAATCGGCCCGCGGCCCGGTATGCTGCCGTAGCTGTGCTCGTAGAACGACCTTTCGTAGATCGGCCAGAGCGTCAGATATGCCGCGCAGTTGATGACGCGGTCATAGAACGGCTGGGCGCTGATGAGGCGGATTTTGGGGAAATACTCATAGAACTGGCAGAGCGGCCCCGGCTTGTACATCTTCCACTGCAAGCGGTTTACCGCGTCAATCAAATTTTCTTCGAGGTTGGCAGAATAGTCGAGCACATTCCCCCGGTACCGCTTGTGCTGCCGTGCCAGGATATATCCGTCATACATCTTGTTGAAAGTAACGAACTTTTCAAAGAGATGCCTGTGCTTTTCCATACGCCTACACCTCGAAGTCTGCCCCACAGGCGCCGTGCGCGGTCTGCGTCGGAACGCCGGCAAAACAGATAGTGTTTATAGGCCAACAGTGTTGACCACGGAAGTAGGCCCCTTTATCACCTCTGCACGGAAAACAAGCCCTTGAGCTTGTAATGTCAGGCTTGGAGGCAAAGCGGAGCGGAAGCCCAAGTTGACGTTCGAGTTGCCGCGGCCGTTGTTGCCGTTGAACGACGCGACGCCGCCCGTCGTGGAATTGTTCCAGTTGCAACCCGAGTTGAACAGCCGCTTACGGCCTACTCCCCATGCCGGGCCGGCTGGGCTTGACGGACTTCATCCAGCCGCCTAACATCTTGCCGATCTCGACCACCTTTGAGGACCAGACCTCGTACTTCTTGGGCGACAGATACCCGCGCCTGAACGCTTGCCGGATATAAATCTGCAGCACCATGATGGCGACGTCGAAGTCTTTCAAGGCAGCCAGTGTGTTATAGCCCTTCCGGGCGCGGATGCAGGACGTGAGCATTATGTCCATCTGGTCTTGCATCTTCGCGCCGAGGCTGACCTTTTTCGTCCTGGGGAATTGGTCTAAAGCCGCGTCGGCGTAGTCCATCATTTCATCCAGCTTTTGGATGATTTTCAGTTCTTCAGCCATGGCGGGCGCCCCCTTCCCTTTGAAGAATTATAGTCTGCTTTTGTCGAACCTACCCGTTTTTGTTCTAAAATAACGAAATTCGTTATTTTGCAAAAAAATTTTACGGCTCCGCGCAAGCGCGGAGCCGAGAGAACGGACCCCGCTTTCGCGGGGTCATACAGTCCTCAGCTTTCAGCGGGCAGTTTCACAAAAGCGGAGCGGAAGCCCAAGTAGACGAGCGAGTGGCCGCGGCCGTGGCCGTCGAACGACGCGACGCCGCCCGTCGCGGAATGGCTCCAGAGGCAACCCGAGGAGAACAGCCGCTCGGCCTCGGCAGCGTTAATCCAGCCGTGATGATCGGCAAAGAGTTCGGGCCCTTCGCCGTACTGAATCATGCCGAGGTTCTGCAGGATGGCCTTGGCCTTGTCTTCGACGCCGGAATCCACAACGATGTTCTTGATGGCGCAGTTGTGGTAGGTGTCCTGCTCGGGCACGGTGAGGCCGACATGGATGGCGCTGGACTGCCAGTACAGCTTGACCGTGCCGGACGTGGTGCCAGAGCCGTCCGGCGTGACGAGCTCACCATCGGAGCCCCTGATCGCTTTCCAGTCGACGCTGGACGCACCCTGCGAATGGGCGCTGTCGGCGGCGTTGTTGTTGGCCAGCATCTGGAGCTCGCCATGAACCATGCGAATGCCACCGGTCCATTCCCAGACGTTGCCGCACAGGTCGAAGATGCCGGACGGGGTGCCGTCGTGGCTCCAGGTGAGCGGGCCGGTGCCGGTGGCGATGCGGGCGGTCTGCCCGACATGGCTCGGGTCATTCCAGGTATCCAGCACCTTGCACGTCGGGATGGCCTTGTACACGGTCTCGGTGTTGTGCTTGCCGTAGTTGTTGTTCCCCTTCGGCATGACGCCATTCTTCTGGCACCAGCGGACGATTGCGCCCCACTCCATGCGGGTCATGAGGTGCCAGCCTTCGCCCTTGGCCTGGCAATACTGCACCGCCTGGTCGAAGTTGACGTTGACGCGGGGGTCAACGCCGGGCAGCGAGTAGGCGCGGCCGTCCTGGACGACGTTCTGGAATTTGGAGATATAGATCGCATCGACCTCCTGGCCGTTGATGATGAAAGCCGGGTGCGTCGCTTCGGATGCGCCCATGCCCAACTGGGCATGGGTCATCTTCGGGATCTTCACCATGACGCTCGGCAGGCCGCGGTCGTCATAGAGAATCTCGTTGCCGGGGCAGACGCTGGCAAGGGCCAGCGCGGAAAGGTCAAAATTAGGCATGGTATATCCTCCTTACTCGATGGCCCAGAGGGTCAGGGTGACGTCGTCCATGTTCAGGGGAACGGGCACGAGGTTGGGGCCGGTCGGCTCACCCTCCGCGGGCGCGGGCTCGACGGGGACCTCTTTGTACTTCCGGGCCGGGATGTCGATCTCCGCAACATAGGCGCGGCCCTGGGCGGTACCGATGACCAGCTCGTTGTTGGCGTCGCGGCAGATATCGATGTGTACGGGCCAGTCCTGTTCACGGACGGCGAGGTTGAGACCGAGATCGTCGCCGAAGGTGATATGCGTGCCCTCGACGGTGTAATCGACCTTGGTGCCGGGATTCTTGTCAATGACGATCATTTCAGATAACCTCCAATCACAGTGTAGCTGACGGTCGCGCGCGGTGCGCTGCCCGTAAACCCGATCTTGAAACCGTTGGCAAGCTGGTTCGTGACCTCGACCTCGCCGACGTTGCCGGTGGATTTTACGACGTCGACCACCACGACGTAGGCCGGGCTCTCAACGCCGGACGTGAGCGCCACGGTTTTGGCGCTGTTGTTGAACGGGAACTGCAGCGTGTTCGTCAGTTCCACCGTGCCGCGCTGGATGACCCAAAGGTTCTGCCGCACAGCGTTTGCCAAAAGGCCAACGGCGAGACTGGCATCCAGGATGCCGTTCTCCATGTTGTTGAAGTGCGCCTGGTCTTGCGGGGTGCCCTGCTGCATCACCTCACCGGACGGGAGAATGGTATAGGTGCCGTCGTGGTTGTCGGTGATGGTGTAGTGATTCGGCGGGGTGATAACATGGTCGAGCCAGAACGTCGGAATGTACATGCTTTAATCCTCCTCACATTCGCATTCGTGGATGTTGAAGTCAAACCAGTACAGAATACCGGTCTGGCCGGTCTGCAATGCGATATTGCAGTCCTGGTGGGCCCACAGTTGGCGGTCGCCGTTGAGCAGCTCGACGCGGTTCACGACGACGTTGCCCGACGCCGGAATCGACAGCTGCGCACGGACGACGCCACTGGGGAGCAGTTCGATCTTAGACAGCGGCACATCGTAGAAGGTGCTGCCAACGCGGTACCGCCCGTAAGAGATACGTCTCTTGACGTAGTTCCGCATATCCTGAAAGCCAACATTGTCTATCATCCAAAGTCCTCCTTTCTCAAAGGCTGCCCGGAGTGCTGCCACACAGCGGCGCATTGTAGCCAAAACCGAAGCCGTCAGCCGTCGCATGAAAACCGCCAGCCTCGATAGAGCCCTCTGTTGCGATGCCGGGCACGGTCCCGGCCGGTGTTGAGCCGTGGGTATAGCCCTCAGCGCTCACAGCGACGTCCACGCCCGCTGCCGAGATCTCGCCATATCTCGATATGCCCGGATGCGTACCGGCGTCCAGGGTGTCTGTGCGAGGCGCTGCGTAGCCTGCGCCCTGGGCATCGACCTTGACGCCGATTCCCTCATGGGAAATATCGCCGTAGGTGGCCGGCGCCGGATATGTGCCGGCGTCGAGCATATCAGTCAGCGGCGACGTATACCCGGCACCATGCGCAGCGGTCTCGATCTCGATGCCCTCGCGGTTGATAAAGCCATACTTCGCGGCGTATGGGTAGGTGCCGCACAGCCGCCCGGAGTAAGCTGTCCATCCCGCCGTGCATCTGATGCAGAAAGTGACGTGCGACCTGTAAAAGACGCCGTCCGGCCGGGAGCGCAGGGATTTGTAGAAATAAACGGCCCAGAGCAACTCGCCGTGGTCGACGGCCGCTTGCGGACTGTTTATGTCTGCCAGGATGCGGAAGTGGTACGGGTCGGCGCCGTACTCAAACCATTCTTCGAGAATGGAATCCGGGTACAGTGCATGGACGGCCGTCTCGACCGCCGCCCTCGTGCCAAGGTGCCGGTGAACGTAGGGCGACGTTTTCAGCAGCGCCCGCTTCACGTTCACGGGATAATCGTAGTTGTACCAGTCGACTTTGAAATCATAGGCAAGGCTGTCGAGAACATCTTCCGGCAGGTTGTCGATGTTGGTGAGAATGTGCAGCGCCGATTCAAGATCGGCCCGGTACCGCACCATGAGCGTGGCGATGGTCTTGCCCATGGCCAGCATTTGAGGGTCATGCCGCAGCACATCCGGGAATGTGCTCATGATGTTCTCTACGGTGTAGGCGTGGCTATTCATCCTCATACCCCCCGGCGTGAATCACGACCTTGTCGCGGTCGATCTTGGCGACTTGGGGCGTCCGCTCGGCATAGTCCGGGTTCTGCCAGTTTTTGTAGTCCGGCCGGCCGTCCTCGAGGTGCGTAAACACCGGCTTGGTGATCTCGATGCGCTTGGCCCCGGTACCCATCAGCAGGCTGTGCAGATAGGACGGATTGATATCGCGGCCCAGCTTGCCGGTCTGCCAAAGGATGTACTCATCGACGGCAACCTGTACCATGTCGGCAACGTCGCTGGCAGACATAAGCCCGTCGCGGGTCAGCCAGTAGGTAAACTCGATCTCGCAGTCCACCTGTTCGGGGTCGGCCATCTTGACGAAGTCCGTCAGCGGCCGACGGTCAATGGCACTGCACACCTCATAGATGGCCCTTTTGGTTTCCTCACCGGCCGGCTGGCCATCGTTCATCAGCGCATGGATGGCGACGATGCCAGGCGATGGACTGTTGGCAACTACGTCGGCGATATCCGGCGATACGATCTTGGCGAAATACTCATAGGCGCCGTGCGGGCCGGCCGTGGAGTAGGCGTCCTGGCTGGCCCTCATCACCTCATAGAATTCGTCATCCGTGAGACGGTCGCTGCCGTTGGAGCTATCTGTCAAGCTCTCGCAGCGGTCGTAGTAGTCGTAGACGTCCACAATGGTATTGATGCTGCCGGCGGTCCAGCCGTTGCCGACCTCGCCAGCCGTCTGGCACTCGACGGGGAGATCCACATACATGCTGCCGGCCTCGATGTAGGCGTCCTCTTCTGTCACCCAGTACAGCGTCTGGTTCTGGTCGGTACAGCGGGTGCCGGCCGGAACCAGCGTCGGGGTGCTCTGTGCCTCGGTGATGTAGAACCGCACCGTGCAGGTGGCCGGGGTGGCGTCGGGCCGGTCGACAAGGTAGTACAGATCGGCGAGGGCGTCGAGGTTCTCACCGTCGGCGGCAGAGGGCAAATTCTGATTGCCGGTAAAGTTGATGTCGGCGCGCGCCCGCACAAACAGATCGGCGACCCACATCGACAGCAGCATCATCGGGTCTGCCGCATGGAGTTTTGTGTTTGCGAATCGTTCCCAAAGCGCGACGACGGTGGCCTTTACTTCCTCAGTATCGGTGCTGATGAATTGGTGTTCTGTGTTTCTGCTCATCTGATATCCACCTCCACGGACGGGATAAGACGGCCCGGCTCGGCCGGGTCGCTTCTGCAGGAGACGCTTATGACCTTGACACGCGGCTCAAACTGCTCGATGGCCTCTTTCACGGCGGAAATGACCATCACGCTGGCAACGGGGATGGGCTTGTCAACGTACTCTGCGCTGACGCCAAACTCGCGGTAGAGGGGTATCGTGCCTTTGACGCTGCCCAGGATGACGGCGACGTTTTGGAGAATCGATGCCCGGCTGCTGTCATCGACCAGCAGCAGCTTTGTGAGATCCGCCGCTTCTACAAGATGGGGCATTGTTCGCACCTCACTTTACATACTCTTTCAGGCTGATGCTCACGGTCGCGGCGATCACATTGCCCTGGCCGTCGTGGTGGTTGCCCTTTTCCTTGAAACTGGTGATGACCCAGCGGTAGGCGCCGATGGTCTTATTGCCCAGCACAAAAGGAAGTGTTCTGCCGCTTTCCGTATAGCTTGCGATCTTGGCCACCTCGGTATCAGGGTCAACGCCGAACGAGGCCAACATTTCGATATCGAAAGAAAGGTCTTCGGGGTCTGCGCCGGTGAATTCCAGCAGGCTTTTTGCAAGGTGAAGGTCATGCGTTGCAAACCGGGCGGAACCGCTGCGGGAATAGTTGCTGATCGTCTTCACCGCGGAATCCGAGACCGTGAAAACAATATCGCCCAGGCATCCGACAATCATGCTTTCAGACCTCCTAAGACGAATCCGTCGCCGTTGAACATAGGCACATAAAGCGTGATGACGGTATCGTTGATCTTGGGCAGCCAGAACGTCAGCGTCGCGGAATGGGTGTGCGCGCCGTCCTTTTCGACAGTGCAGTCACCGTCGACCGAATCCTTCGCCTCGTGCTTGTGTTCGCCGGCGTCCTCGACGTCCACCTGCCCGCCTATGTGCTGCAAGACCGGGAGCCAGCCGGAAGTGATGCCAGCATCCTTGAACTTGACGCGCACGGCCATCTTGCCGCCGTCAACGGCGGTCACGGTGCCGACGCGGACAATATCGTTCATTTCTGCCATCAGTATCCCTCCAATACTTTCCGGCCCTTTACCTGTACCGTGTAGCCGCTGCCGGAAACAGTGTGCTTGGCCTGCTTGATGATGTACCGGCCATCCCAAAGGCCCCAGCCGGCCACGTTGAAGGTGACGCCGGCCACAAGAGCGGGATTCCCCGGGAAGGTGAAGGACACGCTGCGTTCAAACTTGTTCCGCAAGCGCAGATTCTTCGCGGCCAGCTCCTTGGCCTCGGCGACGCTGCCGACGCGGGCGTAGATCTCCAACTGCTGGTTGGTTTTCGATGCGTCAGGGTCGAAGTCGTCGACATAGGCTGTGCCCTCGATATAGCCCTTGGACGGGTCATTGTAGGACACCCGGCATGACGAATACTGCACCTCTGCCTGGCCGGTATCAAGGCTGTACTTCAAATAGCTGCCATCGCCGTTGGTAACGGTGATGGCGGGAGATCCGGCCTCATATTCCCGCTGGTCGAAGATGACAATGGTGTTGTCGGTGGCTTTGAGGGAAAGGCCGGCATCGTGGCACAGCTTTGAGAGAAAGTCGATATCGCTTGCGCGGTACTGCTCAACGCGGCTGTAGTAGGGGTCATCACCGGCAAGGTAGTCGCAGCGCATCCCGTTCAAGCCGGCCATTTCCTTGGCTATGCCGGACAGGTTGTAGGCCTCCCACGCTTTTGACTGTTTCGTTTGCCGGATGCGGCTGGTGAACGGCAGCGAGGTTGCCTTTACCGTGACGCTGTTCGGCGTGCCGCTGCACTTCACGGAATCAAGCTCAAATTCCCCGCAGCCGAGGGACCTGTCGCCGCCATCGCTGTTCCAGTTCATGACGTCGATGGTCGCCCGGATTTTCAGGCCGGTCGACGTAGAGACCTTTTTGGTGGTGTACACCTCCACGGTCTGGCTGCCGCCGCCGGCCCCGCCGCCGAGCGGCGCGATCTGGTTCATGTTGACCCAGCCGTAGACGCGGGTGGTGCTGTCTGTGTGAATGACGTGGTACGGGTGCAGGGCGCCGTTCTTGATGATGGTCAGCTTTGCCGGCCCGGGGCCGGGAGAGTTCGGCGGCGTTTTGGCGGTACTGGAAACATAGTGTGGCCCGCCAAGGAACTGCACCTTGTCGCCGACCTTGAAAGAACCGCCGCCGGCGCCGCCGCCACTACCGCCGCCGCCCGACGAGACCTCTTCCGTGGTCTTTACTGTTACCTCGGATTCTTCGTACCGCACAGCGTTGACCATCTTTTCAAGCCATGAGCAGAGCCAGATTTTATCCCGGTCCTGTAACACGATCTGCAGGTCGTCGCTGGCGTCTTCCTCGTTGTCGGTATAGGTGGCCGACAAGAAGTAGGGTGCAATGTCGTTGGTGATATCCGCGCCATCAAACGACAGGCGCATGGTGGCGCGGCGGGCAATAGCGCTGTCGCTCATACGATCACCACTTTCTTCTTCCAGGGCGGCAACGTCTCAATGATTTTGGGGTCCTCGTCCGGAAGGGTCAAGATCAAGCCGGCCGGGAGTGTGTAGAGATCCTTATACTGTCGGTTAAGGTTCATCAGGCGGTCAGTGTAGGCGGTATCGCCCATCTGGGTATAGGCGATACTGTCCCACATGTCGCCCTGCTTGGTGCGGTAGGTGTTCATGAGTACCGGCCCCTCCTGTTGTCAGTATCGGCTTCATTCACAACATCGAGGATGTAGTCGCGGAGATCGGCGTCCTGGCGCTGCAGCACAGCCTCAATGCCCTGGGCGTCGGATACGCCGGAAATGTTATAGACGGGCTGGAAGAGGATCTCGGAGCCGCCGTAGGTGGCCCCACCGTCAACGGCATCGATGGCGTCGTTGCTGCCATAGGCTGCCATGGCGGCGACGGCCTGCGGCATGATGGCGGTGTACTCCGTGCCATTCATGGCGTCGGGAGACGCGGCCATGTTCTCTTGCATTGCGGCCGTCTCGGACGCATCGAGAACACGTTCGCCGCCGTTGAAGTAGATAAGCTCCGGCCCTTCCTCACCGACGACGGCAAAGCCGGGCTCTGCGGATTCAGTGCCGCCGGCATAGGCGCGGACGGAACCGCGGCCGCTGCTCTTGCCGCCGCTGCCGCCGACACTTGTGCTGCCGAGGGCGCTGCTGGCCGCGTCTGCAATGCTCTTGTAGGCGGCCTGGACCTGCGGCAGCATGCTGTTCGCCTGGTCGATGTAGGCCTGAATCGTGGCCTGTGCCGCGGCGGTGGCGTCGCTGCTCACGTTCATATCGGCAACGGCGGCGCTCACGTCCTCGGCTATGGCTGCCATGTTTTCAGAAAATCCGGTCTCGAGATCGGCCAGGCTTGCGGATGTGGTTTCCTGTTCGGCCTGCAAGTTCCGCCAATTCTCCACCATCGCGGCAAGGTCTTCATCACTTGCGCTTGCCATGCCGGCGATGGCATTGACGGATTCCTCGCTGCCGTCGGCAAAAGAGGAAATGACCTCGCTCAGACCGTCGATGTCGGCGGCCCTTTCGTTGAGGGCTTGCAGATTCGAGTTGTAATCCTGCCAGTATGTGATCTGGCTCTCCATGGCCGCGTTGATGCTCTCAGCGCTTGTTGCAACGACCTCGGAGGCCTTATCCCAAAGTTCATACTGACCGTTGATGCTGTCGTATGCCGCCTGGTATGCGTTGTTGTAGGCCTCAATGAGAGGGGCCATCTGCTCGGCAGCGTTGGAGAGCTCTTGGCCGACGGCGGCAGCTTGCGCGGCGGCCTCATTCTCGGACGCGGCCAGCTCGTCGGTCGAGCCGGTCAGCTCGTCATAGGCGGCCTGTGCGGACTCGACCGCGGCTTGCGCTTCGGCGACGGCCTCGGCGTCTTCTTCCATGGCCGCGGTCAGGTTGCGCTGCGTGGCGTTCGCGTCGCTGGCATCTTCCGAGAACTGGATATACTGGTCGCGCAGTTCGCGCAGCTCGTCGGTGGCCGGGGTGAGGTCATAGACCGAGCCGAACATCCAGGTAAACTCTTTTTCCGTCAGGCCAAGGACGTCAAGGATTTGCTGGTAGGTATCCTTCATGCCCTTGGTGGCATTCTCGCTCTTGATTTGGGCCTCGGTGAGCTTGATCTCGTTCGCGGCCGCCTCGGTCAGTATGTCGTTATACTCCGACATGACCGAGTTTTTGTATTCGAGATATGCCTGTGCTTTTGAGTTCTCTTCCCACGCCTTGGTCTGCTCTCGCAGGGCTTCGGTGCCGCCGTTGATCGCGCCGTTTTGCAGGTTGATAGAGTCAGCCAGCTCCGGCATGGCGTCGACGAGCAGGTGCAGGACGTTGAGGTATTCTTTGCTGTGCTTTGTGCCGGCGTCATTGCTTTCGTTGAGCTGCTCCAGCTTGGATATATACATATCCGCCACATTGGCAGTTGCCATTGTAGCGGCCATGGATTCTTCAAGCGTTTCGTTGGCAGTGCCGAGCGATTCATCAAGGCCGCGGGCGGCCTCGGCAAGCTCATTGACGGACGGCACGGCGCTGTCAGCGGAAGAGACCAGGCCGACAACGGCGGCGGTCAGAGCGGCCACGGCCGTCACGCCGGCAAGGATTGCACCGACCGGGCCGGTGAATATGGTTGCCATATCCAGCAGCTTGACGACCTTGGCGATCGCGGCATACGCAGTCAGGCCGGTCGTTGCAACGCCGAGCACGGCGACAAAGGCAGCGACCGCTTTCACGAGCGCGGGGTTCTGCTGCACAAAATCCGTCAGGTAGCCGAATACATCACCGAAAACGCCGTACAGCTCACGCATGATCGGCGTGAAGTTCTCGCCGACAGCGATGGTCAGGCCATCCCAAGCGGATTCCATGATGGTGAGTTCACCGTTCATGTTGTCCAGCTTGATATCCGCCATCTTCTGCGCGGCGCCGGTGCAGTTGTTGATTTTGGCCGTCAGGTTCGCGTAGTCCTCGCCGGTCGCGTTGAGGATGGCAATCAAGCCATTGTACCCACGCTGCCCGGCAATAGCCTGGGCGTTGGCGACCTTTTCGGCGTCGGTCATCTGGCTGAAATAGCCGCGCAGCTCGTCGATGGTGCTGCTGAAATCTTTAATCGTACCGTCCGCCTGCACGGCCGAGAATTCATACTCGCCGAAGGCCGCGCTGGTGAGCGTGACGCCCTCCAACAAGCCGTTGAAGGTGTTTTTGAGGGCCGTGCCGGCAACGCTGCCTTTGATGCCGCTGTTGGCCATAAGGCCGACGGCGACGGCCACATCTTCGATACTGTAGCCGAGGGCGCCGGCAATCGATGCGGAATTCTTGAACGTCTCGCCCATGATGGAGACGTTCGTGTTCGAGCTGGTGGCGGCAGCGGCAAGGACGTCGGAAAAGTGGGCGCTGTCAGCGGCGGTCAGGCCAAAAGCGGAAAGGCTGTCCGTGACGATATCGGACACCATTGCCAGGTCTTCACCGGACGCGGCTGCCAACTGCAGCACGCCGGGCATGCCGGCAAGCATCTGTTCGGCATCCCAACCGGCCATGCTCATGTAGCCCATGGCGTCGGCCGATTCCTTGGCGGTAAACTTGGTGGTCGCACCAAGCTCTTTGGCCATGTCGGAAAGCTGGCCCAATTCCTCGGCGTTGGCCCCGGAAAGGGCCTCGACGTTGGACATGGCCTCTTCAAAGTTGCCGGCCGCCTCGACGGTCTTCATGTAGCCCTGGTAGATCTCATCAAAGGCCTTGGCGATACCGGCGGCAGCCAGAGCCGCCGCCGTCGCTTCGATGGCCTCGACAGATTTATCACCAAAGGACTTGGCGCCCTCTGCGGCTTCGACCTGCTTTTCTTTGAGATCGCCGATCTCGTTTGCAAGGCGGGCGCTCTCCGCCTGCAAATTGTTGGTGTCGACGCCCGCCTCGTTCAAGGCCGCGCCGGTCTGGTCCAGCCGGGCGGTATGCTCGGCAAGCGCGGCCGAGGTTTTATCGATTTGCGCTTGCTTGGAAAGCAGCTTGTTTTCAAGGGAAGAGGAAAATCCTTCGGTTTCCTGGATCTCCCGCTGGATGTTGTCATACTGCTGCTGGAGCATGGACAGCTTTTGACGGGTGGCCTCTACCGCCTGCTGCTGCTTTTGGTAGGCAGCTATATCACCTTGGGTCTGCGAGAGCGCCTGGATCTCTTTCTGCATGGACGCAATCGTACTCTGCGCAGATTTGAAGGTGCCGCTGAAAGAACTGCCCATTTTGGCGTTCAGCGAAAATAGCATTTCATATTCTTTTCTGCTTGCCATAGATGGGCCTCCTTACCTACTTTTTGCGTTTTTGTGCCATAGCCCGCTCCCGCTCCTTGACAAGCTGGTTGCTTGCGCTTATCCAGCGGACCAAAGAGCAGAGCGGTTCAGACAGCCAAAAGTCAACAGGGGTGTTGTTGGTGCGGGCCAGCACAAGGCACTGGCGCCGCAGCCATGCGCCACCGTCGCCGCCCTTTACTCCGATCTTAGTAAAAAAGAGCGGGCAGCCGAACGGATTTTGTTGTAGTCGCTGATGGGCATTGCCTCGAACGCATCGGAGCCGAGCCGCTCCTCGCACGCCCGCGATGCCATGCGGATGAGGTACGCGCCGGACATGACCGGTACGATGACCGCCTTGCCCTGCGCGTTCAGTTCGTCCTCGATGGCGATGGCGTCGCGGCCGGTGAGGTTGCCGAAATTGAAGTGCAGGGTTTCGTAGGTCTTGCCCTCGTAGGAAAAGGGCTTGCCGAAGGTGTGGTTGTAGACGGCGACGCTGGCCTTGGCCTCGCTCTCGGCCGCCTCAAGCTCACGGGCGTCAACATTGTTTGCCATGGTGTAATCTCCTTTCGTATCAAAAAGCCCCGGAGCAGGGCTGCTGCTCCGGGGGTATGGTGGGTTACTTGCCGAGGGCCTTGCGGACGGGGGCGAGGTAGTCAACGCCATTCATGTAGCAAATGAAGTTGACCGGGTCGATCTCGCGGACCTTCTCGCCGTTGATGTACGTCGCCCAGTAGCGGACGCTGTACTCGCCGGAGCCGTTGGTCGGCTGCGCGGGGGTGACGGTACCGCCGACGGTGTTCTTGGGAACCACGACCATCAGGTGCTTTTCGCGGGTCACCTCGATCTGACCGTTGACGGGGTTCTCGTTCTGCACGGCGGCGCGCAGGTCGATGGTGTGCCGGCGCGGCTCGGCCAGCTTGATGCTCTGCGGGGTGGTCGTGCGGAAAGCGAGGCTGAGGGTCATCACATCGATGTGGCCGAGGATGGGGGCCTCGATGTTGCCGGCAATGCCGGCGCCGGCGATGGTCTGCGTCAGATAGGTCAAATCGGGCAAGGTGGCGTTGGCCATGCCGGCGTACTCGACGCTGTCCTCATAGACCGCAAAATTGATAATGCTCTGATCCATGACTGTTCACCTCCTGTTAGGACGCCTGGAGAGCTTCGGTGACATAGCTGGTGTCGTACTCCAGCACGAAATCCAGCTCCTTGGCGGGGCTGGGCGGGGTCAGGTACAGGTGCAGCTTGATGATGCCGGCCATGAGGTTGGTGAGCGTGTTCTCGCTCTCGTCCATCACGACGCGGGCACCGAGCAGATAGCCGGCGCCGACAAGACCGTTGAGCCAGATGTTGGCGGTGTCGATGATGGTGTCAATGAGACGCCGGTTCATCGGCTTGTCCAGGTAGCTCCAGAAAGTCTTGATGAGCGTACCGGCGCACCAGTTGAACATCCGGCTCACGGGGATGAAGTAGTCCTTGACGTCGGTGTTGGTCGGATAGCAGGCGTTGTAGTTGCCCCAGGTGACCCAGCCGCCCATGAAGTTGACCGCGGTGGTGATGCCGTTGCTGTCCAGGATGTTGGCCTGCGTCAGCGACATAGTGACCTCGGTGCCATCCGCAAGGATGATGCGGTCGCACTGGTAGGTCTTGTTGGACGGGCTCTCGTAGGGAACACCGCCGTTCTCGGTGTCGGTGGACGCGATCCGGCCGGCCAACTGCGTGGACATATGGAAAACGTAGTCGCCGAGGCCCATCATCGGCCAGCAGAGGATCTGCGTCTTGTCCACCATGTTGGCGCTGGCCTTGGCGGCAATGGCCGCAGTGTAGTCCGTGGTTTCGCTGCAGTCAATGTCGATGAGCGCCTTGGCGCGGAACATGCCGTTGATGCCGTCGGCCTTGGCAGCCATGACGGCGGCGACGGTGCTGGTGTGCGACCAGCCGGGAGCGCAGATCAGGTCCGGGATGGTGCCGAACTGCGACATGCACAGGTCGATGGATTCCATGCCGGTGGCGATGGCCTTGGCGTCGACCTGGTCGGGCTTGACCTTGTTGTAGGCGATGTTGAGGTTCTGCGCGGCGTAGGCCTTGCCGTCCTCGAGCACTTCCACGATGCACTTGCCGTCCTCGTAGAAAACGCCATAGTCAGTGTCCTTGGTCAGCGTGTCGCCCTCGGCCTCGGCCTTGACAACGAGGGTCTCGTCGTTGATGGTCTCGAAGGGAAGCACAGCCTGATGGTCCACGACCGCGACGCTTGCGGCGTCGACGTTCTCCTTCATCTTGGCGGGGTCCATGATGTTGCAGAAGATGACCGGCTGGCAGTTGTACAGCTTGAAGTGGCTGTACATGAACTCACAGAGGGTGTAGTTCTTCCAGTCGGTATCGGAGTAGCCGAAGTGAGACACCGCCTCATTCCAGCTCGTGCAGAGCACGGGAATACCGACCTTGGCGGGGCTCTCCGCGCTCTGGATGGGGGCAGTACCAATGACGAAAGGAATGCCGCTCTGCGCCACGACGGGGGTGCTGATGGCAGTGCCCTGTTCGGTGACATTGATACCGTGCGTGTAAATTGTGGGCATTGTTTAATCCTCCTTCTTCGGATTGGCGATCTTCTGGTATTGGCGGTAGAGGTAGGTCCCCGGCGTACTCGCCTTGATACGCGACTGCGCCAGAACGGAGCCGTCAACGATGAGGCTCTTGATTTCCGGCTCGATGCTCAGGGCATGGACGACGGCGGGGGTCGCAAGGACTTCCTCTTTGGTGCCGGGGATGATCGTGTTGCGGCCGATGGCCCCAAGGATGGCGGGGCCGATGTAAACACAAAAGCCCGCGCTGGTGTCAGCGGGGGCTTTTGCCTTTGCGGCAGTTTTCTTCACAGTCTGAAATCCACCTCTTTTCTCTGAACGCGCGGAATAATCCAAGTGCTCACCATCTCGCCCGCGTAGAAGGGCGCGGTGTCCTCTGGATAGACCATCGTTTCGAGCGGTGTGCTCTTGATATCAAGCTGGAACTGATGCTCAAACAGCATGTTCTCCAGCAGTGCGATTCGCACCCGCTCCATGAGGTTCAAAAGCTCGAGAGAGCCCTCTTGCTCGTCGGGGTTATAGGTGCAGAAAATGCTGCGGATGGTGCAGCGGGATTCCGTCAGTTCGCCTGGGTTCTGGCCGTCGGAGCCGGTGATGACTTGGTGGATAATATAGGGTGCTTTCTGCTTTGCCGCCTTTGAATCCGGGAGACGCATAAGGTAGACCTCGGCAGCCCGCGGCGCGGGGTTGGGGCAAACCTTTTGCGGCTGAACCGGTAAGATAAGGTCTTTGACCGTGCGGGCCGTGAAAGCGCCCAGCTTTTGGAGTAGCAAAACTTTGTTCATCGTCACCGTCTCCATCCATTGAGCAGCGCATCGATCTCATGCTCAATGCGCTTTTCGTAGGTATCGGCCATCTTTTCTTCGATGCTGTCAAGGACTTCCTCGTTGGAATACATCATCTGCGGAGTGGACGGGCCGAACAGTTCGCGGACGGGCAGCCGGGCATCGCCGACGCGCTCGTAGATGCCGGTATGGCTGCCCATGCTTGCCCGGAACGCTTTATCGAGAGCGGCGCGGGCGCCGGAGCGCTTGACCTGCGTCACGACACGGCCGCCGCCGTCCACCGAGGTATTGAACTTCAAGAGCGGTATCACATTCCCGCGGAAACCGAATACCACGGAAATGCTGCCGCCGTTGCTTTTCTGAAAATGGTTGATATTCTTGGTGCTGGCCAAAAACTGGCTTTGACTGATGGAATATTCCTCAGTGATGGGCTTCTTGGCGTGCGTGCGGCCGGCGGCAGCAGCGCGGGAAAGCGCGCTGCCCACAGCCTTGTACACGCCGCCGTTTACCCCGGCCAGCAGCTTTGATGCACGATCGAGACTTTCTTCTGCAACATCGACGATGATGCCGCCGTAGATGGCATGGGAGCTTTGCCCGCTGGAAACGTCACTCATCGTAGGCCTCCAATTCAACGCGCAGCATACCCATCTCACACACGGACGTGGCGACGTAGTAGGTCCTGAAGAATCCGCCGCCGCCTTCTTCGTCGTTGATGTAGATTCTCATGCCCTGTTCAGGCCGCTTGCCGCCGAGATCCGTCAAGGCACAGTGAAGGACCGACGTCACGCGGTAGATGCCCTCCATGTGGTCGCTTACCGACTGGCTGCGATCTTGCTCCTTGAGACCGGTAAGCACGATGGGGATATCCGTGTAGGTATCCCCATCGTACTTTATCGTCCTGATTTCGGCAAACTCTTCGGTGTTCAAGAACACGCCGTGGATATCCTCGGCGACCATGTCCTTGAACGCGCTCACAGAACAGGCCCCTGCGCGTTGATGGTGGGGCCGGGCTCGACCTCGGCTGCGGCGATTGCCGCAACATAGTCGGCCTTGACCTTGCACTTGGAAACATCAACGCCCATATCGCCGGCCAGTTTCTTGAGATCGGCGATGGTCATGCTGGAAAGCTGCTCCGCGTCGAGGTGGCCGGCGGCGTCCTCATCGGCGCCATCCGCACCATCCTCGCCGTGGGCCTCGGAATTGCCCTCAGGGGCGTCGGAGCTCCCGGTCATGTTGACACTGGCCGCAGAATCGTCGGAGCCCTCCGCGGGCGTTGCAACCGCCTTGGGGGTCACATCCTTGACCGGAACGGCCGCGCCGCGCTTGAAAAGGCGCATGGCCTCGGCTTCGGGCACGTCAACGACATCGCCCATATAGGCCAGGCGGACAGACTTGGAACCGGGCGCGACGTAGCCGTAGCCGCCACAGGTGATTTTGACTTTCATGGAATCCTCCTTACTCGGCTTTGGGCTCAAGCACCAAGCCGCTTGCCTTGTACTCGGTAGTAGCCGTTTCCTCGCCGCGCTTCACCGTGACCGTGAGGGTCTTGTCGGTGTCAGGCACGCGCCAGACCAGCAGGCGGTCGTCCGGGGCAAGTTTCCCGTTCGGCACAGCATCGGTCTTGTAGGTGACCTCCGCGTCGGGGGCAGCGGCAAGGCGCATGGCGACGAAGTTGCCCTCGGCGCCCTTGGCATAGCCGTCGTAGTCCTTCACATAATGCAGGGTGCCGTGAAGAACATTGTCGCCGTCAACCGTGACGTTCGATTGCAGCTTCTTTACCTCCACGCCGTACACTTCGGCGTCAGCCGGCATGGAGGCGATCAAGGGTCCACGCCGATGACCTTTTCCGCGAAGATGTACGGGCAGTAGTTCTTCGGCGCAGCCAGCGGGCGGGACGCCAGGCGCAGCTTGCGGGCATCGTTGGGCTGGTCGACGATCAGCTTGGGAACGCGGCTCTTGGCGTAGGTGGTGTACTCGGTGGAGCCGAAGTCGATCTGAGTGATCTGACCGTACATCAGGTGGCCGCAGGCCGGAGCGGTGACCATGGCGCTGTCAGCCGGGAACACCGGCTTGTCCTCACCGTCGTCGTCGACAAGGCGCTCGTCGACGCTGAACACATTCAGGTGGAAACCACCAAAGTTCAGCTGGCCGATGAACACCACGCCGTCGTACTGGGTCAGCTGCTGGTTGACCTCGCCGATGATGATGCCGCTGGTCTTTTCGAGCAGCTCGCGCATCTCCTTGTCGGCAAGGACGACCTCGGCGACGTCGGTGCCCAGCAGCAGATCGGCAGCGGCCAGGCCGCGGCGGGACAGCATGCGGCACATGGCGGTCACGTCGCCGCGGATGTTGCCGTCGGCATCCCACTTCTTGGCGACGGTGTAGGTGTGCTCGGACACCTCATCGAAGAACTTGACGTCGAGCACTTCGCCCTTGGTCTCGTTGTCGATGTAGGTCTGCATGGAGCAGGCGTTGTGAATCATGGTCTGCGCGCACATCCACTCTTCACGGCGGACGATGCGGGCATCCATCTCGCTGAGGTCATCGGCCTGCAGCCGGGCGGCGCGCTGCGCCTTGTTCATGCCGGGATAGAGAGCCTCGCCGAAGCCGCGCTTCTGCAGGTCGTCCATCGTCAGCAGACGGGACGGGGCGATGAAGGACGGCTGGTATTCATGGATGGCATAGCCCCGGCGCTCCATGGGGATGTCGCTGGCGCGGGAAGAGACGAACGCGGCCATCTTGCGGTCGCCCTTGCGGTACTCGGTCAGCACCTTGTCGGACGCGAAGATATCGCCCTCGCCGGTCGGGAAATAGCGATCCCGGAAGAAGGTCTGCTTGGGTACGATCTCTTCCAGGATGGCAATGAGGGTGTAGGTGTCGAAGAAATTCAGCACAGCGGGCATTGTCTTTTCCTCCTTACTCCTTACAGGGCGGGTGCGACGGCCTTGGTGATGATGCCGCGCATCCGCAGGTTGTCGAGGTCGCCCGCGGTGAGGGCGTAATCCTCTTTCGTGATGAGCTTGGCCGGGTTGAAGCAGCCGCCGATGTAGACGGCGGTGGTGACGTCGGCCTCGGTGCCGATCTCGATATCGTCGCACAGCACGGCGCTCGGGGTGAGGTCGCCGCCGGCAGCCATGATGTACAGTTTGCCGTCGTTGGCGGCAGACTTGAAGCCAAGCACGGTACCGCGCTTGTAGGTCTCACTGGCACCCTCGAGCTTGGCGATGGTGCCGCCACCGACGAGGGTCTTGGGGAACAGACCGGAGATAAGGCCGTCATACTCCATCTCGCCGATCTTCTTGCTCAGTTCGGGCATGGTTATCCTCCTTACTTGTTGTTGTAGAGCGCCTTGATGGTGGCACGGGCAGCGGCCATGCGCTGCTCCGGCGTGGCATCGGCGTCGGGGGTGGTGGTGTCGTACTCGTCGTCAGCCGGCGCAGAGCCAACGTCGGCGGAGCCGGAGCTCTCGGCGTCGGCGTTGAGATCGGCCATGAACTTGCTGCCGTTCTTGGCCGCCTGCTGGGCAGCGCGGTAGGCCAGATCGGCGGCGCTGCAGGCGGTCTCGCCATACTTCGCGTCCTCCACCATCGTGGGGTCGAACAGCCCGGCCACAGCGTCGATGTCTTTGAGCCGCTTGCGTTCACCGTCGATGGCATCAGACTTGGCAGCAGCCTCGATTTGGCTGACCAGCTCCGGGTACTCCTTCTTGAGTTCCTCAACGGAATTTGCCATAGGGGTTTGTCCTCCTTCTTGGTCGGGTTCATCCGACGTTTTATTTACCTCGGCCGGCACGGCGCCGGCGTCAGCCTGGGTGGGGATGAAGTCCGGGGCGAACAGGCCGCTCGTGAGGGCGACCTTTCTGCCGCGGACAAACAGAGAGCGCCCGTCGGCGCTGGCGGCAATGTCGAGCGGCTCTGGGTTCTCCAAGAGCTCGTCGGCAAAGCCTTTCTCGACCGCCTCTTTGCCGGTCATGTAGGTGGTATCTCCCATCATGTGGATGAGCACCGTTTCCGACAGGCCGGTTTTGCGGTTGTAGATGGACACCTGGGCTTTATCCCAGGCATCGTTCTGCGCGGCCTGCTGCCGCATTTCGTCGGCGTTGTAGCCGCCGAAGAGGAACGTCCAGCACCTGTGGATCATCACAAGGCTGGACGGGTTCACCTTGACGGTATCGGCCGCGCACATGATGAGGGAGCCGCCAGACATGGCGACACCGTCCACGATGCAGGTGATGTGGCAGCCGGCGGCCGAAAGCTCACGCAGGCGGTTATGAATCAGGATAGAAACGCCGGCATCACCGCCGAGACTGTTCATCCTGATCGTGAGCGCCTTGCAGCCGGAGACCTTCTGGAGATCTTCGAGAAATTCGCTCTCAATGATGTAGCTGCCGGGTATGGGCTCCCCGGTCCACGGGTCTACCGGTTGACTCTCGACGATATCGCCGTACATAGTAATCTCGGCATTCTCACCGTCGACCTGCGCCATCGTGTAGAACGGGCGCTTGATGTTTACCCCGGTCACCTTGGCCGGAGCTTTAGGTTTGCTCATTGTCGTCTCCTTCCTCGTTGTCGGTGTTGTCATCGTCCTGGTCGTCCTGGTCGTCCTGCGGTGTCTGGGCCGGGGCGGAAGTGGCCTTTTTGGTTACGCCCGCGGCATCGAGGGCGTCGCTCTCATAGCCAAGCTGCGTGACGTTGGCCTCCCAGTCGCCGCCGCCCTGTTCCAGGGTGACTTGCTCGTGGGTCTTCAAGCCGTTTTCGATTTGAAGAATGGCAGCCTCGGTTTCCTTCTTCGGGTCAAGGGAGCCCTGGACCGGGCCGATCCACTTGGCGCCGCACCAGGCGGCACGGATGAGCGGGTCGGTGAAAAAGCCGGGAGCCTTGACGCGGCCGAGGGCGACGGCCTCAGAAAGCCAGACCTCATAAATCGGTTGGCAGAAACTGTTGACGAACCATTTGCGCCGCATTCTGAACGCTTCCCACGCTTCCAGCAGGGCGCCTCTGCTGGCCGAGTAGTTACTGTTGAACTCCTTAACCAGCACGTCGTAGGGAATTTCCAAGGACGCGCCGAGCAGCCGGCACAGCGTTTTGATGAACGTCTCAAAGCCCGCGGTCGGGATGTTCGGATTGCCGAACTGCACCTTTTCGCCCGGGGCCAGCACGTTGATGGTGCCGGGGCCCATTTCGTACTCGTTTTCACTCTGCGAAATGTTATCCTCATGCGGGCTTGCGGTTGGCTCACCGTCGATATCGCCGGTGCCAACCTCGTTGAACGGCATTTCCGACGTGTCGGCCTCGGTCTCCACCCATGCTGTGTGGAAAGACTGAATGATCGCCGCGGTGATCTCGCTCTCGGTGTACCGGCGCATCTGCAGCATGGTCTCGATGGTCTGCGCCAGGTACGGCACGCCGCGGTACTGGTCCGGCCGCTCGGATTCCGTGACGTGCAGGATGTTGGGCAGACCTGTCCTTGCGCCGTAGATCTCCACGCGCGTCCACTTTTCCTCTTCGCCGGTGTACTGGAACGGATAGCAGTTGCAGATGTGGTAGGCAATGGCACGGCCGCTCTTGTCGACCTCAACGCCATCATGGATGTCGTTGTTGTTGTCGGGATTGACGCCCTCTGTCATGCTGGTTATGGCCTTGCCGCCGACGTAGGAGAGCGGAGTACGGACGCGGTCGGCCTCGACGATATGCACCCTCAGACTGTAGGGATTGTTCCGCGTTCCCTTGTCGTGCTTGAGGACCGCGAAAACGTCGCCACTCATAAGCCAGGACTTCAAAGCAAGCTGCTGCAAGCCGTCAAAATCGTTCATGCCCGTGGCGTCGCAGAACTGCTTTTTACCGGCCCACAAACGAAACTCGGCCTCAACATGGCGCTGCCATTCCTTGGCGGCCTCCTTGGTGATGCCGAGCATATCGGGGTCAATGCTGCTTTTGAGCGTCAAGCCGCTGCCGACGATCTTGGTGCGGCTGGTATTGATGGCGGATGTGGCGACCGGCGCCGACATGTAGAGCATGCGGGAGCGCTGTCGCAGGGTCAGGTTACTGCGGTCGATATCCTCGGTGGGGGCGCCGCTCGTAGCCGTAAAACCTTTGAGAGACCGCTTGGTGATACTTGCACCGGCGTCGTCGTAGCCCCTCACTTTGGGTGCGGGAGACTTGTTCGCGGATACGGGTTCGCTCAAATCTATCACCTCCTGTATCAAATAACGGGCACGGCGGCAGCGAAAGGAGTAAAGCTGCCGCCGCGTCCGTGGTAAAGCCCATTTCGGACCGTACCCTTACCAATCGCGCAGAACGACCGCAACGGCCTTGCGCGGGCGCTGGCCGGAGAGCAGGTTTTCCAGCTCGTCGACCTCTTTTTCCATCTTCTCGATCTCTTCTTTGAGGTCGGGAAGGTCAAACCGGGTCAGTTCCCGGTCGTCGATGGTGTAGCTTTTGACGCCGCCTTTCAGGAGCTTGTCATAGGCTTCGTACAGGCGTTCCAGCGTGGAGCGCCGGAACTGCAGGCGCCGCTCAATGGTGGTCTTGCTTGCCATGGTTCAACACCTCACCAGTCGTTGTAGTATTTATCAACGGCCTTGCCGCTGCGCTTCGGGCGGGGCGGCGTGGCCGGCCGTGCCACCGATGGCGCCGACGTCTTGCCGCGGGCGATTTTCAGACGCAGGTCGATGGCGTCAAGGTTGACGTCCATTGCCTTCATCGCCGCGAGGGCGTAGTTCCGGCAGTCGAGATTTTCGTTTCGTTCATGGCCGGGAATCTTTTCCCATACCCACGGATTCTGCTTGCCCTCTTTGTAGACAAGATGCTCGGACAGCAGGCCCTTGAAGTATTCGCTGCCGTAGTCATCCCGCTTGGGGAAGTGGCAGTATTTCGAGCCGATGGTCCTGACGGACAGGTTATCCATGATGATTTGCTTGCCGGCGTCAACGCCGATCTGATACTGCCAGCACGCGCCGATGGTCTTGCCATGCACGACGATCTTGACCTTTTTCGGCGGGCCGGTGAAAGGTTTGTCCTGGCCGTACAGGCCCTTTATGCAGAACACCTTTTTGCCCAGGCGTTCACGGCACCGCTGCCGAACATCCTGGGTAAAGTGACCGCCCTCATCGATGAAGGTGCAGCTCACGCGCAGGCCAAGGCCGTCCTGGAAGTGGAAAACCTTGTCGGTGACGGCCGCGTCCAGCGCCCGCCAGGTCTTTCCGTCATCCGGCCGGCCGAGTATGACGCCCTTCTTGATGGCCCACGTTTCACCGAAATGGCCATGCCCGACGATCTCATATTCAAAGCGGTCGTCCTGCGTATCGACGCCGGCCGTCAGAACGAGGACACCTTCAGGCAGTTCTATGTCCGTGCCGTCCTCGCGGCGGCCGTAGTCCTCGCGCCTGGCCATCATGGTATCCTCATCCTCGATATCGCCGCGGTTCTCCCAAAGCTCACCAAAACAGGTGTTGTAGACGACCTGCAGCTTGGTCGCGCTGCCGATGGCGTTGAGGTATTTTAGGATGATGCTCTTCCACGTTGCCCACGGACTGACAAAAGCGTTGAGCCAGAAGGAACGTTCGCCGTTCTCGTAGGCGTCCGGGTTCTCGGCCTCCCATCGGGCCGGGGCGCTTTTCATTTCCTGCTCAGAGGAAATGCAGCCGCAGCCGGGGCACAGATACCACACGCTTTTGACCTTGTAGGTCTTCTTGCTCGAGGTGGTGACCGTCTCATACTCATAGCGGATATCCGCGAACTGTATTTCGTGGTACTGGCCGCAATGCGGGCAGCGGCTTTTCCACCGCTCCATTGTGCCGGTCGCATAAGCGTCGGCAATGGCGCTGGCGCTCTTGATCGTCGGCGTCGATACCTCGACGGCCTTGCGGTTGTAGAACGTGGTCTGCCTGGCCATTGCCAGATCCCACGGGTCGCCCTCTTTGCCGGCGCTCACGGCCCAGCGGTCGCGTTCGTCGCCGAACACATAGCGGATGGGCTTTGACGCCAGACTGTGCGCTTCGGTGGAGCCGCACATCGTGAAGATGCCGCCGGGGTAGGTCTTTTGCAGTATGGTGTTCCCGGAATCCCGGCTTTTGGGGTCTGCGACTTTCCGCTGCAGCGTCGGGCAGTCGCGCACCATGGGCGCTATGCGGAGCTTGCTGTATTCCTTTGCGTCCACCGTGGTCGGGTGGACAAACAGGATGGAGCCGGGGTCCTCGTCGATGATGTAGCCGATGCAGTTGTTGAGAAACTCGCTCTTGCCAACTTGGGACGCGGCCACCATGACGATGTGCCAGACGCGCGGGTCGGTGAAAGCGTCCATCGGCTCGACAAGGTACGGCGTCCGCTCGTTCCGCCACGGGCCCGGCTCCGCGCTGCTCTCCGAGGAAAGGCGGCGGTTCTTCGCCGCCCACTGGCTGACGGTCAGGTCGTCGGGCGGCATCATGCCGGCAATCGCGTTCCTTATGGCCGCGTTCAGCCGGCGCGTGCGCTTGCCCTCGGAGCGGGCGTCGACCTCTGCCTTGCTGATTTTGGCCTCAGCCATCATCATCAGCACCTTCCCGCAGGCCGTTCCAGTCCATGCGGTTCATCACGCGCTCCCGGTATCTGGCCGGGTCGTACTCATAGCGCGCCAGTTCGGACATGACCTTGTTGACCTCGCGCTGAATGATGCTCGACGCCTCGGCCGGACTGGTCGCCGCCGTGACGTTGACGGCAAGCCTGCCGGGCAGAGCGGCCAGCGCGCTGCGGATCTCGAAAATAAGGTCGGCGGTCATGGCCGCAACATCTTCGGAGCGGTGCATCTTGCCTTGGAGCTCTTGCGCTTCCATCATGGCGATCGCCGCCTTGGATGCTTTGAGCTGGACTTCAGCTTTCCGGCGCGCCCGCTCGGTTTTCGTGTCCTCGGCGTCGGGCAGATTCTTGGAAAGAAACTTGTTGTATAGCTGGACGGATTCGGCGAGGTTGTAGGCATTCTTGTCCACCGCCTGTATGATGCCCTCATCGGCAAGCTGCCGGATTCTGCGAGAGGTCAGGCCCAGAACGACCGCCAATTCCGCAACGGTTACATCGGTGTCCGCTGTGATTCTCGCGCGTTCTGTTCCAACCATCCAACAAGCCCCCTTCTATTTCTTGTAAAACTGCACAAAAACAGGAACTGAAATTAGCTATTTTTCCGCTACTGACTACGCACGTTTTGGGGTCGAAGAGCCCGCGACCGTAGGGGTGGGGGTCTCACAGTACCTTGCCGGCCGTCGTCGTCGGTTGCAACGCCTCTGGCGTCCTCTGTGGGCGTCCTTTGCCTTGTAGGTTGGTGTGACCTTGCCAAAGCTCCACGCGCTCACAGAGGGGCCGAGAGAGGCTGTGATAGGCCATACACCATGCGTTATATATGCGTGTATACAACAGCACGGCTGTATGTGTTGTGGTCCTTGGTCATAAGAGCAAGGAATTCATCACGGGTAAAGCCGGACAGCCTGAATACTTCCTCGGGCTTCATGCCCAACTGTTTCCCGATCTCTTCTATTTCCTTACCCTCGTCCAGCAGCCTTTTGACAATGGCCTTCATGGGCTCAAGCAGGTGTGTACCACGCGCGCGGTTGTGCGTGATGGTGCCGTACACATCCGCGCTGTCGTCTCCATGGTGGTCCACGATGACGACCGGCACCTTGCCGCCGAGCTTGCTTTTCAGAGGTTCACGGCCCGACACCGTCCAGCGGTGGAATCCGTCGATGATGGTATAGTCGGGCCTTACCACGATGGGCAGCGTCCAGCCATTGGTAAGGATGGATTGCTCCAGAAGTTTCAAATTATCTTCGCTGACCTTGTTCGGGTTATAGTCGTTGGCATGGAGCTTGCCCCTGTCCACCCACTGCAGCGAGGACAAGGGTGCGAAGATATCCATCTCGCTCACTTCCTCACCCCCTTTTTCGTGGACGAATTGTAGTCTGTGTAGATCGTCGTCCAGAGGATGCGGAGTATGCGCATTTTCGGGTCGCCGTAGAGCAGGCCCTCGTACATGGTCTTGTAGTGCTTCTGGGTGGCGACGCCGTAGGTCTTGATGAACAGGTGCCGCCATTGGTCGAGGTTCTTTTTGGTGTCCTTCGCTATGGTGTAGTTCTCCGGGTGCAGGAACAGGATATCCTTGCACAGGGCACGGTAGTCTTTCGGCCCTTCCTGGGCTTCGAGTTCCCGCCGCTTTGAGGTGGAGCGCCGGAACATTTCGCTGTCCCAGTAGAGCAGCACCAGGTAGGCGTTCGGTTCCCGGCGCTCGATTTTCTCCCAGAGCTCCGGGTCGGTCTCCGCAATCCAGCGCAGGCCCTGCGTACCGCAGTCCCCGAAAAAGGCGCACAGCCGGAGTGCGTTCTTCCGCACGCCGGCTTCGTACAGGCGCATATAGATCTCCGGGAATTCAAGCCCGCGGTCCTTGATGTAGAGCCAGACATCGCTATCCTTCCAGTCGTAGATCGGATAGAACTTGCCGCCTGGCGTGCGCATGTCCGTCCTTGCGATGGCGTGCAGCCGCGTCACAGATTCCACCGTGCGCAGGCCGACCATCTGGACGCCGTCCGCGAATGCCTTTGTGCAAAAGGTCTGGTAGTTCATTTCGCCCGGGTAGTGCAGATATGGGCTGTGCATGATGGCGCCTTTTGGCGGCTTGCGCATCCATACATCCTCTTTGCCCGGCTCCCACGTTATCCAGCTTTCCGAGCTGGAAAGGTGGTCGATGACCGAGACCTGCTTGAAGGGCAGGCAAAACCACTGGAACGGTACGCCGACGCCGTTGAACAGGCGCCGCCACCGCTCGGCCGCGTCCACCATGGAGGGGTAAAGCCCTTCCTCGTCGATGAACGTGACCGTCAACTGCTTTGGGTTTATCTGGCCGGAGCGGATGAGGTCGTAGGTGATGGACGACATGCACAGGCTGTCCTTGCCCGATGAAAAACTGAGGTAGACCTTGGCGCCGCTGTCGAACAGGTTTTTGATACGCCGCTTGGCCGCCTCCAGCACATCGATGGTGCTTTCCAGCTTTCTTATAGGCATATCCGCTCACCGCATTTCGGGCAGATCACAAACCGCTCAACCGGGGCATCGGGGCCGGCGCTCTCAGGCGCAGCGGGCGCGGCCGGCGCAAGCGGCTGTGAATGGTCCACGCGCTCACGGCTGTTGATGGCGCTCACAGCATCCGCGTCATAGGCACCGTATTCCTCGACCATGCCGGTGGCATCGGTCACACTGGAATTGAGCATCGTGAGCAGGTCAGCATCCCAGCCGGGAACGTCGACGTCGCCGTCAAGCTCCTTGATGATCTCATCGAAGATATCCGTGTCGGTGATGCCGAGCTCAAACACTCGGTTGTCGGCCAGCATGACCTTCTTGCGCTGCGCCGGGGTCAGGCCCGCCATGACGTAGCAGTCGGCGGTCTCGCGGCCCATCTGTTTGAGGGCGAGGTACAGGCCGTTGCCGGCGAGGATCTCACCGTCCTCGGTGATGACCAGCGGCTTTATCTGGCCGAACATTTCAATGGAGCGGACGTACTCGGCCAGTTGCTTGTCGGTGTGGCGCCGCACGTTCTTTTCCGGCTCGTGCAGATCGGAGAGTTTCTTTACCACGACGTTCATGCGCTCACCCCCTCGAGAAAGGTGCGGGCGCTGTCGAGTTTCTCGGCGGCCGCGACCACAATGGACGGGTCGATGGCGTAGACCTCCCGGTAGCCCTGCTCAACGCTGTCGCAGATGCGCGACGGCCAGAAGTGCGTACCGTTGAAGTAGCCTTTTTCCCACCCGTAGATGGGCGGCATTTCCAGGCCGTGGTAGTGGATGTAGGCGAAAATCAGCTCATGGGGCCAGTCGTACAAGGGGGCATACAGCACCTCGCCGGTCTTGCGCCTGGTGTAGCCCTCTTTGCCGCAGGTGTTCCCATCGATGCGCCGGTGCCCGATCATCAGGATATCGAGGTGGGCGCTGTTGAAGTAGCCGATCATGCTGCGGCGCTGGACCAGCTTGTGCCAGAGCTGCATTTCCTTCCCCTTGGGGAAGAGCATTTCCGGGTGTTGGGCCATCCAGTCGAGATCATACGGCAACTGGATGACCTCGCAGCCGTCCGGCTTATGTTCCAGCAGCCATTTCTCGAAAACCGGGAATTCCAGGTGCGTCATGAACAGGGCGCATTTGGTGACACCGACGCGCTTGCAGATATCGGCCAGGACAAGGGAATCCTTGCCGCCACTCCACGCAAAGGCAGCTTTCTTGCCGGCCGTGGCGTTGGCGATGCGCTCCGCCATGGCGTCGGCGGCGCGGTCGCATTCCTCGCGGGTCACGAGATCCTCGATGTTGTCGACAACGCGCTGCCAGCTCTCATTGCCCTTGTTGACCTGCTTTCTTCCGAGGGTAGCGTTCATGCGCCCGCCCCCTTTCTGGCCAGCGCTCTTTTTATGAGCGCAACCACCAGCAGGGCGGCGACCAGATAGATGCGGATCTCACTCATCAGCGTCCAGACGCCCATCACGCCCAAGGGCACGACCAGCGGCCAAAACAGCGTGATGAAGATATCGACCACAAGGCCGATCTTCTTGCCGAACAGGATGTACTCGGAGTAGAGAAAGCTGGAAATGCTCGAGATCGCCACGATGGTAATCAGCACGGCCTTGATGATGTTCTGTGCCGGCGTGAAGTCCACAAGGGCCAGCGCGCAGGAGAACAGCATATAAAAGCCGAACATCAGGCCGCCCATCGTAAAAGATGCGGTGATGTTGACCTTTTCGGTGGCGTCGCTGTTGCTGTCGTTGTAGTCGAGCAGCTCGAAGAAGTAGGCGTAGGTGAACGGCCCGGGCAGGAGCAAAAAGCCCTTCCAGAGCCCGACTTTGAGGTTGGCCCAGTCTGTGCCCATCGGCACGCTCTTGACGGCGCCGCCCGACGTGATGTAGGCCAGCACTGTCAACAGGATGATGAGGCCATAGACCGCGTACCAGGACGCGCTGTCGGTCAGGACGTTGCGAATCATGCCGTAGCGGAGCAGCAGCACAATGAAAAAGGCACACACCGCGTAGACGATGACCGTGCCGCCGGTGGTGCCGATTGGTGTGTCCTCGAAGATCTCCCGGATGCCGTTCATGTTCGTCCAGGTCTGGAACAGCGTCAGGAAACCGAGGATATAGGTGATGACCTTGGTGCGCATGATGCCGCGCACGGTGGGCAGGTGCTGTGCGATCAGTCCGAACAGGATGCACGCAACAGAATTGCCCAGCCCCCAGATGATCGCCGGGATAAGGCCGTTGTCATAGGTGAGGGTACGGAAATTCATCAGCGACCCAACGCCGGCCCACGACGCCGCGATACTCATGGCGTAATAGGCGGTCGGGCTCTCTTTGAATTTGCGGACAATGTTTGATAACATAGGGGTTCTCCTTTTCTGTGTTGTGTCCGCTGCCCTTGTTGGTGGCGACCCAACGCCGGCCCGGACCAGACCGCCGCGCAAAGGAGAAACGCGGGGCCAAAATCCTCCTTTCCCAAAAGAATGACGGCCCCCTTGCAGGGGCCGCCTGGCTGATTAGAATTTTACGAGTTTAACCATACACCCACAGGATGGGAAACTTCAAGCGTCAGGCCGTGTCGGCGCGTTGCAACTTTCCAGATAGCGGTAGCACACGGACTTGACCCCGTCCTCGGTATTGCGTCCGCCGATCGTCGCGGCCACCTGCGCCCATGTGAATGCCCGGATGAACCGGAGCCGGAATATCAAGCGCGTCTGGTCGCTCTCGATGGTTTCTATCCACGCGCCGATGGTCCGCTCCTGGTTATGTATCTCTTCCCGTAAATAGCGTATCCTTTCTTCGAGGTCGGCAATCTCGATGGCCAGGTCAGCCACCTTGTCTTTGACGCCTGGGGCATGGGGCATTCCCGTCAAGATCGGCGATGATGGCCCCGCTGCTGCCCGCAGAGATTCAAGCATTTCAGCATTCTTTTCCAACTGCTTTTTCAGTTGGAACAGGATGTTCAATTCCTCAAGCGTCATGGTGCCGTCCTCCTGTTTCTGTATATGTCAGCGCTCATGCCGTGGGCGCTGCGTCATTGAAAACAGTCTCGATGGTCTTTGAACATCCTTCAGGGGTAAACTTCCAGTGCTGGATATTGCCGGATGTGAGGAAGAAGTGCGGCTCAAACATCGTGCGGCCGGGGATATTCTTGTTGACGATGGCCATCTTTATCTTTGCCTTTTCCGGCACGACGCTCTTGATGAACACGCTCACCGTCTGCCCAACGGTCAGATCGTCGTTTTCGTCGGTATCGACAAGGCCCACAAGGTTGGGCGCGATCTCGATAAAGATGCCGTAGGTCTCCACGCTGCGCACGATGCCGACCACCGTTTTGCCTGGCTCAAAACCACCGTGGGCCACATTCTCTTGCCATGTGCCGAGCAGTTCCCGCATGGAAAGGATGAGCCGCCCGGTATCGTCGCGCCGCCTGACCGCACACCATATCTGCTGCCCGACGGTCAGGCGCTCGGCGGGACTGCTGATGCGCGAGACGGAAATATAGCTGATGGGCAGCAGGCCCGATATCCCGCAGCCGACGTCGCAGAACGCGCCGAACGGCGCAATACTTGTAACCACGCACGGGATGATATCGCCGAGGTTCAGCTTGTCCAGGTATTCGGTCTGGCACAACTCCTGCGCCGCCGCCCGCGACACCATGCAGGCGATCTGCGATGCTGCCGGCACGATTTGTTTCGCGGTGTTCATGGCCACAAAGCACGTCGGCTGCCCGACCCGCGTCATCGCGACCACTGGCTTCATTTCCTGCCCGGCGGGCACAAGGGCGCATCTGTCATAGGGCATAAAGGCGGGCATACCGCCGATTTCAAAATGCAAGGTTCTGTCTGCGTCGAGCGACAGCGCCGTGCTTTGGAGGATTTCGCCGCGCTCGATGCGCTTCATGACCTCGCCAAGGGCCATGCGGCCCGCGTCGGGGTACATACATTCCGGTAAAAATGTATTCATGTTCGGCTCCTTTTCAACAAAATTGTTTATTCCTGATTTACTGTTTCCGGCCCGTATCGTCGGCCGGTTCCACGGTAAACGACATACACCAGACCGGCTCACCGTTCTCTTTGCCATCGACCGACCACTGTATCTGCAGCATGTCGAGGTAGACTTGCAGTATCACGCCGATGGTGATGCCATTCCGGCGTTTTCTCCGGCCGGCCTGGGCGCGCTTGGTGCCCCATGGCTGGACCAGATCGCCGGCTTTATACTCTGGTATCATGCTGCGCCTCGCTTTTCGCGCTACTCTCAACAGGTTTGCAGTTACTTTCAACTTTCTTGTCTTTAGGTAAAAAATGCCTGCAGTACCTTGGTCGGTATTTATAGCTGAAAACGCCATACTCGTCGCATCTCGTTCTGTTGTCGGAGTAAACCTCCACGCAGAATTTGCACCTCTCGCATTGAACGCGGTCTTTTCGCACCTTTTCATGGGAAAGCGAAGAAATGCCGTACCACGTCAGGGCAACCGTGCAAACCGATCCGATGATGTAATACACTGTTTGCCACATGTTAGGTCCTCCTGTCAGATCCGCGTCCGGGCGCGGGCCCGGTCAATATTCTCTTTGGCAATCTGCTCCGCAGCGGCCCGCATTTCGCGGCACTTCTTGTAGTAGGCCATCAGCTTTTCATCTTGCTCGGCGCTGAGGAAGTGACCTTTTGCCCTTTCCAGCATTTCAGTCACGCCGTCAGTGTACGGGCCGGCCTGCTTCTGCGCCTGGTCCGCGCGGATATCCCAAAGATTCAGCAGGTAGTCCATACGGCTCTCGGTGATAAAACCCCAGCCATAGGCATCCTGGATCTCGGTTCGGCTGCCGTATTCCGCGATCTCCGCAAACGGGTCTTTGGTCGTTGCCGCCGCCTTGCTCTTTGCCCGCAGCTTTTTCTTGCGGTAGCGGTCTATGGCATCGTTCAAGAACTTGGTGGCCGTGTCAAGGTCTCTTTCGATTTGCTCAACCTCGGCTTCTTCGTCCATGGCCTTTTGGCTCCGGCCCGCTTTCCAGTGAGCAAGGACGTCCTCGGGCGTGTACAGTTCTGCCATTGTGGCGGCACCTCCTATTTTTGCGATTCGCGGAAATCACAGACCCATTTGTATAGCGTGGCGTACGGGATGCCGATGCGCTCGGCCGTGTCCTTTAGGCTGCCCTCGCTCTCCACGGCCAGCCGCACGGCGTCGGCTCTGGTCTCAGGCGAATACTTGGAGCATCTGCGTTTGGGGGCCGGCGCTGGCATCGGTTCCGGCGCTGGCTCTTCCGGCTCGTCCTGGCCGATCTGGTTCCATTCTTCCTCCGAGATCTCCGGCTGTTTCGGCGCGGGTGCGCAGCAGGTTGTCACCGGCGGCCGCGGCTGCGCCTGGGCTTTCTTCTGCTGCATCATCTGGACATACCGGCCGTATCTCATGCCGGCGTCTGTGGCAGCCTTGGCGACCTCGGCCACGCTCGGCGGGGCGTCGGCCTTTTCTTCCTGACCGTCAGCAGCCGGGCTGCCCACCGAATCGTTGGAACTTTCCCGCTCGGCGACCTTGTAGATGCGGGCGCCGACAAGCTGCCCGCAGCCGTAGGTGTCCGGGTTGCTGCCGCTGTCCGGGGTGCAGTTGTGCGTTGAAACAATCCAACTCGACTGCGCCCCGATGTGCTCAATGAATTCTTCCGGCGTCTTGCGGTTGCCGTTCAAGTCCTTCGGGCGGTCGTATTTTTCCTCGAACAGGGAGCCGCACATCCGGCAGCGGAACACAAGGTAAAGACCGTTTTTCATGGGCCCACATCCTTTCCGTCCAGGTCTATCCTTATGCCAAATACACCGTTGCCGAGCCGGTCGGCGGGGCTCCGGGCGAACCTGTCCGTAACCATGGCCAGATTTACCTGGTCGATTATCGCGCCGATTTGTGTGCCCTGCAGCGCGTCAATGTCCTTTACCGTGCCTATGGAGATCTTACCGCTTGCATCCAGCGACCGCCGCAGCGCGTCAAAGTCGGCATCGTTCAAATGCAGCTGCGCCCGGTATTCCGTGGGGTAGATGGCGGGCGGTCGGCGGTTGTAGAATTCGGCGTCCTTGTAGACCGCAAAAACAACGTGCTCCATTTTAATCACCATGCCGACCGCAAAGCTGTCGGCACAAATAGAGACGAAAGAGTGCAGACAAGCGGTCGCCTTTC
>CANRLV010000018.1 GCA_947631565.1 uncultured Gemmiger sp. | reverse complement strand
GGCATCGGCCTGTTGGACATCGTCGAGAACCGCCTCGTCGGCATGAAGAGCCGCGGCGTCTACGAGACCCCCGGCGGTACCATCCTGTACAAGGCGCACAACGTGCTCGAGACCGTGACGCTGGATAAAGAGAGCTTCCATTTCAAGGAGATGGTGGCCCAAAAGATGGCCGAGCTCGTCTACAACGGCCAGTGGTTCACCCCGCTGCGCGAGGCGCTCTCCGCCTTCACCGACAGCCTGCAGGCCACCGTCACCGGCGACGTCACGCTCAAGCTGTACAAGGGCAACCTCATCAACGCCGGCGTCACCAGTCCCTACACGCTGTACGACGAGCAGACCGCCAGCTTCGGCGAGGACGACGACTACGACCAGAAGGATTCGGCCGGCTTCATCAATCTCTTTGGCCTGCCCATCGCCGAGCGCGCCAAGCTGGCCAAAAAGTGGCCGCAGGACTGAACATAAAAGGAGAACGCCATGCCGCAGCTCTGGCAGGGGCGGGCGTCCAAGGCTGTGGACGACCGCGTGAACGATTTCAACTCCTCCATCCGCTTTGACGCGCGCATGCTGGCCGAGGACATCGCCGGCAGTCTGGCCCACAGCGCCATGCTGGCCAGGCAGGGCATCATTTCCGAGGCGGACAAAGACGCCATCCACGCCGGGCTCAAGAGCATTCTGGCCGACGTCGAGAACGGCGCCTTGTCCGTCGACCCGGCCGCCGAGGACGTACATACCTTTGTCGAGCAGACGCTGACGGCGCGCATCGGCTCGGCCGGCAAGCGTCTGCACACCGGGCGCAGCCGCAACGACCAGGTCGCGCTAGATCTGCGGCTGTGGCTGCGCGGCGCCTGCGCCGGGCTGCAGGGGCAGCTCTCGGAGCTGATCGGGGCGCTGTGCGCGCAGGCCGAGGCCGGGGCCGGGTACGTGATGCCCGGCTACACGCACCTGCAGCGCGCCCAGCCCGTGACCTTCGGCCACCAGCTCATGGCGTATGTGCGGATGCTGCTGCGCGACAAGGGCCGCCTGGCCGACGCCGTGCGCCGCATGGACGCCGAGTGCCCGTTGGGCAGCGGGGCGCTGGCCGGCACCACCTACCCGCTTGACCGGTTCGACACGGCCGCCGTGCTGGGCTTTGCCGCGCCCTGCCAAAATTCCATCGACGGCGTTTCGGACCGGGATTTCTGTGTTGAAATTTGCGCGGCGCTCAGCCTCTGCATGATGCACCTCTCGCGCCTGTCAGAAGAGATCATTTTGTGGTGCAGCTGGGAGTTCAAGTTCATCGAGCTGGACGACGCCTTCACGACCGGGTCCTCCATCATGCCGCAGAAGAAAAATCCCGACGTGACCGAGCTCATCCGCGGCAAGACCGGGCGCGTCTACGGCGACCTCAACACGCTGCTGACGATGATGAAGGGCCTGCCGCTTGCCTATGACAAGGACATGCAGGAGGACAAGGAAGCGATCTTTGACGCCGTCGACACGCTGGCCCTGTGCTTAAAAACGCTGACGCCGATGCTCGCCACCATGACACCGCTGCCCGCCAACATGCGCGCCGCCGCGGCCAGGGGCTTTATCAACGCCACCGACTGCGCCGATTATCTCGCCAAAAAGGGCCTGCCCTTCCGCGATGCCTACAAGTGCACCGGCAGCATGGTGGCCTTTTGTATCGACCACGGCAAAACGCTGGAGGAGCTGACGCTCGATGAGTTCAGGACCTTCAGCCCGCTGTTTGAAAACGACGTCTACGCCGCCATCGACCTGACGGCCTGCTGCGAGGGGCGCGCCAGCTACGGCGGCCCCGCCAAGGCGAGCGTGCTCGCGCAGGTCAAGGCCGCGCGGGAAGCACTGGAGGCGCAGCATGGCTGAGGTCTTTATCGACGGGTCCGCCGGCACCACCGGCCTGCAAATTTACGACCGCCTCGCCGCCCGCACCGACATCACGCTGCATACGCTGGACGAGGCGCACCGCAAGGACCCCGCCGCCCGCGCCGCGGCGCTCAACGCGGCCGACATTGTCTTCCTCTGTCTGCCGGACGACGCCGCGCGCGAGGCTGTTGCCCTGATCACCAACCCGCACACCCGTGTCATCGACGCCTCGACCGCGCACCGCACGGCGCCGGGCTGGGTCTACGGCCTGCCGGAGCTCTCGGCCGCGCAGCGGTCAGCCATCGCCGGCGCCAAACGCGTGGCCAACCCCGGCTGCCACGCCACCGGCTTCATCACCGTGGCCGCGCCGCTTGTCGCCGCCGGCCTGCTGCCCAAAAGCGCCGAGCTTGGCTGCTTCTCGCTGACCGGCTATTCTGGCGGCGGCAAAAAGATGATCAAACAATACGAAACGGATAAAACACAAAGTTTATACGCTCCGTCACCTTACGGCCTGGCCCAGCGGCACAAGCACCTGCCCGAGATGCAAACGGTCTGCGGGCTGGACAAGCCGCCGGTGTTCGTGCCGGTGGTGGACGACTATTACAAGGGCATGGCGACGACGGTGCCGCTGCCGGGCCTGGACGCCGCGGCGGTCTGGCAATGCCTGGCGGAGCATTATGCCGGGCAGGCGCTCATCACGGTGGCGCCGCCGGACGCGGTCCCGGCCCTGTATGCGAACGCCATGGCCGGGCGCGACAGCCTGACGCTGTATGTGACCGGCCACGGCGACCGCACCGCCGTCACCGCCCTGTTCGACAACCTCGGCAAGGGCGCGTCCGGCGCCGCCGTGCAGAACATGAACCTGATGCTCGGCCTGCCCGAAACGGCCGGCCTGAGCCTGTAAAAGAACGCGGAAAGAGGAATTTTCATGGCATATCAATCGGTCGCGGGCGGCATCTGCGCGCCAAAGGGCTTTGCCGCCGCCGGCGTGCACTGCGGCATCCGGCACAACAACGCCAAAAAGGACCTGGCCATCATCCGGGCCGACGTGCGCTGCGCCGCCGCCGCCTGCTACACCACCAACAAGGTGCACGGCCACCCCATCGACATCGACCGTGAACACCTCAAGGACGGCTATGCACAGGCCATCCTCGTCAACAGCGGCAACGCCAACACCTGCGCCCCCGGCGGGCGGGAGCTGGCGCTGGCCACCTGTGACCTGGCTGCGGCGGCGCTGGGCCTGCCGGCCGGGGATATCCTGCCCAGCTCCACCGGGGTCATCGGGCAGGCGATGACGCTGGAGCCTTTTGCGCGCGGCATCCCGGCCGCGGCCGCGGCGCTGGACCACGGCCCGGCAGGCAGCCTGGCCGCCGCCGAGGCCATCATGACGACCGACACCCACCCCAAGCAGAAGGCGGTGGAGTTCACGCTTTCCGGCAGACCCTGCCGCATCGGCGCCATCGCCAAGGGCTCCGGCATGATCCACCCCAACATGGCCACCATGCTGCTGTTCATGACCACCGATGCCGCCGTGGCGCCGGATGTGCTGCAAGGGATTTTAAATGAGGTCGTCCCCGCGACCTTCAACCAGATCTCGGTGGACGGCGACACCTCCACCAACGACACCGTCACGCTGCTGGCCTCGGGCCTTTGCGGCAACGCGCCGCTCACGCCCGGCACGGCGGACTATGCCACCTTTGCGGCGGCCCTGACCGAGGTCGCCGAGGCGATGTGCCGTGAGCTCGCCGGCGACGGCGAGGGCGCGACCAAGCTGCTGGAATGCACGGTCACCGGCGCGCCGGACCTTGCCACCGCCCGCGCCGTGGCGAAGAGCGTCATCAGCTCGACGCTGTTCAAGGCGGCAATGTTCGGCGCCGACGCCAACTGGGGGCGCATCCTCTGCGCCATCGGCTACACGCCGGGCGATTTTGATATCCGCCATACCTGCGTGTGGCTGAAGAGCAAGGCCGGGGAGATCTACGTCTGCGAGAACGCCGCCCACCATCCCTACAGCGAGGAGGAGGCCGCCGTCATCTTGCAGGAGGACGAGATCGGCATCCATGTCGATCTGGGCTGCGGCAGCGCCGCCGCCAAGGCCTGGGGCTGCGATTTGACCTATGACTATGTCAAGATCAACGGCGACTACCGCACCTGAACAGGTGCGACCGGGGGACAGCGATGAAAAACGAGGAGATGGCGCTGCTTTTTTCCGAGGCGACGCCCTACATCCAGAAATACCACGGCAAGACCGTCGTCATCAAGTACGGCGGCAACGCCATGGTCAACGAGACGCTCAAGCAGGCCGTGATGAACGACCTTGTCACCCTCACGCTGCTCGGCGTGCGGGTGGTGCTGGTGCACGGCGGCGGCCCGGCCATCGACCAGATGCTCAAAAAATTGGGGCTGGAGTCCCGCTTTGTGGGCGGCCTGCGCTACACCGACGCCCCCACCATGGCGGTGGTGCAGCAGGTGCTGGCCGGGCAGGTCAACAAGGACCTCGTCGCGCTGCTCAAGGGCCGCGGCGTGGGCCTTTGCGGTATGGACGGCCATACGCTGATCTGTGAGCGCAAGACCGCGCCCGACGGCAGCCACCTCGGCTATGTGGGCGAGGTCAGGCAGGTGCGCACCACCTTGCTTGAGCATCTGCTCGCGGACCAGTTCATCCCCGTCGTCGCCACCGTCGGCATGGACAAAAACGGCACGCCCTACAACGTCAACGCCGACACCGCCGCCGCGGCCATCGCCGTGGCGCTGGGCGCGCAGAAGCTCATTTCCATGACCGACATCGCCGGCGTTTTGCGGGACCCGAACGATGAGGACACCCTCATCCATGAGATCGAGCTCGGCGAGCTGCCGGCGCTCGAGGCCGACGGCACCGTCAGCGGCGGCATGCTGCCCAAGCTCGAGGGGCTGGCCCGCGTCGTGCGCGCCGGCGTCAAGGAGGCCGTCATCATCGACGGCCGCGTGCCGCACGCGCTGCTGCTGGAGCTGTTCAGCGATCGCGGCTCCGGCACGCTGCTGTATGAGAAAAAGGAGGACGCCTGATGGACACTGCCAGCCTGATCCGGCAGGACGCCGCCCACGTCCTGCCCACCTACGCCCGCAGCCCGCTGGCGCTGGTGCGCGGGCAGGGCCTGACCGCGTGGGACGCCGAGGGCAACGCCTACCTCGATTTTACCAGCGGTATCGGGGTCAACTCGCTCGGCTACTGCCACCCGGCCTGGGTGCAGGCCGTCACGCAGCAGGCAGGCACCTTACAGCACACCTGCAACCTCTACTACAACCCGCCCTACATTGCTCTGGCTGAAACGCTGTGCGCGCGCACCGGTCTTGACAAGGTGTTTTTCGGCAATTCCGGCGCCGAGGCCAACGAGGGCGCCATCAAGGCGGCCCGCAAGTACAGCGTGGACCTCTACGGCCCGGCGCGCAGCGGCATCATCACGCTGCAGAACAGCTTCCACGGGCGCACGCTGGCCACCCTGACCGCCACCGGGCAGGAGGTCTTCCACCGTGATTTCGGGCCCTTCCCGGCCGGGTTCGCCTATGTGCCGGCGGGCGACATGGCGGCGCTGACCGCCGCCGCGGACGAACATACCTGCGCCGTGCTCGTCGAGCTCGTGCAGGGCGAGGGCGGCGTGGTGGCGCTGGACGCCGATTATGTGGGGGCGCTGGCGGAGTTCTGCGCCCAAAAGGACATCCTGCTCATCGTCGACGAGGTGCAGACCGGCATCGGCCGCACCGGCACGCTGTTTGCGTTTGAGCAGTACGGTATCCTGCCGGACATCGTGACCAGCGCCAAGGGCCTGGGCGGCGGTCTGCCCATCGGCGCCGTGCTGATGCGCGGGAAGGTCGCCGAACATATGGGCGCCGGCAGCCACGGCTCCACCTTTGGGGCCAACCCGGTGGCCTGCGCCGGCGCCAACGCCGTGCTGGATACGCTGGACGAGGTGTTTCTGGCCGGTGTGCGCCAAAAGGCCGCCCGCCTGCGCGCCGGGCTGGAGGCACTGCCCCATGTGGCCGCCGTCAGCGGCCTTGGCCTGATGCTCGGCCTTGCCTTTGACCGCGAGGACATCACCGCCGCCGCCGTGCGCGCGGCCTGTGAGCGCGAGGGCCTGCTGGTCCTGACCGCCAAGAGCCGCCTGCGCCTGCTGCCGCCGCTGGTGCTCTCGGACGCCAACATCGATGCCGCCCTCGCCGTGCTGCACAAGGTGCTGGCGGCGCTGTAGATCTGCGGAAATTTTGCCGCCGTCCCGGCGGGACCGGGGCGGCGGCATGCTGTATATTGTTCGATACAGCTTTACAAACGCAATTTGTTGTGGTATAGTGGTACAAGCAACGCAAGACGCCGGAGGTGGGCAAAACGAAGACCGTAAAACAGCTTTGGGCCTTGGCGGCGGGGCTGATCCTGGCCTGTGTGCTGGCCCTGCCGGCCCATGCGGCTGACTACGAGACCCTGCTCGGCTACCTGGACCGGCTGCAGACCGTGGCCGAGGAGTACGCCGCCAGCAACAGCAGCGAGGAGCAGGACCCCATCCGACTGATGCTTTCCTACACGCGCGTGGGGGAGTACAATACCGCCATCTGGCAGCTGACCGCCGGCGCCCGCGACCCGGAGTTTGAGCAGTATGTCGCCCAACAGGCGCCGGAGGTGGCGGAGCTGCAGGGGACCCGCAGCGTCACGCTGCCCGGGGGGCAAAACATCGATTTCAGCCACATGCTGGCCGCCACCGAGCTTGTCTACATCGGCATCCCCATCACCGGCAGCTGGGGCGGCGACTGCATGCAGCTGGCCCAGAGCTATCTGGGGCAGACCAGCGATGTGGATGGGTACAAGGCCCTGATGACGCAGACCTTCAACATCCCGGACGACGGCACCCGGAGCAGCTTTGGCGACGAGGACCTGCGCGCCGATATGGATGCCGTAGTCCTGGGCTCCCGCATCAGCGCGGGCACGCGCCTGGCGGACCTGATGCGGGACTATTATGCCTACCTGACCGATTATGACCGCGCCTACAACTTTATCGGCTTAAGCTTTGGCACCATCGATACCGGCCGCCAGAGCACGTTCCGGCAGACGGTGTATGATACGCTGGTCAACGATACCGGTATGCAGCTGCTGCTGTACATCAACGGCCTGTGGCAGCAGGACGGCTGGCAGCTCGACCCGGAGGCCCAGCCCGCCCTGCAAGCGGCCAGCGAGCTGCTGGCGGAGTACCTGTCCGGTGCCGTGAACGGCGAGACCGTCTACACCGACGTCGAGGTGCGCATGCTCACGCTGGCGCCGGAGGCACTCATCGACGCCCTCAACGCGCTGGGCGAGAGCGACGCGGCCCAAGCCGCGCAGGGGGCGCTGACCAGCGCCGACACCGCTGCCGGCAGCACCGGCGGGGTGGACGGCGTCACCGAGGCGCTGCGCGGCGGCTTTGACATCCGCTTCTTCCGCGCGTTGCTGCTGGTGCTGGCCGGGGCAGCCATCGTGGGCATGGCGGTGTTCTTCATCCTGTTCGCCGTCGAGCAGGAGCGCGGCGTCCGGCGCCGGCATTAAAGGCGAGAGGTATTTAAATCTATCGGCATCGGCGGGCGTGTTTGCGCCCGCAGGCGCACGTCGTAGGCCAACCGCATAAAGTGCGGCTCTTAGGCCGGAGACGCCGACGAGGCCGATACTTCTAGAGTAAAAAATCGCACCCAAGTCGCCTCTAGGCATGCGGGTGCGATTTTTTGCGATAGAGAGAATCCAAAGGGGAGGCGCAGGCGACTTGGCGAGGTTTGCCGAGCCTTCTCTTTGCGTCAGGCCGGTGGCGTGGGCGTCGGGACCGGGGCGGTGCCGCCGCCCCGCACCGTCTGCACCAGCCAGATGGCCAACACCACCACGCCGAGCGCGATGCGGTACCAGCCAAAGGCGGTGAAGGTGTGCCGCTTGACATAGTCCATCAAGAAGCGGATGGCCAGCAGCGACACCGCGAACGCCACCGCGCAGCCGATCAGCAGCACGGCGACCTCGCCGGCCAGCAGCGTGTTGCCGGCGGCAAAAAACTTGACCAGCTTGAGCAGGCTTGCCCCCGCCATCACCGGGATGGCCAGGAAGAAGGTGAATTGGCTGGCGACCGGCCGACTCAGCCCGCACAGCATGCCGCCCAGGATGGTGGCGCCGCTGCGCGAGGTGCCCGGCACCAGCGCCAGCACCTGCCAGGCCCCGATCAAAAACGCCTGCTTGTAGGTGATGCGCCCCAGCCGCACCGTGGTGGGCGCGCGCGGGCGGCGCTCCAGCAAGATAAACGCAACGCCGTACAAGATCAGCATCAGCGCGACGACCACGCTGTTGTACAGGTGTTCGTCCATCCAGTCATCGAGCAGGATGCCCAGCACCGCCGCCGGCAGGCAGGCCGCGATGATGCGGAACCACAGCCACAGCACCGGCCAGCGCAGGTGGCGGGCAAAGCCGCTGTCGCGCCCGTTGTCGGCACAGAACGGCCACAGCTTTTTCCAGTACAGCACCACCACGGCCAGGATGGCCCCCAGTTGGATGACGACGCGGAACATCTCGATAAACGCGTCGGAAAGCGTGAACTGCAGCACCTGCTCGGCCAGGATCATGTGCCCGGTGCTCGAGATGGGCAGCCATTCGGTGATGCCCTCGATCACGCCGTAGGCGACGGCCTTCAAGACCTCCAGCAGAAATTCCATACCTGGCTCCCTTCATACGGTCATACTACTGTATATTGTAGCACATCGCCGGCAAAAATCCAGCCCTTGTGCCCGCTTTTTTACAAACAAAGGGGCGCTACCCCCTTGCCGTTTGGCAAAAAGCGCTCTATAATAAAAAACGAAAGCACTGAAAAAAGAGGTGGACCGGCATTTACCGCACCGTGATCTTTGATTTGGACGGCACCCTGCTCGATACGTTGGGCGATCTGGCCGCCGCCGGTGAGCGGGTGTGTGCCGCCCGCGGCTGGCCGCCGCACGCGGCGGATGCCTACCGCGGCTTCGTCGGCAACGGCATCCCCAAGCTGGTCGAGCGCATCGCCCCGCCGCAGCAGCGCGATGCGGCCACGCTGGCCGCGGCGCTGAAACAATTCGAGAGCGAGTACGCCGCCCACATGATGGACGAAACGCACCCCTATCCCGGCATCCGGGACCTGCTCGCGGCGCTGAACGCCGCCGGCGTGCAGCAGGCCGTCTTCTCCAACAAAAACGATGCCTTCGCCAAGCGCATCGTCGCCCACTATTTCGGCGCCGGGACCTTTGCCGCCGTGCACGGCGCGCGCCCCGGCGTACCCACCAAGCCGGACCCGCAGGGGGTGCTGGCACTGATGGCCGAGCTGGACGCCGACCCGGCGCGGACGCTGTTCGTCGGCGACAGCGACGTCGACGTGCACACTGCCCACAACGCCGGGCTTGTGTGCTGCGGCGTGCTGTGGGGCTTCCGGACCAGGGCGGAGCTCACCGCCGCCGGGGCTGAGGCGCTCGCCGCCGACGTGCCGGCGCTGCGCGCCATCCTGTTGCCGCAGTAAACCAGAAAAGGAGGGGGAGCACCCATGCTCAACCGGCAATACATCGATATGCTGCAGGAACGCTCGGTCATCCGTCAACTCAGCGAGTGGAGCACCGCCCGCGGGGCCGAGATCGGCTATGACAACGTGTTCGACTACTCGCTGGGCAACCCCAGCGTGCCCTGCCCGGCGCATTTCACCGCCGTCTGCCAGCGGTTGCTGCAAAACCCCGACACCGTCGCCCTGCACGGCTACAGCCCCTCGCTCACGCTGCCCGGCGTGCGCGCGGCCGTCGCCGCCAGCCTGCAAAGGCGCTTCGGGCTGCCGTGGACAGCGGAGCATATCTTCATGACCAGCGGCGCCGCCGGGGCCTTGTCCCACGCGCTGCGCGCCGTCGGCACGCCGGGGCAGAACGTCATCACCGTGGCGCCCTTTTTCCCGGAATACGGGCCCTACGTCACCGGCGCAGGGCTGGAGCTGCGCGTCGTGCCGCCGCGCACCGAGGATTTCCAGATCGATTTTGCCGCTCTCGAATCCCTGCTTGACGCAGACACCGCCGCCGTGCTCATCAACAGCCCCAACAACCCCAGCGGCGCCGTCTACAGCGAGGCGACGCTGCAAAGGCTGGCCGCGCTGCTGGCGGCGGCGGGCGAGCGGTACGGGCATCACATCTTCCTCATCTCCGACGAGCCCTACCGCGAGATCTCCTACTGCGGCACCGTGCCCTGCCCCGCCCGATACTATGCCGACACGCTGATGTGCTATTCCTTCTCCAAGAGCCTGAGCATCCCCGGCGAGCGCATCGGCTATGTGGCCGTGCACCCCGCCTGCGAGGGCGCCGATGAGCTGGTGGCGATGTTTGCCCAGATCAGCCGCGGCACCGGCCACAACTGCCCGGCCAGCCTCATCCAGCTGGCCGTCGCCGAATGCCTGGAGGACACCAGCGACCTTGGTGTGTACGCCGAGAATATGGAGCTCATTTATGCCGAGCTGCGCAAGCTTGGCTTTACCGTGCAGCGGCCGGGCGGGACGTTCTACATCTTCCCCAAGGCGCTGGAGGCGGATTCCGTCGCCTTCTGTGAGAAGGCCAAAAAGTACGACCTGGCGCTTGTTCCGGGTGACAGCTTCGGCTGCCCGGGGTGGTTTCGCATGGCCTACTGTATCCCCACCGAGAAGGTCCGCCGCAGCTTTGCGGCGCTGGAACGTTTCGTCGCGACCGAATACCCGCGCCGCTGACACGCAATACTGCATACAGGACGCTGCAAATACGGGAAGGAGGCACCCCCTATGGACAAGAGCCCGCAGAACGATTCCGGGCAGTTTTCCTACCGCCGCCAAAAGATGGCCGAGGCGGCCAAGCGCAAAAAGCTGCTGCAGTACGCCGGCATCGGCGCCGCCGTGCTGGTGGTGGGCGGCATCCTGCTGTGGGTGCTTTTGCGGGACGCCGGCGCCGACAAGCCGGACGCCGGCACCGCCGACAATGCGGCGGCGGACGAGGCGGCGCAGCCGGAGGCCACGCCCGAGGTGACCCCGCCCCCCATTGACGACGAGGCGCTGGCCGCGGCGGCCGGTGTCAGCCGCACCACGGCCGAGGACCGCATCGCCGCCGTGGCCGCCGAGACCGAGGCACTGTGCACCGGCACCGCCGCCGTCATCCATGACCCCGACGGCTGGAACGCCGCCGGCAGGGCACTGATGGACCAGCTGGAGGCCGACCCCGTCTACCAGAGCCAGGGCTTTACCGCCAGCGTGGACGGCGTGCGCGCCGACCGCAACAGTGCGATCGATGCCATCAGCCGCTGGCAGGAGACCTCCGGCCTGCAGATGCCGGACGAGTACCCCTACCTCATCGCCGTCAACCGCGCGGCCGACACCGTCACCGTCTACACGCCGGACAGCGACGGCCGCTACACCGTGCCCTATATGGCGATGGTCTGCTCGACGGGTCCCGACACCCCGGCCGGGTACTTCTATACCCCCATCAAGTACGGCTGGCAGCTGCTCTACGGCCCCTGCTACGGGCAGTATGCGACCCGCATCGTCAACAGCATTTTGTTCCACAGCGTGCCGTACTACACCCAGCACCAGGACGACCTGGAATATGACCAGTACAATGACCTGGGCAAGCCGGTGTCGCTGGGCTGCATCCGGCTGGCCGTGCGGGACGTACGCTGGATCTACACCCACTGCCCCATCGGCACGCCGGTCGTCATCTATGACATCGCCGACGACCCCGGCCCGATGGGCAAGCCCGGCACCATCCACACCGACCCCGCGGACGAGGCGCTGCGCGGCTGGGACCCCACCGACCCCAACCCCGACAACCCCTGGCCGGCCGAGTACCGCCGCGGCACCACGATCCTGAGCGAGGCCGCCAAGGCCGACCAGGCTGCCGAGGAGGCGGCCGGCACCTGGAACGCCGACCTCAACCCCACCGACCTGCAGGGCTTCAGCACCGACTCCAGTGTCGAGGGCACCCGCGGGTAAACTGACAGACCGGTAAGACATTTTAAATCCATCGGCCTTGGCGGACATGCGCCGACAAGGCCGATACATCCAGAGCGAAAAGCACCGTGCAAGTCGCCTGCAAGGCATGCGCACGGTGCTTTTCGCGACGGTGGGGGTACTAAGGGGGCCATTTTATGGTCCGCGTTCGCGGACGTATATTTCGGTTTCGCCCTCGCTCAACGCTCCGGGCGTTTGCGCCACACGCTGCGCGTGTGCGGCGGGCATAGCCCGCCGTGCGCAAAGTTTGTCCCCCTGCTTGCGGCGGCAGGGGGACATTTTGGGGTATCGCTCGGTGTGAGGAGGAATCATGTTCAGGGTACGGTTGCGGCTCCGTCCCTGTGTTTACAGGATACCACCCTAATAAGAAAAAACTATGATGCTGGTATGAATAAACTGTTAAATCTTCCTGCTTATAGGGCACCGTAGATGCCGCGCACGCTCACCTCGCCGGTGAACAGGCGCACCGTGCCGCTGCCGTCCTCGGCCACCAGCAGGCGGCCGGACTCGTCCACGTCCAGCGCCGTGCCGGCGCCGCCGTCCCAGGCAACGCGCCGGCCGAGGTTGACGCAGGCGGCGCGGTAGCGGTCCAGATACGGCGCAAAGCCCTGTGCGGCGAGCATTGGCGCCTCGCGCGCAAGGGCATCGGTCAGCGCCTCGGCCAGGGGGGCGGCATCGCGTTTGGCGTCGGCGCCGATGCCCAGCATGGCCAGGCTGGCGGCGTGGGGCAGACCGGCGGCGGCAAAAACCGCCGCCGGCTGGCACAGGTTGATGCCGATGCCGCACACGGTCTTGTCCCGCCCCGGCACGCCCTCGCACAGGATGCCGGCGAGCTTTTTGCCCGCCAGCAGTACGTCGTTGGGCCATTTGAGCGTAAGGTCCGGGCCGGGGGCGTAGCGATCTTGCAGCGCCTCGCACACCAGCAGGCCGGCCAGCAGCCCCAGCGCAGGCAGCTGCGCCGGGGCCCAGGGCAGAACGGCGGTGTAATAGAGCGCCTGCCCGGCGGCGCCGGCCCAAGCCCGGCCCAAACGGCCGCGCCCGGCGGTCTGATCCAGTGTGTACACTGCCCACACGCCGCCCGACCGGTCGGGGTGGGCCTTGGCCCAGGCGTTGGTGCTGTCCGCCCGGGGCAGGCAGAACACCGGCGCGCTCACAGCGGCGGCACCCGGCGCCAGCCAAAGCTGCGCTGCCCGTCCTGCACTGTGATGACGCCGTAGCTGCCGCGCAGCAGCGCCCCCGGGTTGAACACCGCCGGCCGCCCGGCCAGCGATTTTTCCAGGTCCGGCTCGTGCGTATGGCCGTACAGCGCCACGTCGGCGCCGCGGGCGGCGGCCGCCTCGGCCAAACGCTCGCTGCCGGTCTTGACGCCGTAGGCGTGGCCGTGGGTGTAGAAAAACAGCACGCCGCCAAAGGGGGCCAGCGCCTCGATGGGGTCGGGGCAGCCGGTGTCGCAGTTGCCGCGCACGCGGTAAATGGGCCAGCGCGGCGGGTGCCCCTGCTCCTGCTCCAGCGCTATGGCACGGTCGACATCGCGCAGACCGTCGCCCAAAAAGAACATGGCGTCGGCCTGCTCATGGCGCAGCAGCCAGCGCAGCGCGGTCACCTCGCCGTGCACGTCGCTGACCACCAGGATCCGTATTTTGGGCAATTCGCATCACTCCTCATCCGCGTCCTGGATCAGGGCGCGGTAGATCTCGTTTTTGGCAAAGGGGGTGCCGGCGGCGGCCTGGCGTGCCGCCGCGGCGGGGGGCAGGCCCTGGGCCAGCAGGGCGCGGGCCGCAGCTATGGCCTGCTCCAGCGTGGGGGCCCCCGCATCAACGGCCGCGGGCGCGGCGCTGGCCAGCACCAGCACATACTCGCCGCGCGGGTCGCTGCCCTCGTACAGGGCCGCGGCCTCGCCGAGCGTGGTTTTGATGATCTGTTCGTGGACCTTGGTCAGCTCGCGGCACAGCGTTACGCCGCGCGCTGGCCCCAAGGCCGCGCACAGCTCGGCCAGCGTGGCGCGCAGGCGGTGCGGCGCCTCGTACAAAACGGCCGTGCGCTCCTCGCGCGCCAGCGCCTCCAGCCGGGCGCGGCGCTCCTTTTTAGCGGTGGGCAAAAACCCCTCGAACACGAACCGCGCCGTGCTCTGGCCGGATACCGCCACCGCTGTGACGACGGCGCTCGGCCCCGGCACCGGCACCACCGGGATGCCGCGGGCCAAGGCATCCCGCACCAGCGGCTCGCCGGGGTCGCTGATGCAGGGCATGCCGGCGTCGGTACAGACGGCGCAGCTCTCGCCCCCCTGCACGCGGTCCAGGATGGCCGCGCCGTGCTGCAGCGCGTGCTCATGGTAGCTGACCAGCGGCTTTTTGAGCCCCAGATGGTTGAGCAGCTTGAGGGTGACGCGGGTGTCCTCGGCGGCGACGAAATCCGCCTGCCCCAGCACCGCGGCGGCACGAGGCGTGATGTCCTGCAGGTTACCGATTGGCGTGCCCACCAGATAGAGCGTACCGGGCATAGAAACAAAGCCTCCTTGCCGTTTACCAGCCGTACTCGCCGCCGCTACGCACCGAAAACCCGCGCTCGTTCTCGACGACGGGCAGCGTCTTCATCTGCAGGTCGGTCAGCTCGATGTAGCGGCTGTTGTTCAGGATGGCGCGCACGACCTTGTCGAGCTGTTCCGGCGCGCCCTGCGCCTCCATCAACACGCTGCCGTCCCACAGGTTGGCCACCCAGCCGGTCAGGCCCAGGTGCTGCGCCGCCCAGTGGGCGCGGTAGCGAAAGCCTACCCCCTGCACGGTGCCGTAAAAATGGAAGGACCGGCGTTCCACTGTATGCTCCATACCCTAAAACAACCCCTCCGGCAGGCGGATGTCCTGCGTTGGTACCTTGTCCCAGTCAAAATCGGCCACAAGCTCCTGCGGGCGGCAGGGGTCCGGGGCCGGGCGCAGCCCGCACACGAAAGCCAGCCGGCCGATAATCTCTTCCGCCGTATAGCGCGCCTGCAGGTTTTCGAGACTCTGGTCGCCGTCGCGCTTGGAGAGTCGGCGCCCATCGGCGGCCAGCAGCAGCGGCAGGTGGTAAAACCGCGGCGCCGGCAGCCCCAGCTCGCGGTAGAGCCAGAGCTGGCGCGGCGTGCTGGCGAGCAGGTCCGCCCCGCGCACGACCTCGGTCACGCCCATCAAAGCGTCGTCCACCACGACGGCCAGCTGGTAGGCGAACACGCCGTCCGCCCGCCGCAGGATGAAATCGCCGCAGTCCCTGGCGAGGTTTTCGCGGTAAGGGCCGAGGTGGCCGTCGGTGAAGGCGATTTCCTCCTCCGGCACCTGCACCCGCCAGGCGGGTGCGCGGCGGGCGGCTTTCGCCGCCGCCGCGGCCGGGGCCAGGCCCCGGCAGGTGCCGGGGTAGACGACCTGCCCGTCGGCCCGGTGCGGCGCGCTGGCTGCGTGCAGCTGATTGCGGCTGCAAAAGCAGGGGTAGACAAGGCTCCTGGCAGCCAAAATATCGTAATAATGCTTATAAATTTCCGCCCGCTCGCTCTGGTAGTAGGGCCCGGCCGGGCCGCCGGCCCGGCCGCCCTCGTCGGCGGCAAGGCCCAGCCAGGCAAGGTCATCCTCCAGCAGGTCGGCAAAGCGGCGCGGGCAGCGCTCGGCGTCCAGGTCCTCGATGCGTAAGATCACCCGCCCGCCCTTGCTCTTGGCCGAAAGCCAGGCCAGCAGGCAGCAGCACAGGTTGCCCAGGTGCATGCGCCCGCTGGGGCTGGGCGCGTAGCGGCCGCAAACGCCGCCGGCTCCGCTCACAGCTGCCAGCCGCCGCGGCCGTCCGGGGCCAGGGCAGCGGCATAGTAGGTGCGGACCAGCGTACGCATCGCCTCGGCGTCGGCCAAAGCGGCGGTCTCCACCGCCGAATGCATCGCCCACTGTGGCATGCCGACGTCCGCCATCGACACCGGCAGGCTGCCCAGCAGCAGGCGGCCAAGCGTGGTGCCGCCGCGCCGCCCGGGCCGGTTGGTGAACACCTGCAGGGGCACGCCGGCACGCCGGCCCAGCTCGCGGATCACGGCGCCGCTGGCACCGTCGGTGCAATAGGTCTTGGCGGCGCTGTACTTGAGTACCGGCCCTTTGCCCAGGTACACCGGCGCGCCGGGGTCCGCGGTCTCGGGGTGAGCGGGGTGCAGGGCGTGGACATTGTCGGCCGAAAGGCAGAAGCTGCCCGCCAGCGCCCGCGCCATCCCCTGCGCGTCGGCGCAGCTGCCGCCTGCCGAGGCCTGCAGGATGCGCTCCAGCACGTCGCGGGCAAAATGGCTGGCCGCGCCCTGTGCGGTCAGGCTGCCGACCTCCTCGTTATTGAACAGCATCCACACCGGAGCAACGCCGCCGGTGGTAGGCCCGGCCTGCAAAAATGCCTGCAGCGTGACGGCGGCGCAGGCCAGGTCGTCGATGTGCGGGGCCATGTACCACTCCCCATCCGCGCCCAGACGAACGGGCGCCTGCCGCACGCACAGGTACAAATCGCTGTCCACGATGTCGTCCTCGGCCACGCCCAGCGTCTCAGCCAGCAGGGCGGGCAGGCGGCGGACATCGGCGCTGCCCATGCAGGGCTGCAGCTCCTGCACGGGGTCATATTTGTGGCCGTCGTTGGCGGTGCGGTCCATGTGCACGGCCAGGCTGGGGATGACCGCCAGGTCCCGGTCCAGGTACACGGGCCGGGACTCCAGCCCGCCGGCGGTGCGCACCATGGCGCGGCCGGCCACCGTCAGCGGGCGGTCGAACCAGGTGGCCATCAGCATGCTGCCGTAGCCCTCGACGCCGGGGCGGTAGACGCCGCAGGCGGCGTCGGCGGTGCCGCGCAGTCGCCAGGCGGGCGAATCGGCATGGCTGGCCGCGATGCGCCAGCCCGACACCTCGCCCTGCGGCATGCGCCAGGCGATGACGGCGGATCCGTCCCGCACCGTATAGTAGCCGCGGCCAGGGGCCAGCGCCCAGGTGGCAGGCTCCTCCAGCCGGGCAAAGCCGGCGCCGTCCAGCAAAGCGGCGGCGTGGGTGGCGGCGTGCCAGGGGCTGACCCCGGCACGCAGGAAGGCAAACAAAAACTCGGTCATCGCAAAACGATCCTTTCCGTTTGAGCATCGCTTGTCCTTCTATTGTACGGCAAAACGGCGGCCAAGGCAAGCCGCCGCGGCAAGAAAACCACCCACGACTGACACCAAATTGTAACCCCGTGCCGGTGCATGCCGGCCCCCGGCCCCGGCTCATACTATAGGGCGGACGGGCCCGGCCCGTCCCGCCACCGAAAAAAGACAAAAGGAGAAATGACCATGCGCAAACTGCTTTCTGTTTTGACCGCGGCCGCCCTGTGCGCGACCCTGCTGGCCGGCTGCGGCGATGCCGGCAATACCAATGACACCGGCAGCGGCGGCATGTCCACCGCCGCGCCCTCCGCCACCCCCGGCACCGATGCCGGCGATGCGATGCCGGACCGTGCCGGCACCGATACCGCCCCCGGCAGCACCGACACCGCCGAGCCGGCCACCGGCGAGACCGCCGGCGTGGAGGCGTCCGGCACCGCCTACAGTGCCGAGGGCCTGAACAAGGCCCTCGGCGGCATCCTGGACGTGGAGCCCGACGCCGCCGGCGGCAGCCTGAAGACCGCGCAGGCGGCGGCTGCGCTCGTCACGTTCGCGGCCGACTGCGGCACCGAGACGGCGACGCTGGGCGCCGACGCCAAGGCCTGGCTGGACGGCTTGACCGACGCCGAGCGCGAACAGGTCAAGCAAGCCTGGGCCGGCGTGCGGGACCGTGCCCGCGCCATTCATGACGACTATGACGGCAGCAAGGACATTTTGGCCGACGCCGGCATCACCACCGATTTCGCCGCGCTGGACATGAGCGGGGTGGACGCCTTCCTCAACACAGTGGACAGCATCCTTGGCATGTAAATCGGGGCTGCGGTCCGGCCCGGTCCGCACAGGACCGGCGCGCCGGGCCGTATGCGATATACGGGGGCGCCCGGCCCTTAATTGACCGGAATCCTCACTTAATTGACGGCCCCGCCATCTTGCGATTTTGGGCGCCGGCATGGTATACTTATTTTGTCAAAAGCAGTCGCATACGCTGCTTTTGTACAGCTGAAAAACAGCTTCCGATCCGCTTTTTTTCTGCTCCTCTGTGCTGCACCCCGCCGGGCTTGCCCGGCGGGGTGCAGGCGTTTTGTGCGGGGCTTCAACCGGCCGGCGGTGCGGCCCACAGCGCAGCGAGCGCGGCGCATTCCTGCTGTGCAAGGGCACTTTGCTCGGTGTTGGCAAACAGCGAGGCGTAACGATACAGCCCCACCCCGGTGATGCCAAAGTGCTCCAGCGCCTGCACCTGCCCGGCCAGCGCCGCGCCGGACAGCCAGCTCTCGCCGTTCCCGCCGCTGCCGATGCGGTAGGCGCCCAGCCCGGCATACAGGGTCACGCCGTCGGCGCGCGGCAACGCCGCCCAAGTCCCGGCCAGCGCATCCAGCCGGCGGGCAGGGTCGGGCCAATCCAGCCCCCAGTAGAGCTGCGGCATCAGGTAATCGACATAGCCGGGCACGGCCAGCCAGCGCGCAGCATCGCTGTACTGGGTGGCCAGGTTGGTGGCCGGGTCCCCCTGCGGCGCGATGCCAAAGCGCACGCCGGGGTGCGCGTGCACGGTCTGCCAGCACAGGGCGACCAGGTCGTCCACATTCTGCCGGCGCCACCCGGCCAGGTCCAGCGTGCCGCTGCCGGCGCGGTAGGCGGTGTAAGCGTCGGCGTCAAAGGCGGGGTCGGCGGTAGGGTAAAAGTAATCGTCAAAATGGATGCCGTCCAGGTCATAGTTGGCGCACAGCTCCTCCAGCCCGGCGGCGATGTACTGCCGCACCTCCGGGCTGGCCGGGTCGAGATAGGTCCCGCCAGTGGTCTGTTTGAGCCAGTCCGGGTGGAGCAGGGCGGGGCTCTGCGCACACAGCGCGGCCGGCACGCCGCCGGCCTGGATGCGGTAGGGGTTGACCCAGGCCTCCACCTCCAGCCCGCGCGCGTGCGCGGCCGCCACAAGCAGTGCCAACGGGTCAAAGCCGGGGCTTTGCCCCTGCGTGCCGGTGCACAGGTGGCTGAACGGGTAGAGCGCGCTCTCGTATAAGGCATCGCCGAACGGCCGCACCTGCGCCAGCACGACGTTGGCGCCCAAGGAAGCAATGTTGTCCAGCATGGCGCCGATGTCGGCCGCAAAGGCGGCGGAGGAGGAGAAATCTACCTGCTGCCATTCAAGGTAGCTCACCCACACGGCGCGGTAGGGCGCGGCGGCGGTGGGGTCGACGGCAGCGTTTCCCGGTGCGGCGGTCGGGGCTGGGACCGGCGTGCAAAGCGGCGCGGGCGAGGGCATGGGCGCCGCCGCCGGCCCGGCATCGGCCGGCGGCAGCAGGACTGGCAGCGCCCACAGCAGCGTGACCGCTGCCAGCACCGCCAATGCCTGTCCGAGCCCGCGCATGCCCCCACCCCCTGCCAGCCTATGCGTGCGCGGGGCGAAAAATACTGCCCGCCCCCTTGGCAAGCGGCGCAAAACCTGCTATAATAATGTGCGCCGCAAAAGACGGCACAGCCGGGCCATTAGCTCAATGGTCAGAGCTGGCGGCTCATAACCGCTTGGTTCCGGGTTCAAGTCCTGGATGGCCCATATGGTGGGGAGGCCCCGCGAACGAAAGTTCGCGGGGCCTCCCCACCATATGGGCAAAGAAAAAGGACTTGAACAGCCCGTGCCGGCGTAAAAGGGTGCACAGCCTTGCGGCGAGAGAAACAAAGCGGGGAGCGGCCATTTGCCTTGGGAGAAACCACACGTCCCGCCGGCGCGCGACCTGCCCTGCGGGCAGTCGCGCAGGGCGCGGGAAAGTCCTGGATGGTCCATACAAAAAGCGACGCACGATTGAAATTTTCCTTCAATCGCGCGTCGCTTTTTTGTAAACCAAAACCACACGTTACTCCAGATTGCCGCAAGAGCCGCATCCATATTGCCGCATACAGGGCCGCACCTGTATGCGGTCTTTTGCGTGCTACCGACCTTAACTGAAGTCACCCAAAGACGGCAAACGCTATTTGACCGACGTTGCCACCACCGAGCAGCTGCTGTGCATCATCCAGTCCATTCCCTCGCCCAAGGCCGAGCCGCTGAAATTGTGGCTGGCATAGAACGGACAGGAGAGCATCGGCGAGACGATGGCCCCGGATTTGATTGCCGAGCGGTTGGTCGCCACCTATGAGCGCCGCGGCTACACCCGCGAATGGCTCTTCCGAAAACAGATTACAAGAGGCAGGCCGTCCGGCTTTTACCGGGCGGTCTGTTTGATGCAGAGATTCCGGGATTTTCGTATATCCCCATCACCATAGGCGCACCCGGCGCCGTGTGTGCAGCCGCGTTTTCGGCGTTTTTGCGGTCTTGGAGTCACGCATTTAACAAAGAAACGGCCTGCCGTTGTTTCGCGGCAGACCGTTCTTCTTTCTTTCATTTCAATAGCGTTCGGGCATCGCAGAAATCATCCTACGAGATCTGTTTCATAGGCAAAGCTGTGCTCATACATATACTCAGGGGCACAGTCGATCTCGCCGTTTTTCCATGTCACATATCCGTGTACGATTTCCGCTGTTTTTTGTATCTCGGCATCCTTGAGAGGGGCAAACGCCTCACCTTGCAGCGAGGTCACATCAAACAGGCGCTGCTCGCCGGAGGAGAACGTCAACAGAAGCATACCATACGGCAACGGCTTTGCGGCCGTAACGGTGATCTCATCATCCGGCTCCGAAGCATATACGATGTCATTCTTGATATACATATGACACCTCCCTTTACAGCGGGTTGATTTTGTCAAAATGCTGGCCTTGGATAGCCTGATTCCATGCCCTATATAGCTCTTCCTCGTGGTAAAGCATCCAACCCACAAGGATCTTGTACTGCTTGTTCGGCAAGGAGCCGTCCAGCATTTCACTGTCCAACCCTACTGATGCTTTATAATCCCCATAGTATACATGGATATGTGGTTTATTGTGATGCTGATTGTCACGAAACAGCATTACAATGACCATACCGCCAAAACGACATAATTCAGGCATTCCACATCATCCTTCCTGTTGTTAGTATACCGCATTCATATGCTTTTCGCAAGGCCAAGACAAGTCCCTTTTACATCGAATCTTATATTGCGTGCGCTTTTGAAAACATACTGCTCCTTACAAAAACAGAGGCTATCTTTTGCATGGGTGACCTCTGCTTTATTTTGCCGCCTACTTGGCTGAAGGCTCCTGCAGCAGCTTGTCCAGCGTGGGGCGGGAGATGCCCAGCTTCCGGGCCATTGCGGCCTTGGTCAACTGCCGCTGCAGGTACTGCCGGCGCAGGGCACGGAACTTTTCGCTGTCCACCCGCACCGGGCAGCGGCCCTTGTAGCGGCCGTTGGCCTTGGCGATCTGGATGCCCTCCCGCTGGCGCTCCAACAGGTTCTGGCGCTCAAATTCGTTGATCGCCCCGATCATCGTCAGCATCAGCTTGCCGGTGGCGGTGCCGCTGTCGATGCTCTCCTTGTTGCTCACCAGCTGGATATCTCTGCGCTTATAGCCGAGGTTGGCGGCGGTCGCCAGCAGATCGTCCTGCAGTTGTCTGTAGCACCCGCGGCGTTTTCGGGGCAGGTCGCCGTAGCGGGTCCAGTCATTCCACATGCCAAAGCGGCTGTAGCAGGCAGGGTGCAGCCGGAACTGGCAGCGCTCCTGCTCGCCGTCGCTGTGCAGAAGCAGGATCTCGCCTTCCGTCAGGAGGATCAGCTCATGCGGCTGGCGGCGCAGATAGCGGACAGCGTGGGGGTCGCCCATCCAGATGACATCGTCCGGGTGGACCGCGGCTCCGCAGTGCATACAGGTGACGGTATCGGGTGCGGAAGATTTTTTGTCGGTACAAGGTTCCATGATCATTTCCTTTCTTTGATAGGGGATAGGGGGCGTTCAGTCGTCATCGGAAGAGCTGCTTTCGACAGCGGCTTCCACCGCGGCTACAACGACGGCCACGGCGAGCGCGCCCAACGCATCGGCGATGGGTTGGGGCAGATTGAAGTCAGCACAAGGCCATGGGGAAATCCTCCTTTGCAATAAATTGAGCCATACCGGGCGGGGGACTGGTATGGCTCTGTGGAACTGATATATGGAACTGAAAGGGCAAAAATGCGATTTGGGGGCACGATTGAAAAATGCAATTTTGAATTGAAATCCGGCATGCACTGTGGTATACTGAAAAACAGTAAGAAGAACTCTTTGTTCCGGTAGGAGAGAAATCAAATGGCAGTCAGTTATAACAGGCTCTGGAAGCTGCTCATCGACAAAAACATGACCAAGACACAGCTCATCAAGGCGGCCAAAATCAGTACCAACGCCATGGCCAAGCTCGGCAAAAATGAGGATGTCCGGGTGGAGGTACTGGTCAAGATCTGCGGTGTGCTGGGCTGCACGATAGACGATATCATGGAGCTGCAGCCGGCAGCGGAAAATGGAGGGCAGAAAGCATGACGGACGGGGTGAACATCCGCAAGCTGGAAGCAGACCTGTGGGAATCGGCGGACCTGCTGCGCGCAGGCTCCAAGTTGACCAGCAACCAATACTGCATGCCGGTGCTCGGGCTGATCTTCCTGCGCTATGCCTACAGCCGGTTCAAGCTGGTGGAGGCCGAGATACAAAAAAGCCGCCCCATGCGCGGTGGGCGTGCGCTGCCGGTGGAAGCCAGTGATTTCGCCGCCAAGAGCGCGCTGTTCCTGCCCCGAGAGGCGCAGTACAGCTATCTGGTCGATTTGCCGGCCAATATCGCGGCCCAAAACCTGCAAAACGCCGAGGGCCACCCCATGAACAGCCTGGGCGAGGTCGTCAACAATGCGATGACCTTGGTGGAGGCGCAGAGCGAGCAGTTGGCCGGTGTACTGCCCAAGGAATATACCATCTTCTCCGACGAGCTGCTGGCCGAGCTGCTGCGCATCTTCAACAACGACGCGCTGGACGATGTCGGCGGCGATATCATCGGCCGCATCTATGAGTACTTCCTCAACAAATTCGCCAAGAACATCGCCCAGGACGACGGTGTCTTCTTCACCCCGAAATCGTTGGTCAAGATGATCGTCAACGTGCTGGAGCCCACTTCCGGGGTACTGCTCGACAAAACCACGCCGAGATTGATACAATTCCATACTCTCAAAAATGCCGTAAATCCGCCGTTTCTGGGCGGTTTTTTAATTTCTGGCACTGTGGCGGCATAGGCAGAATGGTAGCCTTGCCAGGGTGATTCGTCCTTTTCAGCGGTACTCTGTAACGATAGAAAAGCTATCGTTACAGAGTAGGGCTATCGTTAAGATGTAGAGAGCGTGAGAATCTGCCAGCTTAAATATCACTTAATATCAGTAAATATTAAAAGATACTCAAAAAGGGCTTGAAAAACAGCAAGGGATCTGCTATAATTTTATTTGTATTACTATGTCTTTTGGTAGCTTGAGAGGTGAACGCTATGAGCGAGAGAATGGATGACAACTATATCAGCCTTGAAGAAGCAGCTGAATACTTGAACATCAAGCCAGTAACTTTACGGAAGTGGATTAAGCAAAAGACAGACCTCCCTGCGCATCAAATTGGGCGCTTATGGAAGTTCAAACGCTCCGAACTGGACGCATGGGTAAAAAGTGGGAAGAGCGCCATGAGGTAAAATTCTGCAAAGGAAAGGGCTGTTAATATGGCTGAAATAACATTATATAATCAGGATTGCATTGCTGCCATGAAACAAATTGATGCGGAATCTATCGATTTGATCGTTACTGATCCACCATACAATCTTGGCAATTTCATGAAGAAAAGAGATACAAATCTCAAGAAAATGCGCGATAATTTTTTCGGATCTGCCGGATGGGACGACATGGAATTTGATGAATGGTCAAAGTCTATGGATGAATTTTTCAAGGCCTCTGCAAGAGTAATGAAAAAAGGTGGGACCATGATAGTTTTCATGGCCATCATCAAAGTCGAAACTGTAATACAGTTGGCAGAAAAACACGGATTTTACTATAAAACCACAGGAATCTGGCATAAAACGAATCCAATGCCGAGGAACATGAACCTTCATTTTGTAAATTCGACAGAAGCATGGATCTATTTTACATATAAAAAGAAAACAGGAACATTTAATAATGGTGGTGCGATGTTTCACGATTTTATTGAAACATCTGTAACACCCAACGGAGAACGCAGGTTTGGCAAGCATCCTACCCAGAAACCAGAAAGTCTCATTCAGCATTTTGTTGAGATTTTGTCGAATCCCAATGATACTGTACTTGATCCTTTTATGGGAAGTGGTACAACCGGAGTGGTCTCCAAACGGACGGATCGAAATTTTATAGGTATCGAGTTAGACGAGGGGTATTTTAAGATAGCTCAGGATAGGATTCAGGAGGCACGAGGATGAGACCAAAGGTGATTGATTTGTTTGCCGGGGTCGGCGGATTGTCCCTTGGTTTTGAAAAATGCGGATTTGATGTAATACTGGCAAATGAATATGATCCTTCTATTGCTGCAGCATATGAGATGAATCACAAAGGTACAAAAATGATTGTCGGTGACATTACCGCCCTGGATCTCGAAAAAACCTTTGGCAGCTATGAGGGAAAGGTGGATGTTGTTATTGGAGGTCCTCCTTGTCAAGGCTTTTCACAAAAAGGACAACGAAAAACAATTCATGATGAGAGAAATTTTCTCTTTAAATATTACGTGAGAGTAGTCGGACTTGTAAAACCTCGATACTTTGTAATGGAAAATGTGCCAAATCTGCTGACTGCAGAAGGGGGATATTTCCGTAAGGAAATTGAAGAACTTTTTAATTCTATGGACTATCAATTGAAAATGGGTGTCCTCAATGCATCAGATTATGGTGTTCCACAAAACAGGCGGAGGGCGGTCATTATCGGTAAACGGAATGGAGACGCACCTGCTTTGCCAAAGCCCCATAATGCAACAGTAACTATTTGGGATGCAATCAGTGATCTTGCCTATTTAAATTCTGGGGAAGGCAGTGAAGAACAGGAATATCGCTTTGAGCCACAAAGTGAGTATCAAAAAAAACTTCGCAATGGAAGCAATGTGCTGTACAATCATGTGGCTACCAAGCATTCTAAATTGGCGTTAGAAAGATTGGCAATGATTCCGCCTAATGCAGGAAGGGAAGTTTTACCAAAGGAACATCTAACTAAGTCGATCTATAGCGGTACATGGACTCGTATGAGGAAGGACGAGATATCGGTTACCATCACCACAAGATTTGATACTCCGTCCTCCGGTAAATTTACTCACCCGTTTCTTAATCGAGCTATTACTGTCCGAGAAGCTGCGAGAATACAATCATTTCCTGATAGTTTTAAATTTACAGGAAATAAGGGATCGCAGATGAAGCAAGTCGGTAATGCCGTGCCGCCATTATTGGCTGAAGCAATAGCCAGTGTGATACTGAATGATATCGAGGAGGATGGAAAGAATGAATAGGCCCGATAACATACTTGTTTATGATGAGATGGATTTGAAGCTGGGAATTAAATCGTCCCTACCCCATGTGAAAAGCACACTTGCCTTGGCTATCTTGCTGTGGGAGTGTTCGGATCATCCGTCAGAGTTGATTTATTCAACACAGAACGGCGATGAGACGGTTATGACTGAGCAGCTTGAGCAGTGGATTATTGACTATCTGGCGGATATTTGCGATGAAGAACAAATATCTCCAGACGATTTAATAGCGGGCTTTAATCAGAACCAACTTTTCAAGTCCCAGATGGAAGCGCTCATGGTTGCTTTTGAGTTGATTTGGAAACTTGCGAAGGTTAGCTTTGTTGACACAACAAAGGCGGCCAGTGCAGAAAGGACTGGTGGTGTCCGTTTTCCTAAGAAGTTGATGTACTCTATCAATATTGACATCATACACAGTGTGATTAGAGGTAACGAGAATGCTTATTGCAGAGTTCTCTTAGCTTGGACAGGATTTAATGTTCCTACGGATCCTGAGTGCGAGAAAACGCTTATCTATCTGCTGACTGCGCTTTCTGAAGGCGCAGTGTTTAAGTTGACGGATGGAAATCGGGATGTGATTTTCAATCAAAACAGCATATACCGTAAACTGTTGGAAACGGCGGATGCGGTAGATGTGAACGGAGATAAAGAAGCCAAAGGACCACTTCGCATCTTGAAATCTATGCTTTCCGAGGGTATGAATCCTTACCTTCAGTATTCTAATGGTAAAGTTACCGTTGCAACACCGAATAGCGAAAAACTTGAGGATTATCAAAAGCGTGTTGATACTCTTTTGCGCTTGTATGCTACAAAAGTCATAGGATTGGATGATTTGGAGGCCGATACAGAAGGCATCAGCCTTGACGATTTAGAAGAGTCTCGTATCAGTAGTGGCACTAATATTCTTCTGTATGGCGTTCCAGGTTCCGGAAAGAGCTGGACTATTGAACACGAATATTGCAGAGCAGAAAGTCATGTCGAGCGGCTCGTATTCCATCCTGATTATACATATTCGGATTTCGTAGGACAGATTCTGCCGGATGTTGATGAAGAGGGACTTGTCACATACAAGTTTACGCCTGGGCCTTTTACAACGATTCTTCGGGATGCTTACAGGAATCCGACACAGGAATATATCCTTATCATTGAGGAAATAAATCGTGGGAATGCGCCAGCAATTTTCGGTGAAGTATTCCAACTACTCGACAGAGCCGTTGAACCAAAGAGGGAGCAGGATGTCGTGTATCCCACAGGAACAAGTGAGTACGGTATCACTAATCGGTATATGGCAACAGTCATTTACGGTGATGGCAGCCATAAAGTGCGCATTCCCTCGAATTTGTCTGTAATCGGAACCATGAACACATCAGACCAAAATGTTTTCACATTAGACACTGCGTTCCAACGTAGATGGAATATGCGGCTAATCGAAAACACTTTCGAGAATGTACGCTCCTCTCTGGCCGATGCGGTGATTCTTGATACGGATGTAACCTGGAAGATGTTCTGTACAACAATTAACAAGATTGTGGTGGGCAATAAAGCCAAAATGGCATCTGCCGAAGACAAACGTCTGGGTGTATATTTCGTACATGAAAATGATTTGAAATATGATGAAAATGCCAATTCGACGGATAATAATCTTCGCGGTGAATATAATGCTCTGTTGAGGGCTGAACGGGATGGAGATCTCACTCCGGAACAAAAGACCCGGCTGTATGAAATTCGTGAAGCCCTTAAAAGAATTCGTAAATTCCCAGAGAAAGTTATTAAGTACTTGTGGGATGATGCTTTTAAATTCAACCCGCAGGATCTGTTCGACACCACTCGATTTGACAACTTGGAAGATATCATCCGGCATTTTGTTTTTTCATATGGCAGGAGTCGATTTGATATTTTCAAGCAGACTGTTCGAGATACATTTTTTCCATCGTAATATAGACGATGCGGGATAAAGGTGGTGATGTTTCATGGATTTGGAGAAAAATCTGCGTGATAGGTGTAAGGTTATTTCTGGTGATGATGGGGACAGTTTTGTTGGCGTGAAAGCGGACACTGATGACGCTATCATATATTTCCCGATAGGATATCAATTGCCTGAGAACGATGTTGATTTGAGAATTGATGTGCAGAATCTATTCGGAGTTCTTTCTGTCTTCATGAAAGAAGATAAAGTAATTGAAGCACGGAAATTTGAAGCGCCGCAGACTGTCGATTTTCCAATCCATGCTTATTTAAAAGTAATAACGTCTTTTTTGCGTACTGGCAGATATTACATTGAAAGTGATCCTGAATACAAGACAAGCACTAAGGGAAATACATCGTGGCCGCGGACTCTTCGAGAGCAACGGGCGTTAGTTCAGAAGAATGGCTCCCTTGTCTTTACAAATATGACAGTACGCTCTGTTACGCCAAACGCAGATAAGCAGATTACGCAAATACACAAGTTTTGTGTCTATGAAGCTTTTGATAAACTTGGATGGCTCTATGTTCCGTTTAAGCCAGAACAGCCTGGCCCGCACCCAACAATAAAGGAATCCATTTATATCCTTACAAAAAAGTTGGCGGCATCGCATAATGACAATGAGCAGGAGCTGTTCCGGGCAATGAAAAACATGCTTGAATATATGGATGAAAAGAGTTCGGACAAGCAATACTTCTTTGGTACAGATTATTTTGATCGTATTTGGGAACGAATGATCGACAAAGCGTTTGGCATTGAGGACAAGGCTTCGTATTTCCCAAGAACGAGATGGTTGTTGGATTACGGCGCAAACAAGGTAAAAACTCCGCTTTATCCGGATTCTATTATGATTTTTAGGGATAAGTATTATGTTTTGGATGCCAAGTGCTATCGATATGGATGGACCGGTGATGCTGACCATCTTCCGAACGGAGCCGATATTAACAAGCAGATTACCTACGGGGAGTATATAGAACGCACTCGAAGTGTTCCCAACGACAAACTTTTCAATGCGTTTGTAATGCCGTACAATATGGCAGATAACCTTTTTAGGCTGACCTCACCAATTGGCAATATAGGTGAAGCGATCGGTGATTGGCGGACAAATATGAAAAACTATGAAAGAATCCAAGGGATTGTCATTGATACCCGGTTTTTAATGTACAACTACATAGGGATGCCGGAACAGCAAAAGAAAGAGTTGGCCGAAAGCATTGAAAAAGTCCTGTCACGGGGAGATGTTCCTGCACCAACAATATAAATAAAAACAAGACTCTACTCACAATTAAGCGGGTAGAGTCTTGTTTTTTACTATAGATTACTTATTGAAAATGTCCTTTACCAGCGGCTGCACAAGGCTGCGAATTTTCTTGATGTCGTCCGACACCGTCCGCTGCTTGATGCCCAGTTCGTCCGCCATTTCCTGCTGAGTGGCTCCATCGTAGAGCAGACGGAAGATCCTACCATACTTCGGTTTGATTTCTGTCAACATGGAGATAAGGTCTTCCAGGATGGTCTCATAAATCACATCTTCCTCAAACGACCCTTCTGCGGCCGGCTCCGCTCCTTCATCCATCAGTACGGAGAGGGAGGCAGGCTTATTCCGCTCACGGCTGGTCGCTGAGAAGTGCTTGCATTCCTCGCAATGGTTACTCTCTGGGCAGCGGATCAGCTTGCCGTTTTTGCCCTTGACCATGCAGCGGCCATCCCGGTCCTCGCGTTTGATTTCTGCCCAAATCGGCGCCATATACGCCTTGTACTCTTCCTCGGTTGCGTCCACCATCACTACCCGGCACTTGCGGTTTCCGATGCGGCGCCAGGTGACATCCTCCTGCTTGATGCCAAAATCGCGGATGACCTCATCGGTTACCACCATCGGGATCTGATACTGCTTGTCCTGTTTTTTACTCTGTTTGTCCATAATGTGGGCCCTCCTTCGACCCGAAAGTCGAAATGAGGACCCACTGCAAAATAGGCATAGCTGGCCATCTGAAAATGAATCCTCATTTCAGTCCTGGCCAACCATTCCAGTGGTCGGCTGTAGTGTTTAGTTGCCCCTCAAAATGTTCTGGAATCATCCTTGATCAGTGGATGAACACTTTGATGGCTACGAGGTTTTCCTCGTTGCCTATATATTACAGTAAAAGAAATAATAATATAATTTCCATAAAAACAAATGTGACTTGACACATAAAAGTAAAGGGTAAATTCTTGTTTTACCATTATTTTTGTGTTATAATTTGAAAGGAAGCGGCAATAACGATGCTCTATAGCAGCATGGAGTAATGGGTCACATAATGTTATAGATGATTTTGGAGAGACAGTTTGGAAGGAATGTGATAAGAAATGGCTAAAAAAATTTCTGAACTTTTTATGAATAGCCTGTTTGAATATGACAGCTATACATGTAAATTTGAGAAAGATATTGAAAATGTGGCTCCCGACCAACCGCCGAGAACCACATTAAAACTGATTGCGCAGCATAACCAACCTATCCATTTTTCATATGCACCACAGAAGGGGTTAAATCTTTCCGGCACTGCAGGCGGAATTCTTTCAGAAAACATCCTTGGAAAGCTCTTAGCTATCCCAGACGGTGATATTGATGCTCATATTGCGTTTTTTACGGATTACGGGTTTTTGTATCCAGTGAGCGAAACTGAATATGAAGCAGTAGAAGCCGATACCCTAATGGAATTTGTGAACCGGATAAAAGCCACGGTTACGCTAATGAACTCTATTGCAGCAAAGAAAAACTACACAAATATTCTGATTGGCACCGCATACCTCTTATATGCGGAGCCAATTACCATGCATCTATCTACGGGCGAGTACAGTACCTGTGTTCACGAATTTACGGATCTCGTTCATAACTACTCACAGTTTCCTGATATGCAAAGAAATCAGGAGGTGTTTGATACAAATAAATTTTCTGTGGAGGATACGCTGTTTCCACCTTCTTATCAGGTTGATATCGGGTATTTCAACCAAGTTAGGAGTTCGACAGGGGCAGGAGAATTGCAATGGTTTAAGAATCTGTTTGCAATGTACACGGGTTTGCCCGACGTAAGTAAGGAATTGCGTACAATCATTGATTTCTTTTTCCATTACCAAAAAGAGGTGGGAGTCTTTAGCACTATTGAGTACAAGAAAATCCGCTACTTGAACGGAAAACAGCCAGACAATTTTTCTGATGAGATGAAAACGGCGTTATTAAAGATTGCCAACATTGTTTTAAGCGAGGAAATCAACTACAATATAGCAGGCATTCATCCACGCTATTCCTCGTTGGATTTGAAGCCCACATGGAAACTGGATAATCTTATTCAAGCATTATATTTTTCCATTTTTTATATGAAACCTGGTGTGGAGATCTACAAGAGATGCAAAAATCCAACCTGCAAAAGGGATGTGTATTTTCTTGTGAATGCCACGGCTACAAATAAAGAATATTGTTGTCCGAAGTGTGCGAATGCGGCAGCGCAAAGACGCTCAAGGGAACGAAAACTGTCTCAGAAATAAAAGTGGGCGGTGCTTATCATTATGATAGGCACCGCCTTTTTCAGTCCTTCTTGTAAAACATGGTTTCATAGCCGTCTGCCCGGAGATTCAGACCTTTGATCCAAGGCGGCGTCCTTCCCATCTGCTCACAGACGGCATCCAGAGAGACGCCCATACTGCACTCGATAATTAGTTCATCGTGGACATGGCCGACAATAAAGCAGTGGGAAAGCGTCCGGATGGCATACATGAGAATATCCCTTGAAACCGCTTGGACGATGTTTTCCACGAATTTCGGGCCGTAAGATTCGATGCGCTCCCACTTCTTTGTGCTGCCGACACCCTCATAGGTGACGGAATCGCCGCCAAACTTGTTGACGCCCATATTAGGCTTTACATAGCAGAGCTGGCGGCCGGAAGGCAGAATGATGAACAGCATCCCGCTGCGGTAGCGGAACCGGATACCGTGCGTTTCCGTGTCCAGCCGCTGGCGGACGGTGGTTTTTACGGCATTGTCCACATCCCACCAAAGCTGTACGATGTTCGGATTGGAGGTGCGCCACGCATCCACAAGGGGCTGGAGTTCCTCCTCGGCAAGACCCATCTCCAAAGCGCCCATCGACTTGAGGGCGCCTACCGATCCGCCGTATCCCAGGGCCAGTTCGGCGATTTTGCCTTTCTGTCTCAGATGGGAGTTCTGCCCATGCTTTTCCACTGGCACATGGAACATGGCGGAGGCACTGGCGCAGTAGATGTCGCCGTTCTCCGCAAAGACCTTCAGCCGCCAGGACTCGCTGGCCAAAAACGAAAGCACACGGGCTTCGATGGCGGAAAAGTCGGAAACGATAAACTTATATCCGTCCCTCGGCACAAATGCCGTGCGGATGAGTTCCGACAGGACTTCCGGCACGGAATCATACAGTGCAGATAGCAGGGCGTAATCGCCAGAACGAACAAGGCTTCTCGCGTCCTCCAGATGTGCCATGTGATTTTGAGGGAGGTTTTGCAATTGGATCAGCCTGCCCGCCCAGCGGCCGCTGCGGTTGGCCCCGTAAAACTGGAACATCCCTCTTGCCCTGCCATCCGTGCATACGGCGTTCTGCATGGCCTGGTACTTCTTCACGGAGGATTTGGCAAGCTGCCGGCGCAGTTCCAGCACCTCGGCAAGCTCCGGCGGCGCAGTTTTCAATAGTTCCTTCACGGCTTTCTTGTCCAGGGAGTCCACCTCAAGGCCGTGCTTTGTGAGCCATTCCTTCATCTGCTGGACGGAGTTCGGGTTTTCCAGGGCGGTGAGCTGCCGCATCTTTGCGGAGAGTTCTTCCCTGGAACGCTCATCAATGTCGATGGCCTGTTCCACCAGCACCATGTCAAGCTGTATGCCCCGGTCGTTGATCTCCTGGTCGAGATGATATTCCTCCCATAGGAAATCCGGCACGGGGAACTTCGACAGCTTCTGCTGGACCGCCATCTCGGTTTCCACATCCCGCTTGTTATACGCGATGAAGGTTGACCACTTCACCGGGTCATGCTCCGGAAGATTACGCATCCTGCCGCCGTTGGCCTTGGTAGGCTTGCAGGGGACGCAGAAATAGCGGATGAGCGCCTTGCCTTCTGCCATCTTCTGGTTTTCCAGCTTCAGGACTTTGCCGATCCCCTCCAGAGAGAGGGGCAGCCCCATGTACGCGCCCCATACCAGGGAGCAGCGCCAGGAGGACGGGTCAAGGTAATTTCGGACAGTGTCCTCCTCTATGCTGTAAGAGGAAAAATACTGCGGATAGTTTCGGCGCAGCCAGACAGAAAGGCAAATACGCTCGAAGGACGCATTGTACGCCCACTTGATGACGGAATCGTCCGAGAGGGCTTTGATAATCTCCTCCGGTACGATGTCGCCGGACGCCAGATCATATACGGTGACCTCGCCGCCATCCACGGACACGCCGAAGAGCAGGATTTCAAAATCATGGGACTCGGCGTATTTATACACGCCGCATTTTTTCAGATCGACATCGGAAAAGGTCTCCAAGTCGATTGATAGGGTGTGGATTGCCATGTGTTTTACCTCCATAAAAACAGGCGGCAGGAGTGCTGTTCCTGCCGCCCGGTGCGCATTGCTTATTCCTCCGGCTGTTTTGCCGCCTGGCGTTTTTTCTCCCTGTGCTTCTTGAACTTTGTCCAGCACCAGTGCAGGAAGTCGGTGATCCAGTACACGATGCTGCCGACGGCAAATCCGTACAGGAGAATGAAAATCACGATCACATCAAACTGTTTTGCGAACTCATAAAACTCTGTCATATCCATTTACCTCGCATTTTCTTTGAATGGGCGGGCGGCAGCGGTGACTGCCGCCCTGTGTTGTCTCAGGAAAGATAATCGTCATCGTCCTCGGTGGAGAAATCATCCTCGGCACGGCTCTTGCCGCCCAGCGGCTCCCCATCGGAGATCTTCTGCAGGTTGTTCAGCCCGCAGGCGATGCCCCGGTTTCCGTTGGAGTTAAAGGCATACAGGTTGATGCTGGCCCTGCCGTACACGCCGGAGTACACCTCGGAACGCTCCAGGATGGGGTTCAGGTCCGCATCCACGATGCCGGGGGCGGTGGCGGAATTGGCGTTGATGAAGTACGCATCCGCATAGACTGGATCATCGGGGCGCTCCGCATCGCCGTCACGCAGCGGGGTCTTGATGACTGAGAGCGCGGGGACGGTCTTGCCGTTGCCCTTCAGTTTGGACTCGCCCTCCTCATAGGCCGCCTGGATCGCCGCCTTGATGGCTTCCACGGTTTTCTTGTCGGACTTCGGGATGATCAGGCTGACGCTGTACTTGGGCGTGCCGCCGTTGATGCTCTTGGGGTCCCAGACATTCGCATAGCTCCAGCGGGTTCTGGGGCCGGTGATTACCTTCGTCTTATTTACGATCTTTGCCATAGTTGTTGTCCTCCTCATTTTCTTTGAAATCGTTAATGGCTGTGTTCATGGCCGGGCGCTTATCGCTCTCCGGCACAAGTACGGGTTTGCCGGGCGGCTTGTAGACAAGGCCGCCGAGCAGCTCTTCAAACTTCTTCCGGCCAAGGGCCTGGCTCATGGCCGTGATGCCCAGCAGTTTCTTCTCATAAGGCTCGTAACCGGCATCCTCGACCGCTTTGGCGACTGCGGCTTCATCGGTGTACTTCCGGTTGGAGCGGCCCTCGACCACTTTGAATCCTGTGAACTTCGTCCCGGACAGGGCTTTCTGCAGGGCGTAGTCCTTGATGTCCCCGGCCCAGGAGACCAGCTCGTCCGCTTTGGTAAGAATAGCGGCGACCTCATCATCTCCCAGGAGCGCGGGCATCTCGAAGTCATACCGTGCCAGTTCCAGGTTATATTCCGCCCGTTTGCGGCAGGTAGCTTTTGCCTTGCAGAACTGGCAGTGATTCCCGGCTTTAAACTCGCCCTTGCCCTCGTATGCCAGCTTTGCGGCAGGGGCAAGCACGGTCTCAGCCCAGGCCAGAAGTTCTTCCCGGCTCATGGTGTATGTGCTGACGTTCTCCCGGCGGGGCTGGTAGATGGTAAGGCTGACCTGCGCGATATCGTAGATGCCATCGAACAGGTCGAGGGCGCCCAGCGCATAGCAGGAAAGCTGGCTGTTCTTCTCCGCAGACACCAGGACGCCAAGCCCGTGCTTGTAGTCGATGATGTGGAGAAGCCCGTCCGAAACAATGACGCAGTCCCCGGTGCCGAAGCTGCCCTCGATCCCCACATAGCGGGAATAGTCGAGCCGCTGCTCCACAAGCACCAGCGGGTCGGCGCAGCGTTCCCTGGCCTTTGCCACTTCCTCCATCACGAAGGCACAGTAGCCGTCGGCGCAGTCCTCCATCTCCTGGGAGTAGTAGGTCAGGTTCTCCGTAGGGTCCTTCACCCTGCGGCCAAGGGCTTTTTCCACCTTATAAGCACACAGCTCATGGCAGTCGGTACCCTCCTGGGCGTATTCGCTGGGCCTGTCCGCATACTCCTCGCAGAGCCGCGCCGACGGCGGGCAATTGATCCACCTGTGGCTTGCGGAAGCGGAAAGGAAAGAATGCTTACCCATCGGTCCCCGCCTCCGGCTTTCCGAGCGCGTCCGCTTCCTTCAGAAGCCCTTCGAATTTAGAAGGGTCGATGTCCGACAGCTTCCTCGCTCCGTACTTCGTAATGAGGGCTTTCACCTCTGCTGAGTGCCCTGCCTGGGCGATCACCGTCATGCGGTGGCGCACCTCCTCAAGGGTGAGTGCTTTCGGCTTCTCCTTCGGCGGCGCATCCTCTGCCGCCTGGGAAGAAAACATCCCCGCCAGCGTGTTGGCGATTTCGATGATGGTCTCCCCGCAGGAGCGCAGCTCCTTAATCTGTAAGTCCAGGTCGCTCAATTTCCCCATCCGGCGTTCCTCCTTCCTGATTTGCCGTCTGCAGCTTTCTGGCGAGACGCTTTGCGATCACGCTGATGGCGATCAGCACATCGGCGAGTTCCTCGTCAAGCTGCCTGTCTCTGGTTGTCTCTGAATTTTCCTGCATCCGCAGCACCTCCGTTTCCGAGCGGCTTTCCTGCCCCTCTGTCTCTGAAAGGACAGAACGGGGATTTTTCAGCGGAGAAAAATGTTGCCGTCCCTGTGTCTCTCACTTCTGAAAGGACAAGGACGGCATTTTTTAGCGGTGCTTTTTTGAACAAAGTTAGCTGTGGTGTGAAAACGCAGATGAATGTAATCTGATATTTGAAACCATTAAAATATAACGATTTATAAATCTTTGCATACTAAAAAAAGAGGCTATCATGTCTTGGAAAACATGATAGCCTCTTTTTTTAGTTGCTTTTGACGGCAACACCATAACGGAGCGTTTTATAAATTGTTACGCCAATCTCGAATAGGGTAATTGCAACAATAAAAGCAAGAAACCCGTTGGACACCATATCAGCGTTCCAGTAAGTGAGAAATCTTGCTCCTGAATCTGCATGATCGCCCAACGCCTGTTCAATCTCAAGTACAAAATTCGGATTCCAAATGGGTAAGACCTTTAGTACAATGATGCTCAATACAATTTGAAGTACTCCGCACACTATATTACTGATCATAACCAGTCTACAGTAGACCCCGACAACCAAGCGTAATATCTCGTCTGCAAGACCAATCAGCAGACTTAGTATAAAGACGGGAAGAACGATGCCCCACTGTTCCAGATTAAAAATAGGTACGGTCATTACGGTTTCGCCTTCTGTAAAGAACGCAGCAAAGAAATGAGGAGCAAAAATCAGCAGCACACTAAAAATAACGATAAATATAATGCCTACAATGCTGTCGCCCCGACTTATGATTGCTTTTTTATCGGGTACAGGCTCTAAAAATTTTGGCGTCCAACGGGAGCGGGAAGTTGGAGTTTTGCCTTCTCCCGACAGACTTTCTAAGGACCATTTTTCTTCCTTTTTCAGCTCGAATTGAACCTTCTTCCGCTCCATAATGGCAAAAGTCAAGGTCACTGCACCGAATGCGGACACGCAGGACAGAATAGCATCAGTAATTCCGGTGATTAGACCATCTACAATGGCTCGGATAATGACAGAAGCAGAGTTCTGTGCAGTAATCGCAGGCATTTCTCCTATGGCATTTATCAGAGAAATAAGCAAAATCGGTATGGCAGCACAGACTATGACGACCTTAACAAACCACAGATAGGTGTCAAAATATTCCGGGCCAATCAAATATCTTTGGTCGCCTTGATATTGTTTTGCAAATTCAGCAGGATCGCCGAGTTCAGTCAGCGCCTCTTCCATAGAGCCTTTATCCGTATACATATCGCTGATCAGCTCTTCCAGCTCCATACGCACTTCATCTCGCTGAGCTTTGGAAAGCCGACGGATTACCTGGTAAATATATCGATCCATATAGTCTTTTTCATTTGGCGTCATGATTCTTCCTCCCTTAATAACCGGTCCATTCCGGCGGATAAGTTTTGCCAGTATGCTTTCAGCTTCTCATAAATTTCTGTTCCGTATTTTGTCCGCTGATAGTATTTTCTCGGTTTTGCGCCACCGGTTTCCCACTTGCTTTCCAAAAGCCCCTGATTCTCAAGCCGGCGAAGGAGAGGATACAAGGTGTTGGGGTCAATGGCAACGCCTTTTTCTTCCAAGCTCTGTACCAAAGCATACCCATACTTCGGTTCTTTCATCTGGCTGAGTACGCTAATTGTCAGTGTGCCTCTGCGAAGCTCCAAAAGCAAAGAGGATAATAAATCTTTTTCTTCTCCCATCAGCGTCACCTCCTAATGTCATTATACTGTATGTCATACTGTATTGTCAATATAAAAATAAAAGGTCAGTCACAGGAGTTTTGAAAAGTTTGAATACCCACCGCTGAAACGGAGGGTTTCTGTCCTTTCACAATTAGAGAGGTGTAAGCCGCTCAATTTTCAGAGAAAGGACGGAAAAAGCTATGGGAACAGCGAAATCAAAAGGTCTGCCGCGGTGCACAGCGCATCGGGACTGCTTTGCCAATAAGGACGGCGTGTGCTTCTGCCTGGGTGACAATGACTTCCACGGGAAGGACTGCCCGTTTTTCAAGACCACGGCGCAGTGTGACGCAGACAGGCAGAAAAGCTACGAGCGACTGGTCAGCATCGGACGGGATGACCTGATCGAGCGGTATCAGGTGAGGGGTGTGTATGGGAGTTAGCAGATATAACAGCGAAGGCTACTACGACCCGACGGCCTATGAAGCCCTCACAAAAATCGTTCAGGAGGAAAAGGCGGCGAGATACCGGCCGCTGGTGTATATCTGCTCCCCGTACTCCGGGGACACGGAGGGCAATACCGAAAAAGCAAGGCGGTACAGCCGCTTTGCCGCAGACGCCGGCACGATCCCCATTGCGCCGCATCTGCTGTTCCCACAGTTCCTATCGGAAGAAACGGAGCGGGAGCTGGCGATTTTTATGGATCTGGTGCTGCTGGGCAAGTGTGAGCAGCTCTGGGTGTTCGGCGGCGAGGTGTCCGATGGGATGCGCCGGGAGATTGGAAGGGCAAAGCAGAAAAATATGACGATCCGTTATTTTACGGAGGATATGGAGGAAACGGAATGCAGATGACAATTTATGACGCCGCGACGGTGGGGAGCCGGTCAAACTGCGTGTATCCGAATCCCGTGACGGTCACGGATGCGGACACCATGCGGCAGGCGGCGGCCTTCGACCATGTGTGCGCGGCATATAAGCAGAACTACCGCAGCGTGGACAACTTCCTGAAAGCGGACTGTTTGCCGATGGACTGTGACAACGACCACTCGGACGACCCGGATGACTGGCTCACGCCCTTTGACGTGGCGATGGACTTTCCGGGAGTGGGGATGATCTTTGTCTACAGCAGGAGCCACATGAAGCAGAAAGGAAAACGCGGCCCCAGACCCCGGTTCCATGTGTATTTTATCTGCACGGAGACAACGGATGCAGCTCTTTACAGTTCATGGAAGGACAAGCTGATTGCCGATTACCCCTATTTCGATGACGGGGCTAAAGACAGCGCCCGGTTCCTTTTCGGGGTAAAGAATGCGGCGGTCGAGGTGTATGACGGCGAGATTACCATTGATGCGTTCCTGGCAGACCACTTTGCGGAGTGGGACGAGGCGCAGGGGCAGATCCCGGAGGGTTCCCGGAACAAGACCATGTCCCATTACGCCGGTCGGATCATCAAGCGGCTGGGGAATACGGAGGAAGCTCATAAGCAGTTCTTAAAGGAAGCGGAAAAATGCAGCCCGCCGCTGGATGATGCGGAACTTGCGGGTATCTGGGCCAGCGCCGTGAAGTTCGGCGCGAAGATAGCTGCCCAGGAGGGATATATCCCGCCGGAGCAGTACAACCAGGACTTCCTGCTGATGCCGGAGGATTTCTCGGAT
>CANRLV010000017.1 GCA_947631565.1 uncultured Gemmiger sp. | reverse complement strand
ATGTTCGTGGCCGGGGGGGCTGTCGGGCGCATCACCCAAAAGCGGCGGGATGCGTTCTATGCCGCCTACGTCAGGCCGCTGGCCGCCGAGGCCGCACACCTGGGGCTGGGCCGGGCCGAGCTGGATGCCCTGCTCGACCGCGCCCTGTCGGAAAGAAAGGAAAAGTGAGCATGGAAAAGGTATTGAAAGCGACCGGCGTGAGCAAGCGCTACGGCGCCACACTGGCGCTGGACGATGTCAGCCTGACCGTCGAGCCCGGGCACATCTACGGGCTCATCGGCCGCAACGGCGCCGGCAAAACGACGCTGCTGGGCGCGCTGACCGCGCAGCTGCCGCTGACGGCCGGCACCGTGACCTACGGCGGCGCGCCGGTGTGGGAGAACGCAAACGCCCTCGCCGACCTGTGCTTTGCCCGCGAGCTGGGCGCGCGGCTGGGCGGCGGCGAGAACGGGCTGAAAATCAAGGAGTACCTGCTGATGGGCCGCCTGTTCTACCCGCATTGGGACGAAGCCTACGCCCAAAGCCTTGTCAAACAGTTCGGCCTTGACCCCAAAAAGCGCATCCACAAGCTGAGCAAGGGCATGATGAGCATGGTCACCATCGTGCTGGCGCTGGCCAGCCGCGCGCCCGTCACCTTTTTGGACGAGCCGGTGGCCGGGCTCGATGTCGTCGCGCGGGAGGATTTTTACCGCCTGCTGCTCGAGGACTACGCCGCCACCGGGCGCACCTTCGTCATCTCGACCCACATTTTGGAGGAAGCCGCGACGGTGTTTGAGAAAGTCCTCATTTTAAAAGAGGGCAAGCTCATCGAAAACACCGACACCGACGCCCTGCTGGCCCAATTCTGCGCCGTGTCGGGCGCGGCGGCGGATGTCGACGCCGCCTGTGGCGGCTATGCCGCCCTGCACACCCAAACCCTGGGCAGCCACAAGAGCGTCGTCGTGCGCGCCCCGGCGGCGGACCTGGCCGCCAAAGCCGCCGGCGCCAACGTGGAGCTCGGCCCGCTGACGTTGCAGCAGGTGTTCGTGGCGCTGTGCGGGCATGAGCAGGAGGGGCGGTAAGATGGCGGGCATGGGCAGGGTCGCGCGGTATTATCTGCGCTGGCTGGGTATGTTTCTGGCGGCCATCGCGGCCATTTTTGCGGCTGACGTAGCGCTCTGCCTGGTTTTGGGCAGTGACTGGTTCGGCGGCATCTATCTGAGCATGGCCAACTTTCTGTTTTTGCTGATGTTCGGCATCGCCACGATGCAGTGGATGAATTTTGCCGCCCTGCTGCTGGGCTGCGGCGTGACCCGCAAGGCCCTGACCGGCGGCTGGCTGCTGGCCTATGGCGCCGGCGCCGTGCTGACCGCGGCGCTGGGCGAGGGCCTTGGCCAAATCGCCGCCGCGCTGGTCCCGCGGGAGCTGGTCTCGCTGTCGGCGGCGCTGGCCGATATGCCGTGGTGGCTCACGCTGGAGCTGGCGCTCTTCTGCGGGGCGCTGATGTCCGACTTTGCCGTGCTGGCCGCCAGGGGCGGCTGGGCGGTCGCGGGCGGCGTCCTGCTGATGATGTTGGCCATGTTCCTGCTCATGGGCCTGCCGGCGCTCTGCGCGCTGCTGGGTGCCGCCGAGCAGGCGCTGCTGGCGGCCGGGCTGCTGGCGCTGACCGCGGCGGGGCTCGTGCCCGTCGTGCGCCGCCTGCGCCGGCTGGAGTTGTAACGCGTAAGGAGGGGTCCTGTATGCTGCGCACGGTACGCGCCATCCTCAAGAACGATTCCGCCGATCTGTGGACCGAGCTTGGCATCGGCGGCGGCATCGCGCTGCTGACGGCGCTGGTGGTGGTCATCGCCCTCATGCTGGCCGGCGGTCCCGTGGCCGCCGCCAATGTCCCGTCCATCGTGTGGGGCGTGTTTGCCGGCATCGGCTGCGTCGTCATCCTCGTCATCGGCGTTTTGCGCATGACGGCCGTGTTCCCGATGCTGCTGCTGTTCCCGGTCACGCGGCGGGCGGCGGTGGCTGGCGAATGCGCCACCGTCGTGCTGCACGCGCTGGCCGTCGAGGCGATCATCGCGGTCTTTGGCCCGTTCGTCTTCCTGTTGTGCGGGCAGGTGTCCGTCCTGCCCGGCCTGCTGGCCCGGGTCCCGTGGTGGGGCTGGCTTTTGGGGCCGCTGCCGCCGCTGGCGGCGGTGCTGCTGGCGCTCTTCTGCGGCGGCGTCATCGCCCGGTTTGGCCGCCGCGGCGGGTGGTTCTTATACTTCTTCTTCCTTGTCCCCTGCTGGTTCGCCAGCCCCATCATCGACTGGTTCGAACAGTTGGCCCTTTCCCCTGCGCAGCTGCGGGCGCTGCTGGCGGCCGCCGCCGCGGCGGTGGTCCTGCTGCCATTGGTAGGCCTGCGCTGGCTGCTGCGCGCGGCCGTGCAGTAAAAAACGCAAACGAAAGGATGTATCCCCATGCCGGATGGAATGGAAACAAACACCCCTGACCTCAAGGCCGCCAGACGGCAGTTCGCCGTCCTTGGCTGGGCACTGTTCACCGTCCTCGCCGTCACCGTCGCGGGGCAATTTGCCGCCAGCGAGCTGACGTGGCGCCTCTGGCCGCAGGGGGACGGCCCCGGCTGGCTGCTGTGGGCGTGCTCCTTTGCGCCGCTCTATCTGTTTGCCCTGCCCGCCGGGCTGCTGATCCTGCGCAAGGTGCCGGCCGCGCCGCCGCCCGAGCACGCCCTGCGCCCCGCGCAATGCGCCGCGGCCGGGGTCATCAGCATTTTTGCCATGAACGCCGGCAATTACCTGAGCGTTCTTGTGCTGATGCTGCTGCAGGCGGCGCTGGGGCATACCGCCGCCAACCCGCTGCTGGACTATGTGTTCGACGATGCCGTCGGCCTGCGGGTGCTGATGATGGCCGTTCTGGCCCCGCTCATCGAGGAATATTTCTTCCGCAGGCAGCTTATCGACCGCATGCGTCCCTACGGTGAAAAGCTCGCCATGGTCGTCTCGGCGCTGGTGTTCGGGCTGTCACACGGCAACCTGTCGCAGTTTTTCTACGCCTTTGCGCTGGGGCTGGTGTTCGGGTATCTCTACCTGCGCACGGGGCGGCTGCGCTACAGCGCTGCGCTGCACATCCTTGTCAACACCCTTGGCGGCGTGGTCGCCCCGGCGATCGCGAACGCTGCCGACGCCACGGCGCTGCAGACGCTCGACCCCAACGATGCGGCGGCGGTGGCGGCGCTTTTGCCGCAGCTCATGCCCCTTGCGTTCTACATACTGGCCATATTCACGGCGAGCCTGGCCGGTCTGGTGGTGCTGTGCGTGCAGCTGCGAAAGCTGCACTTCGACCCCGCCCCCTTCCAGCTGCCGCGCGGCGCCGGGGCCAGGACCGTGTTCCTCAACCCCGGTATGCTGCTGTTTATCGCCGGGACGCTGGTGCTGATCGCGCTGACCTTTGTCGGCTAAGACCGGGCAGCGGCGGGGCCGCCCCGTTTGGGGCGGCCCCGCCGTCGTTCGGTTTTCAGTGCCTTTGCTTCCACCAGGCCAGCCCGGTGGCGAGCAGACCCGCCAGCGCCGCCGCCAGCAGGGCGGTCCAAAGCAGGAGGGGGCTGTCGTCGCCGGTGGGCGGCAGATGTCCCGGGCCGCCGGGGCCCGGTGTCGGCGCCGGGGTTGGGCGCGGCGCGGGCGTGGGCGTCGGGTCAGGACCCGGCTCCGGCGTTGGCGCGGGCGTCGGCTCCGGCGGCGGCGTCGGCCGCGCGTTGACGAACTGCACCTGCCCGGCCGGGCTTTCGGCGACGGTACCGCTGCCGTCGGCGGCGCCGTCATTGTCGGTAACGGTCGTCGTGTAGCCGCCGGTGTTGGCCTCGGCCTCGGTGACCGTGTAGCCGGTGCCGACGGGCAGATCCGTGACCGTCAGGCTCTCGCCGTCCTTTAACGTAAACGCCAGCCTGCCGTCCGTGATCGTCAGCCCCTGTGCCGGCTGTCCGTTTTTGAAGACTTTTGCCCCGCCCAGCCGGGATTTGGGCGTGAACGTCACGGTAAAGTGGAAGTCCTGCTGCCGGTCCCCGCCGCCGGTCACGGATTTGGTCACCGTCAGGCTGCCGGTCGGCGCCGTCTGGCGCGCGTTGGTGAAGGCCGCCCGGGCAGCACCGCCCGCCGGTATCGTGCCGTCCGCGCCCTGCGGGGTGGTCGTATAGCCGTATTGGTCGGCCTCCCGCTCGGTCACGGTGTAGACCGTTCCGGCCGGCAGATCCAGGATCTTCAGCGTCTGGCCGTCGGCCAGCTGAACGGTCGTCTGCCCTTCCGTGTCGAACGCGACCTGCGCGGCGCCGTTCGTAAAGGTCAGCCCGCCCAGCGGCCCTGTGTAGGTGCTCTTTTCGCCGTCCTCCCACAGCTCGGCCGGGAAGGTCCCGGACAAAGCCGGGCCGCCCGAATTGGTTTGCAGCGTGACGGTAAAATCCCACAGGCGGTCCGTCTCGCCCATCGCGCCGGTGACGGTCTTGCTTAACTCCAGCGTGCCGCAGTCAAAGACGTTTTCGCAGGTGAAGGCGAACACACGGTCGCCGGGGTCCGCGTTGCCGGCGTTGTCGGGCGGCGTGACGGTGGTCCTGGTCGCGCCGCCGTCCCCTATCTCCTCCAGCAGGAAGAAATACCGCCCAACGTCGTCGTCGATGTCAATGCCGATGTCCCCGCCCGTGATCTTGCCGAAGGTCAGCGTGTCCTCGCCCTGGATGGTGAACTCGCCGCTGATGCTGGGGAAGATGCCGCCGGCGCCCTCGTAGCCGTCCTGCCCCTGGACCAGCGTCGTCGTGCCCCTGGTAAAGGTCACACTGCCGCTTTGGCCCTTGTCCGTCGAATATTGGACCGGGGCGCTCGGCGCGGTGAGGTCGGACGCGCCGCCCCCGGCGCCGGTATCGACGATGCTGAAGCGGAACCGGAACGGCTGCTGTGTTTGGAGCGCACTCTGCCTGGCCGCGGTCGCGCCGTTGACGGTGACGATCTTGTGCACCGAGACCGAGAATTCGCCGGCGATGACCGTGCCGTTCACCATCACGCCGCCGCCGGCGTAGAGGGCGCTTTTGGTGTGGTTGTTGACGATGCGGACCTTGTACTGCTGCGGCCCGTTTGCAGCGGCTGCCGTGCGCACGCCCGCGCCGCCGAGGTTGGCCTTGAAGCCGACCGGGTCAAGGTCCTGCTCGCCCGCATAGCCGCCCGCCGACGCCGCGGCCACGCCATTGCGGGCGTTGGTCCAGTCATAGGCGCCGGCGCGCGCTTTGGCGTTGTCCAGGCCGGTCCAGTTGCAGGCTCGCCCGTCCGGCGTGACGGCGCTGATATAGAGCCTGGCGGGCGTCTCGTGGGTGATGACCGGGTAGTCATAGGGGACGGCGAGGATGTCCATGGTATCGGTGCCCGGCAGACCGTTGCCGTAGACCGCGGCACCGTGCTCCGGCAGCAGATACACCTGCGCGTTGGGGCAAAGGCCGATGCCGCTGCCCACGGTGTTGCCGCGGTAGCCGCCGGCGACATAGTTGCCGGTGACGAGGGCATCGTACATATGGCAGGTGATGTTCTCGCCGATATAGATGCCGCCGGTATTGTAGTGCTTTGTGGGCTCAAGGTCGGCCTGCGTGTAGTTGGCAAAGTTGGCGTTGCAGACGTTGTCGTGCACATCGCATTCCAGCAGCTCGACCGTGCCGCAGCGGTCCCTGGCGTAGCGCCGGACCGAGAAAGCGCCGGCGTTCACATCGGCAGTGTTTTCCGCGAACTGCGCGCCGCCGGTCACGGTCACGGCGGCGTCCGCGATGAAGGCGATGAACGCGCCGCCCGAGCTGCCGGAGGCATTGCCGGTGAACTCGGTCCCGTCGACCGTCACGCTGCCGCCGTCCAGGTAGACCGAGAACGCGCCGCCGTTGTCCCAGGCGGTGTTGTGTGCAAAGCGGCCGCCCGCGACGGTCAGGTCGATGTTTTTGCCCTTGATGCAAAAGCCGCCGCCCTCGCCGTACTGCCGGTCGCTGGCATTCTCTTCAAAGGTGCAGTTTTTGACCGTGTACACATCGTCCGTGCCGACGGTGTGGTACAGAACGCCGCCGGCGCCCTCATTTGCTTTATTGCGTTGGAAGGTCGAATTTTCGAGGGTGATCTGCGCGCCGGAGACGCGGCAATACAGCGCGCCGCCCCACGCGGACGCCTCGTTGCCGGTAAAGCCGGCGCCGCTGATGCGGCACGAGCTGACGGCGTCGTTCTCGGTGATATACAGGCAGGCGCCCCGTTGGGCCCGGTTGTTTTCAAACCGGACGCCGTCATGGATGTTGACGGCGGCGCGCGCGGAGCGTTCGCCCTGCGGGTAACGGTCCAGATAGAGCCCGCCCGACCCGCCGGCCCGGTTGCCGGAAAATACCGTGTCCGCCCCGCTGACATCGGTCACGCAGTCCGCGGCCTCGGCATAGAGCACCGACCCGTGGCCGGCCGATTCGTTGCCGGTGAAGGTGCCCGCGGTCACGGTGAAATCGACGCTGCCCGCTTCGATGCCAAAGCAAATCGCACCGCCCTGTTCGGCGCTGTTGCCGGTAAACACGGCGCCGTCCACGGTCACACGGGCGCGGCCGCCGCCGTCCACACAGAGCGCACCGCCGGCGGCGGGGATATCCCCCGCGGCCTGCGCCTGATTGTCCGCGAACGTGCCGCCGTCCAGCGTGATGGCGCCCGCGTCCCAGGCGTAGACGGCGCCGCCGCACAGCGCGGTGTTGCCGCTGATGTCACCGCCGGTCACGGTGAGCGTCGACCCGTTCACCATCAGCACGGCGCCGCCAAGGCCCGGCCCCTCGCCGTCGGTCTCATTATAAATGTAGCGCGTGCCGGCCGTCTTCCAGTTCCCGGCCGCCGGATACTCCTTTGTGCCGGCCGCGCCGGCGGCGGTATTGTTTTGGATGCTGCCGCCGTCCACGGTAAGCGCCGCGCCGTCAAGGAACACAGCGCCGCCGGACTTGTTGTTCCGCAGCACCGCGCCCTCACCCAGGGCCAGGGCGGCGCCGCTTTGGACCGTAACGGTGCGGCCCGCGGCGCCGGCGGCGTCCAGCACCACGTTCTCCAGCGTCAGCGCCGCGCCGTCGGACAGTGCCAGCAGGTTCGCGCCGCGGCCGGTCTTGCTTAAGGTGTAGGCTCCCCCGCCCCAGGAGCGCAAGGTCACCGGCTTGCCGCCGGTCAGGGCAACGGTATCCGTCTGCGCATCGGCCGTCAGCCACAGGGTGCCGCCGTCCGCCAGCTGTTCCACCGCTTCCGCGACGGTCGGAACGGAAAGCGCATCCGCCCGGTCCGCCGGGGCGTCGGGCACATAGATCTCCGTTTGCGGAACGCTGCGTATCGGCACGGGGGCTTGTACGGTCAGAGGGGCCGTTTCCGGCGTGGCTGCGCCTTCTTTTTCCTCCCCCGCGGCCGTCTCCGGCGTAGTCGGAAACACCTCCGGCGTGACCGGCACTGCTTCCGGCGTGGCTTGCGAAGTCTCCGGCGTGGCCGGTGCGGTCTCCGCCGTCGAGGGTACCGGCGTGGGTGCCGGCGGCTCCGTTTCCGGTGTGGCTTGTACCCCTGCGGCGTACGCGGCCGGCGGCGACGGCTGCGGCTCTGTCTCCGGCGCGGGCGTGGGTGCTGCTTCCGGCGCGGTTTGCACCGTCTCCGGCGTGGCCGCCTGGGCGGCGGCCGGCAGCGGGAACGCGCTGCCCAGCGTTGCAAGGAGCATACAAAGGCACAGCAGCGCCGCCGGCGCCCTGTACCGTTTTTTGTGCGTTTTGGTCATCCTTTGGTTACCCCCTTAACGGTCGTTGCGCTCGTTGCCCGGCTGGGCATCAACGTGCCGCATGGCTGCGTTTTTCACAGCCCCGGCACCTTCATTTTATTCATGGCGCGCCGGTTTGATGCCTGCCGGCAGGATGCGCCGCGCTGTTTTCCCGGTTCTGCACCCGGCCGGTGCGCAGTCAGAACCCCCGGCCGCGTACAAAGGTCCATAGATAGTAGACAAAAAACAGATTAATCCCGGAAGCCCTGTTCGATTTTAAATGGGTAACGTTGTTCCTCCAATTAAAAAGATAGTAGACACGGTTTCCTGTGTCTACTATCTTTATACCACTTCATGTGTGGGGCGGGTCCGCCTTTCCTGTTTACTTGCCGGCCGCAAATCCCGCGGCCGCGCGCAGCCAGCCGGTGAGCTCGGCATCCACCTCATCCGGGCTGCCGATGACGAGATGGTGCGTCCAGCGGCGGGGGTAAGGCTCGGTGGCCACGGCGATGCGCGGGTTTTCCACCCTGTGATCCAGCCCGAAGGTCACGGTCAGCCACGGGTCGGGCAGGTCCTTTGCTCTTTTGACCCGCGCAAAGCTCACGCAGGCGAACAGCCGCCGGTTATAAAAGCTGATTTGGGTCTTGCTCACCTTGACACGCACGGGGCCGAACTCGTCCAGCGCCAGCGCCGCCCGTTCCACCGCCGCGTACAGGGGCAGCGCCCCGGGGTGGCCGTTCAGGTCAAAAAACTGCAAGATGTCGCCTTGTGTCCGCCCGTCCATGGCGCGCCTCTCCCTACTCGTAGTCATACTCGGCGTTCTCGGCCAGCCAGCCGTCCAGCCAGCGCAGCAGCCGGTGCACCTGCGCGCGGTCCAGCCGCCCGGTCGCGGCCAGCGCCGCCAGCAGGCCGCGCATATCGCCGCCGTACAGCGTTTGCAGGTGGGCCGCGCTCACCGCGCCGCAGTAGGTATCGCGCCGCACCAGCGGCAGGTACAGGTTTTTGTTGCCCTGCTTTTGCAGGCGCACAAAGCCCTTGCGCTCCAGCCGCAGCAGGAAGTTGAGCAGCGTCGAGTCCGCCCAGCCGGCATCCTTCGCCGGCGCGGGCAGGGCGGCGGCGATCTGTCGCCGCGTCGCCGCCTGCCCATTGCCGGCGGCCCACAGCGCGGCCATCACCTGCTCCTCACGGCGGGAAAGCTGTTCCACAGGCCATTCCTCCCACATTTGTCTATGATTTTCTGCTTTTATTTTACACTTGTAGGAGTATGGCTGGCAAGCGGGCAAAACCTCCAAATTTTCACCGCGCAAAACAGCCAAATCGCTGCATTTCTTTTATGTTTGTGGAAATTTTTGTGCGTCTGCCGTCAACAGTTGGGCCATTTGGACGGTTTCTTTTCGGCATAGGCCCGCCGATTCGGGATTTTGCCCAGTGGCGTTTTTACACCGCGCTCCTTTATAATAGGGACGGGCCGGAGATTGGCCCAGCCAAAACGGGAAAGGATGAATGCCAGATGGCAAGAGTGTACAATTTCAGCGCCGGGCCCTCGATGCTGCCCGAGGCGGTGCTGCGCCGCGCACAGGCCGAGCTGCTCGACTACCGCGGCTCCGGCCAGAGCGTGATGGAGATGAGCCACCGCAGCAAATGGTTCGACGACATCATCAAAAGCACCGAGGCCGCCATGCGCCGCGTGCTGAACGTGCCGGACAATTATAAGATCGGCTTTTTCCAGGGCGGGGCGACGCAGCAGTTCGCCATGGTGCCACTCAACTTCATGACCACCGGCGCCGCCGACTACATCGTGACCGGCAACTTCAGCAAAAAGGCCGCCGAGGAGGGCGCCAAATTCGGTGAGGCGCGCGTCGTCGCCTCCAGCAAGGACAAGAACTTCACCTGCATCCCCGACGTCGCCGCCATCCCCTACAGCGCCGACGCCAGCTACATCCACATCTGCCAGAACAACACCATCTTCGGCACCCGCTACGTCGAGGTGCCGCAGGTGGCGGGCGTGCCGCTGGTGGCGGACATGAGCTCGATGATCTGCTCCGAGCCGGTGGATGTGACCAAATACGGCTGCATCTACTTCGGCGTGCAGAAGAACATCGCCCCCGCCGGCATGGCGGTGGCCATCGTGCGCGAGGACCTGCTCGGCAAGGCCGCCAAGGGCCTGACGCCGGACAGGATTCCCACCATGATGAACTACACCACGCTGCTGGGCAGCGACAGTATGTACAACACCCCGCCCTGCTGGTGCATCTACATGACCGGACTGGTGCTGGACTGGCTGGAGCATGACGTCGGCGGGCTGGCGGCCATGCAGGCCGTCAACACCGCCAAGGCCAAGGTGCTGTATGACTACCTCGACGGGCAGGATTTTTACCATAACCCGGTCGAGAAGCGCTATCGCAGCCTGATGAACGTTACCTTCACGACGCCCGACCCCGAGCTCGACAAGGCTTTCTGTGCCGAGGCCGCGGCGGCGGGCTTCGTCAACCTCAAGGGGCACCGCCTCGTCGGCGGTATGCGCGCCTCCATCTACAACGCCATGCCCGCCGAAGGCATCGACAAGCTGGTCGCCTTCATGGAGCAGTTCCGCAAGGCCCACGCGTAAAGGAGAAAAGTTCGTATGTATGTGATCAAGACCCTGAACGCCATCTCGCCGGCGGGGCTGGCCAAGCTGCCCGCCAACCAGTTTGAGATCGACAACAACGCCGCCGCCCCGCACGGCATCCTCGTGCGCAGCGCCGATATGCACGAGGCGCCGCTGCCCGACAGCCTGCTGGCCATCGCCCGCGCCGGCGCCGGCACCAACAACATTCCGCTGGAGGACTGCACCGACCGGGGCATCGTCGTCTTCAACACGCCGGGCGCCAACGCCAACGGCGTGGCCGAGCTGACGGTGGGCGCGCTCGTCGCGGGCAGCCGCCACATGGCCGAGGGCATGACCTGGGTGCAGACGCTCAAGGGCAGCGAAACGCTGGCCAAGGACGTCGAGAAGGGCAAAAAGCAGTTCGTCGGTCCCGAGCTGCGCGGCAAGACGCTGGGCGTCATCGGCCTGGGCGCCATCGGGGCGCGGGTGGCCAACGCCGCCATCGCGCTGGGCATGGAGGTGCTGGGCTATGACCCCTACATCAGCGTCGACGCGGCGTGGAGCCTTTCGCGCAGCGTGCAGCACTGTGTTACCCTGGGCGAGATGCTGCCCCGCTGCGATTACCTGACCATCCATGTGCCCTACCTGCCCACGACGCGCCACACCATCAACGAGCGCAGCCTCTCCGCCTGCAAGGACGGCGTGCGCGTGCTCAATTTTGCCCGCGGCGAGTTGGTGGACAACGCCGCCCTGCTCGAGGCGCTGAACAGCGGCAAGGTGGCCGAGTATTTCTGTGATTTCCCGGCCCCGGAGCTGCTGGGCGTGCCGGGCGTGTACTGCACGCCGCACCTGGGCGCCTCGACGCCCGAGAGTGAGACCAACTGCGCCGTGATGGCCGCCGCCGAGCTCAGCGATTACCTGAAGAACGGCAACATCACCCACAGCGTCAACCTGCCGGACGTCAGCCAGCCGCGCGTGGGCGGCAAGCGCATCTGCGTCATCCACAAGAACGAGCCGGGCGTCATCTCGGCCATCACCGGCGTGCTGACCGAGGCGCACCTCAACATCGAGAACATGGTCAACAAGAGCCGCAAGGAGGTCGCCTACACCGTGCTGGACGTGACCGGCAAATTTGCCGAGGACGCCGTCGCCCAGGCGCTGCGCGCCCTGCCGGCGGCCATCCGCGTGCGTATCCTGTAAGCGCGCAGGCGCCGGCCCCGGCGGACGATGCCGCCGGGGCCGCTGCCATTTTGCGGGACCGTTACGCCGTGTACTTTTCGATCATGCGGTCCAGCTCGCACATCGCCTTCTCGGCGCCGCGGGCGACCTCGCGGATGCTGCGGCGGATCTGGCGGTGGCTGGAGCCCGCCATGCACACGGCGGCGGCGCCCACGGCCATGCCCACGGCGGCTGCGGCGGCGGTGGTCATCATGCTTTTCATGCCCGGTCTTCCCCCTTTCCGGTATTTTGTTGTTAGTTTCTCTGTTTGCTTCGCCATTATACGTCTTTTTTTCGCACGCCGGATGTGGTAAAATTCTGTCAGTTCCCCGTTTTGCAGCCCGATAAGACAGAAAAGAGAGTTTTTCATGCAGACCTGCCCCAAAACCGTTCTGTGCATCCACAGCCTGCCCTGCTACGGCCGCAGCGCGCTGGCCGTCATCGTGCCGGTGCTGTCCGCCATGGGCGTGCAGGCCGTGGCCCTGCCCACGGCCGTGCTCTCGACCCACACCGGCGGCTTGGGCGTGCCCGCCCGCATGGCGGACGCTGGCTTCGGCCCGGCGGCGCTGGAGCATTACCGCCAGCTCGGCGTGCAGTTTGACGCCGTCTACGCCGGCTACCTGGCCGACGCCGCCCAGGTGCGCCTGGTCGAGACCGCCTTTGCCCTGTGGCCGTCCGCCGTCAAGGTGGTGGACCCGGTGCTGGGCGACGGCGGGCATATGTACCGCGGCCTGCTGCCGGACCTGGTGCCGGCGATGTACGACCTGTGCGCCAAAGCCGATCTGATCTTGCCCAACGCCACCGAGGCGGCGCTGCTGCTGGGGATGCCGCTGCCGCCGGGCGGCCAACTCACGCCGGAGGGGGCGGCCAACCAGGCCCGGCGGCTGTGCCGGGTCTGCCCGCGCGTGCTGGTGACCGGCGTGGTGGACGGGCGCAGCATCGGCTGCGCGGGCGCCGACCGCAGCGGCGCCGCCTATTGGGTCAAAACGCCGCTGCAGCCGCGTATGTTCCACGGCACCGGCGACATCTTTGCCGCGGCGCTCATCGGGCGGCTGTTGCAGGGCAACGTGCCGGCGGCCGCCGCGCAGGCTGCAGCCGCCTTTGTGGGCGAGTGCATCCGCCAGACCCCGGACGGCGCCGACGAACGCCTCGGCGTCTGGCTGGAGGGGGCCCTGCCCGCCCTGCTGCCGCCGCAGTAAGCCAAAAAAGGACGTTGAACCATGCCTGTATTGAACATCGTGCTGGTGGAGCCGCAGATCCCCCAGAACACCGGCAACGTGGCCCGCACCTGCGCCGTGACCGGGGCCCGGCTGCACCTGGTCGGGCCCATGGGCTTCGCCGTTGACGACCGCAAGCTCAAACGCGCGGGGCTTGACTATTGGCCCCGGCTTGATATAACATATTATAAGGACCGGGCGGCCTTTTTTGCCGCCAACGCCGGGCCGTTTTTCTACTTTACCAGCAAGGGTCTGCACCGCCACACCGACCTTGCCTACCCGGACGGCGCCTACCTGCTGTTCGGCAGCGAGACCGCCGGCCTGCCGGAGGACCTGCTGGCCGCCCACCCCGGTCAGTGCGCGCGCATCCCCATGCGCCGCGGCGAGCGCTGCCTGAACCTGTCCAACGCGGTGGCGGTGGGCGTGTACGAGGCGCTGCGCCAGTGGGATTTTGCCGGACTGGAAAGCCGCGGCCAGCTGACCGGTCTGCCCTGGAGGGAGGAAGTATAACCATGCGCAAAGTCGGATTCATCACCGATTCCAGCTCCGATATCCCCAAGGAGATGGCCCAAAAATACGGCATCGAGGTGGTGGGCTTTCCCATCAACCTCGAGGGCAGGGAATACATCGAAGGTCGCGACCTCAGTAATGACGAGTTCTACGCCCTGATGCGCGCCGCCGCCGGCACCCCGACCACGGCCGCCATCACTCCGCTGCAGTGGTGCGAGATCTACGCCCGCTATGCCGACGAGGGCTACACCGACGTCGTGCACCTGTGCATCAACAGCGGCGGCTCCAGCACCTACCAGAACGCGCTGGCCGCCGTCGACCTGCTGGGGCAGGAGCGCCCCGGCCACGGCCTGCACCTGCGCATCGTCGACAGCCACAACTACTCGATGGCTTTCGGCTGGCCGTTCTGTGAGTGCGCGCGCCGCATCCAGAACGGCGGCGACATCGCCGAGAGCGTGCTGGAGCTGGAGCGCACGCTGGCCAAGACCGAGATCTGCCTGGCCGCCTACAGCCTCAAGCAGATGAAAAAATCCGGGCGCATCAGCGCCGCCGCCGCGGTGGCGGGCGACCTGCTCGGCATCCGGCCCATCATCAGCCTGAACGACGGCATCTCCAAGGTCGAGGCCAAGGTCCGCGGCGACGCGAGCGTGCCCCCGGCGATGGTGAGGTGGGTCAAGAGCCGCGTGTCGAACGTCAAGGCCATGCCCTACCAGGTGCTGTACACCTCCAGCGCCGAAAAGCGGGACGAGCTGCTCAAGCTGTGCAAAAAGGAGTTCGGCCACGCGCCCTACTATGTCGGCCAGCTGGGCGGCGTAGTCAGCGCCAACACCGGTCCCGACGGCATCGCCATCATCTTCGAGGGCAAGCCCCGGCGCCTGTGCGACTACGCACCGGCGCTGCCGTAAAATCCCATCCCCTGCCATGCACCGGGGCGCTGCCACCGCCCCGGTCTTTTTCTGCCATGAAAGGACGTCCATGCAAACGGATACCCGCGCCGCGCTGCGGCAAAACCTGTTCGGCGACCGCGCCTTCTACCGCCGCGTTCTCGTGGTGGTGCTGCCCATCATCGTCCAGAACGCGCTGACCAACTTCGTCAGCCTGCTCGACAACGTCATGGTCGGGCAGGTGGGCACGCTGCCGATGTCGGCGGTGGCCATCGTCAACCAGCTGCTGTTCGTGTTCAGCCTGTGCATCTTCGGCTCCACGGCCGGGGCCGGCATCTACGGCGCACAGTTCTACGGCCACGGCGATCTGGAGGGCGTGCGGCAGACCTTCCGCTTCAAAATGCTCATCGGCGGGGCCATCACGGCCGCGGCGCTCGTGCTGTTTGCCGCCGCCGGCGCAAGGCTGACGGGGCTTTACATCGCAGCCGACACCGCCCCCGCCGACCGCGCCGCCACGCTGGACTGCGCGCGGCAGTACCTGCGGGTCATGCTGCCGGGGCTCGTGCCCTTCTTCATCACCCAGGCCTATTCCGGCACGCTGCGCCAGTGCGGCCACGCCGCGCTGCCCATGCGCGCCAGCATCACCGCGATGGCGGTCAATTTCGTCGGCAACGGGCTGCTCATCTTCGGGCTGTTCGGCTTCCCGCGGCTGGGCGTGGCGGGCGCCGGCATCGCCACCGCCCTCTCGCGCTATGTCGAGTTGGCGGTCGTGGTCATCGGCAGCCGCCGCGGCCGGGCGCAGTACCCCTATATGCAGGGGCTGTACCGCCCTTTCACGCTGCCGCGGGCGCTGGCCGCCAAAATCTTCGTCAAGACGCTGCCGCTGCTCGTCAATGAGTTTTTGTGGAGCCTCGGCCAGGCGGCGCTGCTGCAATGCTACAGCGTGCGCGGCATCGACGTCGTGGCCGCCATGAACATCACGAACACCATCTCGGGCGTGTTCATCTCGGCGTTTCTCGCGCTGGGCGACGCCACCGCCATCCTCGTCGGGCAGGAGCTGGGCGCCGGCGAGCTGGACCGCGCCCGGCGCACGGCCTGGCGTATGCTGTCCCTGAGCTTTCTCAGCTGTGTGGGGCTGGGCGTGCTGCTCAGCGCCTGCGCGCCGTTCATCCCCCGCATCTACAATACGGCTCCCGCCATCCGCGCGCTGGCCACCCGCTGCCTGTGGGTGGTGGCGCTGTGTATGCCGCTGCAGGCCTTTGCCAACAGCGCCTACTTCACGCTGCGCAGCGGCGGCAAAACGCTCATCACCTTTTTGTTCGACAGCTGCTTTTCGTGGCTGGTCAGCGTGCCGGCCGCCTTTTTGCTGGCGCGGTACACGGCGCTGCCGGTGGTGGCGGTGTTCCTGGCCGTCAGTTTGCTCGACTTTATCAAGTGCGTGCTCGGCTTCGTTCTCATCCGCAAAGGGGTGTGGGTCAAAAACATCGTGGCGTAAGAAAATGTAAACATATTACAGCCTGTTTTTTCAGAAAGGATGCCCTGTTATGGTACTTACCTTGTTGCTTGTTTTAATTGTTATTATTGTTTTGCTGTTTTTCATGGTTTTAAAGACGAAAGGTCCTGATACGTCAGACACTTTGGATGCTGCGGAGGGAATCAGTGTCCCCGAGCCTGATCCAAAGGGCGGCTTGCCCATAAAGGGAGCCTATCAGCGGAAATGGATGTTCACTTACAATGAAAAAACCGCTTATAATAAGCTCAAACCCATCGCAGAAGAACTTGGATATACCGTCTTTGCAAAAGTCCGCCTGCTGGATTTGTTGGAACCTGTAAGAGGCACCCCTAAATACAAGACTTATTTTTACAAGATACAGGCAAAGCATGTGGATTTTGTCCTTTGCGACAGGAAACTTGTTGCCAGATACATCATTGAATTAGATGACGAAAGCCATCAAAGGCGTGACCGCCAGCTACGCGACCAGTTTGTCGATGAAGTCGTTGAAAGTGTTGGCTATAAAATCATTCACGTCCCTTATATTACGGACGATATAAAACAGCAGTTACTTTCTACGGACCAAAATCCATGAACCTCGTGCTGCCGGCAATGCGACGCTGCATTTCATCGGATACAAACACGAGCGCCCGCCGTTGCCGGCGGGCGCTCGTGCATAGAGGGGTGGGAAAGTATATAAAGGGGAAAATGGCTTTGTTGTGTATCCCATTATAGTGCGTTTTCTTTGTTTGTCAAATCCAAGGCTTGCATTTTGCTTTCCGTTTGTTTATAATGATGGCGTTTGGACTTTATTTATTTTATCGGCGGTCTGGCCTTGGCCGGCCGGGCCTTTTCCGGTAAAGCTCATACTTCTTTTTTACTTTATTTTCGTTTTTTGTTTGTTTCGCCGAAAGCGGCGGGAGGGTTCCCATGGATGACCTCGATGCAAAGATACTGACGCTGCTCAGATCCAACGCCCGTATGCCGGTCAAGGAGATCGCCCGGCAGGTGGACCTGTCCAGCCCGGCGGTGTCCAGCCGTATCCGCCGCCTGGAGGAGACCGGCGTCATCGGCGGCTACACGGTGCTGGTGCACCACCCGCAGGCGGCACAGCAGGTGCAGGCGCTCATCTCGGTGCTCATCGGCCCGGCCGGACGGGAGGAGTTTTTGCGCCTGACCGAGAGCGAGGAGCAGATCCGCCAGTGCTGGCGGGTGACCGGCAGCTGCAACTTTATCGTCAAGGTCAGCTGCCCCGGCATCGACGCGCTGGAGCATCTGCTCACCCGCATCCAGCGGCTGGGCACCACCACCACCCAGATCATCCTGACCACGCAGGTGGACCGATCCCCCACCCCCGACGACTGAAAGGGACGTATCCATGACTTTTTGTGACCACTGCGGCCTGCTGCTTCCCGTCGGCGCCGACCGCTGCCCGCGCTGCGGTGCCCCGGCCCCGGCGCCCTTTGCCGGGGCTCCGGAGACCGAGGTCCCGGCCCCCGGTCCGCGCTACCGGGGCGTGCAGCCCCCGGCCGCCAACACCCTGACCACCGGCGGGTACTTTTTGTACCTGTGCCTGTTCGGCATCCCGGTCGTTGGGTTCATCCTGGCGCTGGTGTTCGCCTTCCGGCGCGGCGGCAACCGCGCCCGCAAGCGCCTGGCCCGCGCCGCGGTGCTGTATATGCTGCTCCTTGTCGGGGTGCTGGCCGTGCTCTACGTCATTGCCGGCGTGGCCGCGTTTTTGGCGGCGCAGCCGCTGCGCGCCGGGCCCTGGATATGAGGGGGTGTGCCGATGAAAGCAAGCGTCATCATCCCCAACCTCAACGGCGCCGGCTGGCTGCGCGATTCCATCGAATCGGTTTTTGCCCAGACCGAGCAGGACTTTGAGCTCATCGTCGTCGACAACGGCTCCACCGATGAGAGCCTGACCATCGCCCAAAGCTATGTGGGCCGGCCCGGCTACACGCTGCTCTGCAACGATACCAACACCGGCTTTTCCCACGCCGTCAACCAGGGCATCGCCGTCGCCAGGGGGGAGTACATCGCCCTCTTCAACAACGACGCCTTCGCCGAGCCGGACTGGCTGGCCGAGCTCATCCGCACGGCCGAGGCGGACCCCAGGATCTTCGCCGTTTCCAGCCTGATGCTGCGCTACTATGAACCCGAACTGGCCGATGACGCCGGCGACTACGTCACGCTGCTCGGCTTTGCCTGCAAGCGCGGCGACGGCCTGCGCGCGGCGCGCTACCAAACACCCTGCCGGGTGTTCTCGGCCTGCGGCGGGGCGGCGCTTTACCGCAAGAGCATTTTGGACGAAATAGGCGTTTTTGACGAGCTGTTCTTTGCCTACTATGAGGACGTGGACCTGAGCTGGCGCGCCAACAACCGCGGCTATAAGAACGTCTACTGCCCCACCGCGCGCTGCCGCCACATCTGCGGCGCCACCACCGGCGCCGTGCGCTACAACCCCTTCAAAAGCATCCAGAGCGGGCGCAACAGCATCCTGCTGCCATACAAAAACCAGCCGCTGCTGATGCTGGCGCTCAATTTTGTGCCGATGGCGCTGGGCTACGCGCTCAAGGTGGTCATGTTCCGCCTGCGCGGCTTCGGCAGCGATTACGCCAAGGGCTTTGCCGAGGCCAGGGCCGCTTTGCCCAAGCTGCAAAAGCCCCCCTTCCGCTGGCGGGACCTGCCCAACTACGTTTGGGTGGAGGGCAGCCTGATCGCAGGGCTGTTCCGCTACATCGTCTACCGCCTGCAGCGGCTGTTCAAAATCACATAAAAGCGTGTCGAGAAACTCGACACGCTTCAAAAGAGGGGTTCGGCGTTACTGGCTGCGCCGGTCCGCCTGCACCCCTCTCTTGGACACACCCCATCGCAAAAAATGCCGTCCGCATACCCAAAGGGTGACTTGAACGGCATTTTTTGCTCTAGAGGTATCGGCCCTGCGTCTCCGGCCTAAGAGCCGCGCTTCGCGCGGTTGGCCTACGACGTGCGCCTGCGGGCGCAACCGCACATGTCGGTCAGGGCCGATGGCTTTTAAATACACCCTGGTGCGGAGCATTATGTCCCGCGCAGCTGCCGAACCACGGCCCGCAGCCAGTCGAGCAGGGCGGCGGCCAGCGCCGGGTACAGCAGCAGGCAGAAGGCCGTATACACATCCGGCACGAAATACTGCCAGCCCTGCGGCAGCGTCGGGCCGTAGTTGAGGTCGATGCCGCCGGACCCGAACACCACCGTCACCGGGTCGCCGGTCTCCGCGGGGCTGCAGGGGTCCAGGCGCAGGGCGGCGATGGGGCCGTGCGGCAGCGTGTACACATACCGCCCCGTCGGCAGCAGGGTCGGGAACACCCGCTTGTCGCGGCTGAACGCCTCGCCGCGGCGGGTGGTGTAGTAGAGGCACATTTCCCGCGGTTCACCGCCCAAAAATTCCGCCGTATAGCTCACGGTGCGGAGCTTTTTGCCGTCGGTGTTCTCCCACCGCATCTGCGGGTCACCGCTCAACGCGCGGCAGCCGCCCTGCACGTCGGGGTCCGGCGCAAGGTCCGTCAGCGTGAAGGCCGACACCGGCAGGCTGCTCTGCGCGGCGCGCAGACCGGCATCGTCCAGGCGGGCGTACACGCCCCACGCCAGCCAGCCCAGCGCCGCCAGCGCATAGCACAGGCGCGCCAGCCCGGCCCGGCGGCCCAAAAGAGCCCGCAAACGCTGCTTCATGGCGCCACCTCCCGCAACGCCGCCATGGCCGCGGCGCCCGCCGGCAGCGGGTCCGGCAAGGGCTCGGGGGCAAAGCCGGCATCCGTCACGCGGTAGATCGGCGTCGTACCGTCTTGCGCGGCGGCCAGACCGTCGGTGAACAGCTCGGCATAGCTCTGCACGAAGATATCGTCGAGCGCCTGTATGTACAGCACGGTGCAGCCGCTTTGGCGCACGGCGGCGTCCAGCTCGGCGGCCGTGTAGGGGTGGTAATAGTACTTTTTCACGCCCTCGTCCGCCGGCTCCAGCGCCGCCAGGCCGAAGGTGCCGCCGCCCCCGCCCTGTTCCACGGTCCCGGAATAGTCGACGGCCAGCGGATAGAAATCAAACACGGCCGAGAACCAGCGCTGGCCGTTGTCGCCCTGGCTGACAAAGAAGATACGGTCGGTCTCGTCCAAAGCGCGGCTGACGGCCGCGGCCTCATCGCGGTCACGGCGGCGGTCGATGAACTCACTGTCGGAAAAGCCCAGCACCGACAGCTGCGGCAGCACCAGCTGGTGCCAGCGCAGCAGCATACCGGCGGCCAACACCAGCACCAGCGCCTGCCCGGCCAGCGCCCGGTGCCGCTGCGGGTCCAGGGCGGCCAGCGCCTGCACCAGGCAGACCAGCGCGACCAGGAACCAGGCGATGTAGTAGCTGTAGATGTAGCGGTTGTAGTCGGCCAGGGCCTCGGCCTGGAACGGCTTGAAGATAAAGCCGTAGCTCAGCGCCAGCATCAGGTTGTAGCCGCCGAAGCAGGTCAGGCTGGCCGCCCCCAGCACGGCCGGGCGCCGCCAGCCTTTCCCGGCCAGCAGGCAGGCGGCCGCAAACACGGCCAAAATCAGCGCCGTGACCACACAGCCCTGGCCGACCATCGTCAGGCGGCCGCCGGCGCCCCAAAACTGCGCGCCCATATCGGCCATGGCCCGGCGGAACTGCGGTCCCCGCGCGGCGTATTCCGGCGGGACGCTGCCGCCCAGCAGCAGCCGCAGCCCATTGACCACCACGCCGGACAGGGGCAGCGAGGTCTCGCCCATGCCGCCGGCGGCGGCATTGCGGGCCGCCAGCCAGCCGACGTAGCGGACGTTCCACAAATAATATATGCCCAGCGGCGCCGCAAAGCAGGCGGCCGCAAAGCCGGCCCGGCGGCCCAGCCCTTTGGCAAAGGGGGCCTCCCCGACCGGGAACAGCAGCGCGTCCAGCGCTACCAGCCCCGCCGCCACCAGGGCCAGCACAAAGGTGTTGGCCTTGAGGTTGGCGGCCAGCGCCAGCACCGGCAGCACGGCCCAGGCCGTGCGCGGCGTGCCGCCGGCGCGCAGGGCCAGCCACAGCGCCACGGCCCCGCCCGTGACCAGCCCGGCCGGGATATCGCCGTAGGCGCTCATGTAGACGGTGTTCAGGTACACCGTGTGGTTGTAGGTGGTAAAAAACCAGGGCACGCACCACAGGATGGCCGCCAGCGGCACCCACAGCCGGTAGCGCCGCCAGGGCAGCGCGCCCAGCACGGCGGCGTCCACGGCCAGGAACAAAACATCGTAAGCAAAATAGATCTTCCAGTCCGCATAGGCGCCGAAAAAGCTGAAAAAGTACCCCAGCAGCGGCAGGCCGGGGTTCTGTGTGACCGGCCACGGCACACCGAGCTCCGCGGTGGCATACAGCGCATCGTCGGTGACCGTCACCTTGACCGCCGTCGCCCACAGGTTGAGCTCGTCAAAGCCGGTGGCCATTGGCTGGCGCACGGCGAAATACACCGCAAAGGCCAACGCCCCGGCCCAGAACAGCACCGCCCCCGGTGAAAAGAGCCGGCGCAGGTCGGGGCGGCAGCCGCCGTGCGGGACCAGCGCCCAGGCGCCCAGCGCGGCACACAAAAGCAGCAGCGCCCACATACCGGGGGCCAGGACCCCCGCCATGCCGAACACGGTCAGCGCCGTGATGAGCAGCGCCAGTGCCGGCAGCGGCGCCAGCGCTGGGGCCAGCCGGCCGCGGAGGGTCAAAAACGCGCACAGCAGCCACAGCGCCGCCAGCGGCGGCAGCACACACAGCAGCTCCATGCCCGGGGTCCCCTCCTTTCCGGCAGCGGTCTCGTCAGGTTTCGGCGCGGCACAGCAGCAGCGCCAGCACCGCCGCCGCCAGCGGCGGCGCGAACAGCAGCAGCAGCAACGCCCCCGCCCCCGGCACAAAACGCAGCGGCCACGGCGTGACCGGGTTGAGCGTGACGTCCAGCAGGCGCGTATACACGCCGCCGACACTGTCGGGGTCGATGCGCAGCCCGGTCACATACACGCCGCCCACGTCAAAAATCAGTTCGTTGGCCGCGCCCAGGCGGGCAAACACCTTCTGCGCCTCGGAATAATCGGTCTGGCCGGGGCGCAGATAGTACAGCGCCGCGCCGCCGGGCGGTGAAAGCTGCTCGGCGTGCAGGCGCACGCTCTCGATGTAGCCCTCGCCCTGCCAGAAAATGTGCGGATCGTTGTCGCTGGTCAGGTACCAGTCGGGGCGGTCGTCGGGGGCGTCGGTCCATTCGTCGGCGGCGCAGTCGATCATGCTCTCCACCGTAAGGTCCGCAGGGCCCAGGACCAGGCTCGGCATCTCGCCGCGCAGCTTATAGTTGAGCATGACACCGCAGCCAAGCACGCAGCGCAGCACCCATATCACCGCCGCCGCCGCATAGCACAGCGCCAGCAGCTGGCGAGCGGTCAGCTTTGCACGCTTCATCGCTGCACCCCGCTTTCCGCCACCGCCACCGGGGTAAAGCAGACGTCCTTGTCCGCGCCCTCAAAGCGGTAGAGCGTGGCCGGCATATCAGCGGTCAGACCGCCCGCGAAGGCGTAGCTGAAATCCTCCTCCAGATAGGCGTCGGCACGGTCGATGAGCAGGTAATCGCATCTCTTTTCGGTCATCCAGCCGATGAGGGAATTCGCGTTGCCCACGGCCTGAAAGTCATAGGGTCCAAAGCGATAGCTGCCCACCATGTTCATAAAATCGCTGTCCCAGCGGCTGGAAAGGTCGTCATCGCCCCACCACATACCGCCGTATCCGTTGACGACCTTGCCCGCCAGCTCGTACTTGTAATAGTACCAGCGGGTGGCGTCGTCGCCCTGGCTGAGCACCAGCACCCGGTCGTTTTGGTCCAGCACCGCGTTGGCGGCGGCGGCCCGGCGCTGCACGTCGGCGCGCAGGGTATACAGGCTGTCGGCATTCGTCCAGAAGCCCGCCGTCGGCACCCCGCGCCAGGCGATGACGGCAGCCAGCGCCGCCGCGCCCAGCGCCAGCACCTGACCGCCCCGGCGCCCGCCGCGGCCCAAAAAGCCCAGCAGCGGCATCAGCCAGCCGATAAAGTAGGGGGTCAGGTAGCGCTCATAGTCCTTGAGGACGAGGGCTTCCCTCTCGGCAAAGTTATAGTGGTATAAGATCAGGTGGAACGCGTAGAGCGCCGCAAAACAGAAAGCCAGCCCCGCGCACAGCACCAGCGGGCGGCGGCGCCCGGCCCGGCCGGCCCCAGGTTCGGTCAGCGCGGCCGCGGCGGCGATGCACACGGCCAGCACCAGCACCAGCCAGCTGCCGCCGGCCAGCGCCACCCGCCGCTGCCAGAAGGCGCGGCCCATCAGATCCATCAGCTGGGCGAACTTTTCCTCCCGCCCGATGCCGAGCAGCTGCCTGACGCCGCCCACAAGCACGGCGCCGTAGCTTAAACCCGCGCTGCCCACGGTCCCGGCCGCCTCCACCGCCGGGTCGGCGGCGGCGGTATAGCGGTTCCAGCCCACAAAGGCCAGCACCACCGGCGCGGCGGCGGCGCACACCGCGCCCCCCGCTGCCCCGATGCGCCGGCCCGCGCCGCCCGGCGCGCAGAACAACCGGTCCAGCGCGATGACAAAGGCGGCGATGAGCCCGTAGGCAAAGGCGATATCCTTGAGCAGAGCCAGCAGCGCCAGCGGCAGCAGGGCCAGCAGCAGGCCGGTGCGCCGGCGCGGGGCGGCGAAATACAGGCACAGCGCCCCGCCGAAGACCAGCCCCAGCGGGGTATCGGCCATGGCACTCGCGTAGGTGATGTTGGGCGTGCCGGCCGGCATTGTGCTGAACCAGAACGGCAGCAGCGCCGCAAGGGCGAACAGAACCACCCCGGCCGGCCAGCGTTTGCCGCGTGCCCCGCCGGCGGCGGCCGCCGCACAGGCCATGGCCAGTGTGTCCAGCGCCGCCATGCACGCCCACTCGGCAAACCGGGGCGAAAATGCCAGGAACAGGTAGCAGACCAGGCTGGTGCCGGGCAGCGTGTGGCTGGCTGTCAGGTTGCCGGGCGCGGCCACATACAGGGCATCCAGCTGCTTGACCAGCTTGGGGGCCAGGCCCCAGGCCGTGAACTCATCCCATTGGGTGAACATCGGCTGCCGCACGGCGAGCACGCCCCAAAAAAACAGCGAGGCGGCCGCAAACAGCACCCAGCCAGGGCTGGCCGCTGCCTTTTTCAGGGCCGGGATGCCGGCGCGCACGGTGCACCAGACGGCCCCCAGCGCCAGCGCCGCCAGCACCGCCCACAGGCCGGGGCGCAAAACGCCCAGGCAGGCAAACACCAGCAGCGCCACTACCGCCCCGGCCAGCGTGGGCAGGGGCAGCAGGGCGGCATCCAGCCCGGTGCGCGCCGCCGCACAAAGCGCAAAGGCGCACACCAATGCCAGCACCAGCACACCGCTGAGCAACGCCATGGCGCACGCCTCCTTCCGGGGTCAAACTCACACGGGCACGGTATAAAACGGCCCGATAAAATAATGCTGGAACAAAAGCACCGCCGCCAGCGCCGCGTACCCGCCGAAGATCGGCAGCGCCAGCCGCTGCGCGCGCTCGGCGGCAAGGTCAGGCCAGGCGGCGCGGCGCAAGGCAGCCGCCGCGCCAAAGCCCAGGGCCAGGAACACCGGCAGAAAGTAGCGCGCCTGCAAGCCGACGATGCGCACCATGCCCACCGGGGTGTAGGTGATGTACATGGCGGTCATCGCGCCCAGCGCATAGACGGCGGCAAACACGCCCAGCCCCGCGCTGCGCCGGCGGCCCAGGCTCTGCCCCGCCCCGGCCGAAAACAGCACGCCCGCGGCCAGCACCAGCGGCCCGGTCAGGCTGAGCAGCGGCACCGGCAGGTCCTTCCAGCCAAACAGGCCCAGCTGGCCGAGAAAGCCGTCGTTCTCATACAGTGTGCCCAGCACCACGGCCAGGTAACGCAGCGGGTTGCGCAAAATAAAGCCGAGCTGGGCGGCGCCGTCCACGGCCGCGCCGCCCTGCCGTTCAATGACGGCCGGGTACCCGTGCCGGAACGCGCGGCCGTACCATTCCACCAGCCCGGCGGCGGCCAGCGCGCCGGCCAGCATACCCAGGCACCAGTGCCGGCGGCGGCCCTTTGCCTGCCAGTCCGGCGCCGCCACCAGCAGCGGCAGCAGCACCCACAAAAGGTTCAGGTAGGGCTTGGCGACGTTCACCCACACGCAGGCCGCGGCGTACTGCGCGGCCGCGGCGGTGTTCCAGTGCCGACGGGTGAGCAGGGCCAGCATCAGGTAGTAGCCGCCCAGCAGCGTGGCATCATAGCTCAGGCTCGCCGCCATATACAGGGAAAGCGGCAGCAGCATGAAGCCCAGCAGCAGCGGGCGGGCGCGGTGCGCCTTTTGCAGCGCCAACCGGCACAGCAGCGTGTAGGCCAGCAGGTTGCCGATGCGCCCGCCGTACAGGCAGCCCAGCGCCCCCAGCCCCAACAGCCGGGCCAGCGCCATGCCGACGGCGCCCGGCACGAAAGGCAGGATAAGGAAGCTCAAGGGTTCGCGCACCGGCTCGGTGCTCTCGCCGCCGAAATAGGCGGCAAAGCTGTCGGCCACGCTCTGGATCGGCCCGTCACCCCAGCGCTTGAGGGCGTAGCCGGCCGTGTCATAGGTCTGCTCACCGCCGGTCACGGGGTCGGTGCCGACGCCCACCGAGGTGTGGGCGTTGACCCACGCGCCGGGGAAGGCCGTGAGCAGGGCCGACACGTCCTGCGGGTAACCGCGCCCGGCATCAAAGTCCAGCCGGCCCAGCGAGATCGCGTAGGTGCGCAGATAATGGTCCGTCTCATCGGGGGTCTGCAGCGGCGCGTTGGCGAAGACGAACAGCAGCCCGCACAAAAAGATGCACGCCGCGCCCTTGGCGGCAAAGCCCCTGCACGCAAAGCGTACCAGCGCAGCCGCCCCCACAAAAAGCAGCGCCAGTCCGATGCAGCCCAGCGTGACGAAGGCCGGGGCAAGGCGCTCGTCCAGATAAAAGAGCACCCGCCAAACATAGCTCAGCCCCAGGCCGGCGCACACCGCGCCCAGCACGGCCAGGCCCCACCGGAGGGCGGGGCCGCGCGGTCTGGATGCGGTTTTTACGTTGCGTATATCCATCTAAAATTATTACAAAATGTATTGCCCGACCTTGTAGGAATCGAGATTGCCGCGCAAAAAGTCGATGGTGGCGGCCAGGCCCTCGGCGAAGGTGTACTGCGGGGCCCAGCCGGTCATGGTGCGCAGCTTGGTGGCGTCGCCCAGCAGGCGGTTGACCTCGCTCTTGGCGGGGCGCAGACGCTCGGCCTCGCAGACGATCTCGGCCGCGGGGTCGATCTGGGCGATGAGCTCCCGCGCCAGGTCGCCGATGGAATGCTCCTGCCCGGTGGCGATGTTGAGCTCCTGCCCGATGGCGGCGTCACAGTCGGCGATGGCCATGAAGCCGGCCACGGTATCCTTGACGTAGTTGAAGTCCCGCGTCGGGGTCAGGCTGCCGAGGCGTATCTGCTTCTGCCCGGCCAGCAGCTGGGTGATGATGGTGGGGATGATGGCCCGGCCGGACTGCCGCGGCCCGTAGGTATTGAAAGGCCGCACGATGCTCACCGGCAGGTCGAAGCTGCGGTAAAAGCTCTCGGCCAGGCGGTCGGCGCCGATCTTGGTGGCCGAGTAGGGGCTCTGGCCCTGGTAGGGGTGCTTTTCGTCGATGGGCACATACTGCGCCGTGCCGTAGACCTCGCTGGTCGAGGTGACGAGCACGCGCTGCGTGCCGAGCTCGCGCGCGGCGTTCAGAATATTGAGGGTGCCCTTGATGTTGGTGTCGACATAGCTGTCGGGCGAGTGGTAGCTGAAGGGGATGGCGATGAGCGCGGCCAGGTGGTAGACCCGTTCCTGCCCGCGCAGGGCGGTGCGCACGCCGTTGGGGTCCCGCACGTCGCCCATAAAGATCTCCATCTCGCCCTTGATCTCGGGCGGCAGGGTATCGATCCAGCCGCAGGAGCCGAAGGAATTGTACAGGCAGAAAGCGCGCACCTTCTCGCCTTTTTTGACCAGCTCCTCAGCCAGATGGCTGCCGATAAAGCCGTCGGCGCCGGTAACGACCACGGTATGGGACATTTGTATACGCTCCTTTCGCGGCCGGGGCCGCGGGGGTAGGTCTCCGGTTACAAACAGTTACAATCAGTATACCTGATTCGGGGGCAAATTTCAACCGTTTACACGCAAAAGCGCCCCTCCCGGAGTGGGAAGGGCGCAGAGCGAACGATTCAGCGCTTGATGTCGTAGTTCATGTTCATCAGGTTGCGGATGGTGTCGACGTCGTCGGTGATGTTGGCGTCGCCGTGGATGGTGTGCTTGATGACGCTGCTGGCCACCGCGAAGTTGACCATGTCCATCGCCTTGTAATCGTGCATCATGGCGTAGATGAGCCCGCTGGCGAAGGCGTCGCCGCCGCCCACGCGGTCCAGGATGTTGAAGGTGAACAGCTTGCTCTCAAAGGTGTGGCCCTCGTACCACATAAAGGCCTTGAGGCTGTTCTCGGAGCCGGAATGCGCGTAGCGCACATGGCGGGCCAGGCATTTGAGGTTGGGATAGCGGGCGATGAAGGCCTGGAAGATCTCGTCCTGCTGCTCATAGCTGGGCTGCAGAGGCACGCCGTCCTTATAGTCGCCCTTGGCGTGGTCGTCCTCGTCGCGCCAGAGGTGGTAGGGCTCGATGCCGAACAACACGTCGACATAGGGCAGGCACTGGGTGCAGTAGTCCCGCGCTTCCTCCCAGGTCCACAGCGCGCTGCGGAAGTTGCCGTCAAAGCTGACGGTCAGGCCTTTCTCCTTGGCGGTCTTGAGGCAGCGCAGGATGAAATCGGCGCAGCCCTTGCCCAGCGCCGGCGTGATGCCGGACAGGTGCAGCCAGTCAAAGCCGTCGAGCAGGGCGTCGACGTCGACGGTCGAGTAATCGAACTCGGTAAAGGCGCTGTGCTTGCGGTCATAGGTGACCTTGCTGGCGCGGATGCCGTAGCCGGTCTCCAGGTAATAGGTGCCGAGGCGGTGGGTGGGCGTCTGCGCGTGAGTCGAGAGGATGACCGGCGTGCAGTGCACATCGTTGGAGCGCAGCCAGCGCACGGCGCTCTTACCCAGCGAGTTGCTCGGCACGACGCTGAAGAAGGTGCTGTCGACGCCGAGGTTGGCCAGCGCCAGCGCGATGTTGGCCTCGCTGCCGCCGTAGCTGGCCTCAAAGCTGGTGGCCATGCGGATCTTCTCGTAGTTGGGCGGGGTCAGGCGCAGCATGACCTCGCCGATGGTGATAAAGCGCTTGGCGTTGGTCGGGTCCGCGGCGATGGGGTTGTGGTGTTCCATGGCTCGTCTCCTTTGTATCAAAGATTTGTTTTTTGTGGTCAGGTGCCGCGCGCGGCGGGCTTTGTTATTTGGTATTGTAGCACATGGGCGCGGTTTTTGCAACCGCCCCCGCCCTTTACAGACGCGCCAAAACCCTGTATAATATGAGATATCCTGATAGTGTGGAGGTGTGTGGCCGTGAGCCTGCAAAGCTTTGGCTTTTTTGCCTTTCTGCTCGTCACCGCGGCCGTGTACCTGCACCTGCCGCATAAGGTCCAGAGCCCGTTTTTGCTCGCCGCCAGCCTGTTCTTTTACGCGCTCGCCATGCCGCGCGCGCTGCCGGTGCTGCTGGGCGTGGCTGCCCTGACCTGGGCCTGCGGGCTGGGCATCGCTGCCGGAGACGGGGCGCACAAACGGGCGTTTTTGGCGCTGGGCGCCGTCGGCAGCGTGGCCGTGCTGGCGTTTTGTAAGTACAACGGCGCCTTTGCAGATCTTTCCGGCTGGCGCGCCGTGGCCATGCCGCTGGGCATCAGCTTTTACACCTTTGCGGCGCTGGGCTACCTGTTCGACGTCGCCGCCGGCGCCTGCCAACCGGAGCGCAGCCCCCTGCATTACCTGCTGTTTTTGAGCCTGTTCGCCACCGTCACCCAGGGGCCCATCTGCCGGGCCGGGCAGCTTTTGCCGCAGCTGCGCGCCGAGCACCGCTTTGACGCCGCGCGCACCGTGCGCGCCTTACGTCTGCTGGCGCTGGGGCTGTTCAAGCTGGTCGCGGTCAGCGATGTGCTGGGCGTTTTCGTCGACGCTGTCTTCGGCGCCGGCGCCGCCTACGGCGGACCGGTGCGGGTGCTGGCGGCGGTCTTCTACACCCTGCAGCTCTATTTCAACTTCTGCGGCTATTCCGAGGTCGCGCGCGCCGTCGGGCTGCTGCTCGGCCTTATACTGCCGGAAAACTTCAAAACGCCGTTTTTTGCCACCAATTTCTCCGGCTTCTGGAGCCGCTGGCACATCAGCCTCTCGTCGTGGCTGCAGGACTATCTGTTCACGCCGCTGGCCTGGGCCGACACCGGCGCGCTGTTCGGCGGGCACCTGCCGGCGCCGCTGTGCATTTTTATCGTGTTTTTCGTCTCCGGGCTGTGGCACGGCAACAGCTGGCCCTTCGTCGTCTGGGGGCTGTGGCAGGCCGCCTGCCGTTTGGGCGAGGAGGCCTTGCACTGCCGTCTCGGCAAACCGAAAAAGCACGCCCCGGCGCATATCGTTTGGGCCAAGCGGGCCGGCGTGTTCGCGCTGTGGTGCTTTGGCATGGTGTTCTTCCGCGTCGGCAGCGGCGGCGGTACGCTGGCCGATGCCGGGCGGTATCTGGCCGCCTGCGCCGGCGGCTGGGCCCCGGCGCGCCTGGGGGCCGAGCTGTACGGCGTGGTGTTCGACCACTTTTACGCCCATCCGCTGATGGTGGGCGGCTACTATGCGTTCCTGGCGGCGGCGCTGGCGCTGGCCTTTTGGCTGGATGCCCGCCGGGCGCTCGTGTACCAAAACCGCCCGGCCGAGGACTGCCTTGGCGCCGAAAAGCACCGCACCGCCGTCTACTATCTGCTGGTGGTGTTCTTGCTCGTCGGCTACATTTTGCAGAACGGCGGCTTTGGCGGCGCGGCGGGTTTTGGCCTGTACGCCGGATTTTAAGGGGGTGGCGCTGTGAGATTCATCCTCAAAAAGCTGGCGCTGCTCTCGGTGCCGGTGTGGCTGTGGCTGGCGTTCTTCGTCGCCTTTGAGCCCAACAACTATTTTGGCCTCAAGGCGGGGTCCGGCTCCAGCCAGCCGGTGGCCCGCGTGCGTGCCTATGAGCAGGACCCGGGCAGCAACGTCATTCTCGGCGACAGCCGCCTGGCCCACTTTGACATGGACCTTATCGAACAGGTCAGCGGCGTGCCGTGGCAGAACCTCGCCTTCGGCGGCGCCTCGCTGCGGGAGACACTGGACCTGGCCGACTATGTGCTGGCCAGCGGCCACCGCACCGACCGTATGCTGCTGGCGCTCTCGTTCTACACCCTCAACACGGGCTATGACACCGACCGCTTCTCGGCGCTGGAGGAGACGCTGCAAAACCCCCTCGCCTACTGCCTGAACCTTGAATACAATTTAAACACGCTGACGGTGTTCCTGGATACCGTGCGCGGCACGCCCGATACCGTGGAAAGCGGCGACTGGGGCCCGGCCGACTACCTCGACGACGCCGGCCATACGCTGCCGCTGCACCGCCGGCTGTATGACTACCCGGCCGCCATCGCCCCCCGCTGTGAGGCTTGGGCAGTGAATGAAGCCCAGCTGGCCCGCCTGCCGGCGCTGGCCGCCCGCTGCCGCGAGGCCGGCGTGGCCCTGACCGTGGTGCTGCCGCCGATGGCCGACAACGTGCGGACACAGATCTGTGACGCTTACGGCATCACGCCGGTGATGGAGAACGAGGTCCTACCGCAGCTGGCGTCGTGGAGCGCCGAATACGGGTTCCGGCTGCTGGACTACGAGTGGGGCGGCAGCTGCCTGACCGACGAGGACCGCCAGTTCTTTGACGGCTTCCATCTCGATGAAAAATACGGCCTGCCGGACTGGACCCGGCAGCTGTTTGGAGACATGGCATGAAGGCACCGGATTTTTTGATCTTGTATGAGCACACCGTGCGCGAGTATGAGAGCGACCTGCTGCTCAAGCTCGAGCTGGAGAGGCGCGGCTATACGGCCGAGATCCGCCAGCTGCTGGACCCCAAGCGCCTGGCTTGGGTGTTCGGCCCGGCGGCAAAGCGCCCCAAGGTGCTGGTGGCCAGCTGTATGTATGACGACGCCGCCCTCAACAGCCACGTCTACAACAATGTCGGCCGCTGTGACAAGGTCGTCAACCTGCACTGGGAGCAGATGCTCTCGGACACGCAGGAGGAGGGCGACTGGTTCAACATGAACGGCAGCGCCAAGCGCTGCGTGCAGACCTGCTGGGGGCAGGCGACGGCCCGCCGGTTACAGGCGCACGGCATGGAGCCGAAAAACACCCCCGTGACCGGAGCCGTGATGATGGACTTCCTGCGCCCGGAATTTGCCGGCTATTTTAAAGACAAGGCCGCCTTATGCCGCGAGCACGGGCTGGACCCGCAAAAGCGCCTGCACCTGTATATCTCAAGCTTTGGCTACGCGAGCATGAACGACGACGAGGTCGCCGAGCTCTCCAAGATGGCGGGCACCGATTTCACCGGCTTTGCCAGGACCAACCGCGAATCGATGCAGAAAACGCTGCAATGGTTCGACGAGTATCTGGCCGCCCACCCCGAGGTGGAGCTCGTCTACCGCCGCCACCCCAGCGAGTGGAACAGCCCCGCCCTGCAGGCACTGGCCGCCAAGCGGCCCAACTTCCACGTCATCTTTGCCGACTCGGTCAAGCAGTGGATTTTGGCGGCCGACGACATCTCCATCTGGATGAGCACCGCCATCGCCGAGGTGTACATGGCCGGCAAGACCTGCTTCATCCTGCGCCCGCAGCCCATCGAGCATGAGTATGACCCCGTCATCTACAAGAACGCCGCGTACATCACCGACTACGCCGCCTTTGCAGCCGCGCTGGGGCGCGCGGCGGCCGGCAGCCCGCCGCCCTTCCCCATTGAGCGCGCGGTGCTGGACGGCTACTTCGACCCCGACCCCCGGCCCGCCTACCAGCGCATGGCCGACCTTTTGGAGGAAGTCTACAAAAATCCCCCGCGCGACACGCCGATGGGTCCCGGCTTTACGCCGCACTTCAACCTGCTCAAGTATCTGGCGCTGGCCGGCGTGCACTGGCTCTACCGCCACAAGTGGGAGCCCAAGCGCGTGTTCGCGCTCTGCCCGCCGCTGGCAAGCTTTGCCCAGCGCATCTACGGCTATGTGGACAAGGCGCATTTGGAGCCGGACGAGATCGCCCGCATGGAGGCGCGCATCCGCCCCTTTATACAGTAAACGATGCCTTGGAAAGGAGGCCCTGCCATGGCGGACAAGCAGAACGGCGAAAGCTTTATCGGCAATGTGATGAAATATTCCGTCGCCACCTGGCTGGGCTTCGGCATCACCGGCGTGGCGCTGCTGGTCAAGGGCTTTCTGCCGGCCGCGGTGCTGGGTGAGCCCGTCACCTTCATGACCTACACGGCCAGCCTGATGAACCTTGGCATTTTGGGGCTGGACCAAAGCCTTTTGCGCTTTTACAAGGAGCCGCCGGCCGGCGCCGACGGGCGCGGGCTGTTCGGCGCCTGTCTGGTCTTCTCGGGCGGCTTTATGGTGCTCCTGGGCGCCGTGTGCAGCCTGTTCTTCGCCCGCCCGCTGGCGGCGCTGCTCGGCCTGGGCGCCGGCGGCGCGGGGCCGGCGCTCATCCCGCTGCTGTTCGTCAACGCCGCGCTCTATATGCTGGTGCGGTACCTGAACGTGCTGCTGCGGCTGGAGGGCAACATCCGCGCCTACACGGCCGAGACGCTGTGGATGCAGGGCTGCTACAACCTGTTCTACCTGCTGCCGGGCTTTTTTACCACCAAGGTGACGGTGCTGGCGCTGGCGGCGATCTTGAGCTTCGGCGTCGTGGCCATCGCCTTTGGGTACAAAATCATGGCCGGCACCGCACTGCCCGCCCCGGCGCAGCTGGGCGGCATCGCCCGCGCCGTACTGCCCTACGGCATCGCACTGGCCCCGGCGCAGATCCTGTTCACACTCAACAGCGGCATCTGCCTGTCCTTCATCGGCAACTATGCGGGCGACGCCGCGCAGGGGCTGTTCGCCTTCGGCTTCAGCCTGGCGCAGCTGGTCACCGCCGTGCAGGCCGGCTTTTCGACCTACTGGGGGCCGTATGTCTTTGCCAACTACCGCGACCAGCAGGAGCGCATCGCCCGCGTGCATGACGTGCTGGACCTGCTGATCTTCGGCTTCTTCTGCTGCCTGGTCATGTTCGAGGACATCATCTTCCTCATCTTCCCCGACAAGGCCGGCTGTATGCCCGTCTTCCCGCTTTTGATGCTGGGCGTCGTGTTCAACATTCTGTGCGAGGGCACGGTCTACGGCAACTCCATCGCCCGCCGTCCCTGGCACGATACCGTCGGCATCGCACTCGGGGCGCTCGTCAACCTGGGGCTCTGCGCGCTGCTGGTGCCGGGGCATGGTCTTCTCGGCGCCGGGCTGGCGCTGGCGGCGGGCAACGGCGTGATGTTTTTGTACCGCACCGTCACCGGGCAGTATTTTTACCGCACCATCGTCAGCTACACCAAAACGCTGTCGGGCTTTCTGCTGGCCTTCGCGGTCACGGCCATCGGCTGTGTGTTTTCGGGGCATTTCCTGCTCAAATTCGCTCTGACCGCGGCCGTGCTGTTTATCTATGGCACGCTCTACCGCTTCCAGCTGCAAAAGCTGTGGAATCTGGGCTTGGCCATCCTGCGCAAGCTGACCAAACGGGGGGATACCGAATGATCCATCTGGGCACGATAGACATCACCACCTCGCGCCTGCTTTTGCGGCGCTTCACCCTCGACGACGCGCAGCCCATGTTCGAAGCCTGGGCCAGCGACCCGGCCGTGACCCGCTTTATGCGCTGGGACCCGCACCCGGACTGGACCGCCACGGCGGAGCTTTTGTACGAGTGGGGCAAAAGCTATGCCCGGCCGGACTGGTACAACTGGGCGGTCTGCCTGCGCGAAAGCGGCGCGCTCATCGGCAACATCAGCATTCTGGCCGGCCGGGAGCCGGACGACGGCTGGCGGCGCCCGGTCCCGCCGCCCCCGCACTGGGAGCCCGGCTACTGCTACGGCCGCGCGTACTGGGGCCACGGCTATGCCACCGAGGCGCTCTGCGCCGTGCGGGATTTTTGGTTTGACCAAGTCGGCGGGGACTTTCTCATCTGCTGCCACGCCGTACAGAACCCGGCCAGCGGCCGGGTGATGCAAAAGGCGGGCTTTGCGTATGACCACGAGGCCGTCTACCACCGCTTTTCCGGCGCGGAGGTCCCCTGCAAGGTCTATTTTCTGGCGCGATAGCGAGGAATTATGCAAAACATCGAACTGGATTTCGGCGCCACGGCGCAAAAGGAGCTGGACAGCGGGCGGCCTGCCGTCAAGGCGGTGCTGCTCTCGCTCGACCTGGGCGAGTTCGACGCCGCCCGCAGCCTTGCGGAGCTGGCCGCCTTGGCCGAGGCCGACGGCATGGAGGTCGCGGCCGTGGTGCAGCAAAAGCGCGGCGCGCCGGTGGCGGCCACGCTGCTGGGCGAGGGCAAGGTGGCCGAGGCGCGCCTCGTCTGCCTGAACACCGGCGCCCAGGCCGCGATCTTTGACGGCGAGCTTTCCGGCAGCCAGCTGCGCAACCTGGCAGCGGCGTTGCAGGTCGAGGTGCTGGACCGCACGATGCTGATTTTGGAGATCTTCAAGGCCCGCGCCGCGACCAACGAGGGCAAGCTGCAGACCGAGCTGGCTGAATTGCGCTACCGCCTGCCGCGGCTGCAGGGCCTGGGCGAGGCGTTGAGCCGCCAGGGCGGCGGCGGGGCCGGCGGGGGCGGCGCGCGCCGCGGCGCCGGCGAGAGCCAGCTGGAGCTTGACCGCCGCTATCTGCGCGGCCGCGTCGGGCAGCTGGAGCGCCGGCTGGCGGAGCTGGAAAAGCGCCGCGGCGAGACCCGGCGCGCGCGAGTCAAAAACGGCGTGCCGGTGGTGGCGCTGGTCGGCTACACCAACGTGGGCAAATCCAGCCTGATGAACGCCTTGTGCGGCGCCGATATCTTTGAAGCCGATATGCTGTTCGCCACCTTGGACCCGACGGCGCGCAAGCTGGCCCTGCCCAGCGGCCTGCCGGCGGTGCTCGTCGATACCGTTGGCTTTGTCAGCCGGCTGCCGCACCACCTCGTACAGGCGTTCAAGAGCACGCTGGAGGAGGCCGCCTGCGCCGACGTCATCGTCAAGGTGGCGGACGCCAGCGACACCGCCGCCGCCAGCCAGCTGGCCGTGACCGACCAGGTGCTCACGGAGCTGGGCTGCGGGAGCATCCCGCAGCTGACCGTCTACAACAAGTGCGACATCGGCGCCCTGGCCCCCTATGACCCGCAGGTGCTGCTGGTCAGCGCCAAAACCGGGCGCGGCCTGCCGGCGCTTTTGCAGCGGCTCGACGCGGTGCTGGCCGCGCGCGTGCGCCCGCTGGAGGTGCTGCTGCCCTATGACAGGCTGGCGCTGGCCGACATCCTGCGCAGCCGCGGCAATGTGACGGCCGAGGAATACCGCGAAAACGGCGTTTACTACCGCGCCACCGTCAAGGCCGAGGACTGGCACCGCTTTGCGCCCTACCTTGTGGATGTTTAACAGGACGGAAAAAGGGCCCCCGCGCCGCGGCGCGGGGGCCCTATTATTGTAGCTTCTTATTTTTTCGCGGCCTCGGCGATGGCGGCCACGGTGGCGGCCATATCCTGCATATCGCTGGGCACGATGAGCTTGGTGGCCTGCCCGTCGGCGACCTTCTCCAGCGCCTCCATGCTGCGCAGGGCGAGCATACCGGGGCCGGGCTGCGCCTCGTTGATGAGGCGGATGGCGTCGGCGTGGGCCTTCTGCACCATGAGCAGGGCCTGGGCCTCGCCCTCGGCCTCGCGGATGCGCTGCTGCTTGACGGCCTCGGCGCGCAGGATCGCAGACTCCTTCTCGCCCTCGGCGCGGGTGATGGCGGCCTGCTTTTCGCCCTCGGCCAACAGGATGCTGGCGCGCTTCTCGCGGTCGGCCTTCATCTGCTTCTCCATCGCCTGGCGGATCTCGGCCGGCGGTTCGATGTTTTTCAGCTCGACGCGGTTGACCTTGATGCCCCAGCGGTCGGTGGCCTCGTCCAGCGTGGCGGTGATGCGCCCGTTGATGACGTCGCGGCTGGTCAGCGTCTCGTCCAGCGTCATCGAGCCGATGATGTCGCGCAGGCTGGTGGCGGACAGGTTCTCGATGGCCTGCACGGGGCGGCTGACGCCGTAGGTGTAGGCCTTGGCGTCAAACACCTGGAAAAAGACGACGGTGTCGATCATCATCGTCACGTTGTCGCGCGTGATGACCGGCTGCGGCGGGAAATCCGCCACCTCCTCCTTGAGGCTGACCTTGCGCACCACGCGCTCGACGAAGGGCACGCGGACGTGCAGCCCGGCGCCCCAGGTGGAACGGTAGACGCCCAAAAACTCGGTGATGTAGGCGTTGGCCTGCGGCACGATGACCACGCAGGTGGCGGCCACGACGATGACGATGAGCAAAAGCAATGCAAAGATGATAAGACCCATGGTGTTTCCCTCCCTGTCTGTGTTACACGGCGGCCGGCTCGGTGCTGTCGGCCGGGGCGACGATGAGCACGAAGCCGTCCACATCGGTCACGCGGCATTTGCTGCCGGCGGGCATCGGCGTCTCGCTGCGGGCCTGCCAGTCCAGCCCGTCGACGTGCACGCGGCCCAAAGCCCCCGGCTCCAGCGCGCGCAGCACGGTGCCCTGCTTGCCGATGGTCAGCGGGCTGCCGTTGGTGACCGGCGGCTGGTGCTGGGCCCGGCGCGCGGCCAGGCGCGGCACCATGACGGCCAGCACAACCGCCGCGACGACGGCAAAGACCAGCAGCTGCCAGCCGAAGCCGGCCGGCGTAAAGCTGACGAGCAGCGCCGCCACCGCCCCGACCGCGAACCAGATCGAGACGAGGGCCGTCGTGCTCAGCTCCACCGCGGCGAACACCGCCACGGCGACGAGCCAGAGGATGCTGTCCAGCTGCATACAAAGTGCCTCCTTCCCCAAAGCGCCCCCGCCCCAGGCGGGGGCTGCGCTTTTATCTGCATTATAGCCAAAGCGCCGCGCGGTGTCAATGATAAACCTTGTAAAAAATGGTGAAAGATGGGAAAACCGGCGCCCCGCTGCTGCGGGGCGCCGGCCGTATGCTCAATAGATCTTAAAGTAACCCGGTCTCAGCTTGACGTTGTCCTCGACCAATACCGTGAAGCCGCCGGGGTTGACCTCGGCGTTCTTGCCGAAAGCGCTCACGCTGACAAGGTGCGGCCCGCGGTTGAGCACCACCTCGGCCGTCTGCGTTTCGCCGGTGCGGCGGTAGTGCAGGATGTCGCCCTCGGCCCGCAGCACCGTGAAGCCGCCGCCGTCGAAGGCGTCGCAGTCCCTGCGCAGCGCGGCCAGCGTGCGCAGCGGTGTGCGCACGCGTTCCTCGGTGCTGTTCCAGTCAAAATAGGCGCGGTTGAAGGGGTCGCGGTAGCCCTGCATGCCGATCTCGTCGCCGTAATAGATGCAGGGCACGCCCGGCAGCGTGAAGATCATCGCGTAGCCCAGCAGCAGGCGGCGCAGCGCGTCGCCGATGTGGTTGGGGCTGATGCGCCGCCCGCTCTGCCAGTAGCGGTCGCGGCCGTTGGCCGGCTCGTCGGCGATGGCGGTGATGGCGCGCTCGACGTCATGGGTGGACAAAAAGTTCATCAGGCAGTCCAGCGCCGGCTTGGGGTAATGCTCGCAGATGGCCAGCAGCCGCTGCGCCACCTCGGCGGTGTCGGCGCCGCGCAGCCAGTCGATGGCCGCGTTGCGGAAGGGGTAGTTCATCACGCTGTCCAGCCCCTTGCCGCGCAGGTAGGTGCGGCGCGCGCCCCAGCCCTCCTTGGTGGTGGCGTCCTCCCAGACCTCGCCCAGCAGCAGCTTGTCGTCCCCGTGGGCCTTGACGGCGGCGCGGATGCGCTCGATGAAGCCGTCGGGCAGCTCGTCGGCCACATCGAGCCGGAAACCGGACGCCCCCAGCCCCAGCCAGGTGTCGATGACGCCGCCCTCGCCGCAGATAAATTCAACGTAGCTAGGCGAATCCTCCTGCACCTCGGGCAGGGTCTCGAAGCCCCACCAGCTGCGGTAGCCGCAGGGATAGCCGGAGTCGAAATCGTACCAGGAACGGTAGGGGGAGTTTACGTCACGGTAGGCGCCGCCGGGGCCGTAGCGCCCCTCGCGGTTGAAGTAGACGGAATCCGACCCCGTGTGGCTGAACACGCCGTCCAAAATGATGCGGATACCCTGCTCTCTGGCGGCGGCGCAGAGCTCGGCGAACTCCTCGTTCGTGCCCAGCAGCGGGTCGGCCTTGAGGTAGTCGGCGGTGTTGTAGCGGTGGTTGGCGTGGGCCTCAAAGATGGGGTTGAGATAGAGGCAGGTCACGCCCAGGTCCCGCAGATAGGGCAGCTTTTGCTGGATGCCGGCGAAGTCTCCGCCGAAATAATCCATGTTGAGGTAGCCGTCCTCCTGCTCGTTGGGCCAGAAGTAGGGCTCGCCGTCCTTGTCGGGGCGGTAGATGCGGTCCGGCCATGGCCAGTTTTTGTCCGGCTTGCCGTCAAAAAAACGGTCGGGGAAGATCTGGTACATGGTGCCGGCGCGCAGCCAGCCCGGGGTGGTGAAGTCCTTTTCATACACGGTCAGCTGCCACTGCTCGCCGTCCACCCAGGAGAGCTCGCCCTCGCCGTCCGTGCCGCGATAAATCTTGCGGAAGTCGGTATAAAGGTCAAAGTGGTAAAAGTACAGCCCCGGCGTGGTGGGCGTAACGCTGACGGTGAAATGGTTGACGTGCGGCGTCTGCCCGGTGAACTGCATACGGTAATGCACCGGCTGCTCACGGTCCTTGGTGAGCACCAGATGCGGGTCCACATACCCCAATTCCTCCGGCACCGTCAGGTTCCAGACAACGCTCTGCCCTGCCCGCACGGCGCCGAACGGCGCCTTGCAGGCAGGGTCAAGGCTGTTGAAAAAGGTATGGGGCATACGGTCGTGCTCCAGGCAATTACAAATCTGTCGCTGTCGGCGGGCATACCCGCGTCCGCGGGGCTTATACCGGGGTAGCGCCCCAGATGTCGCGGGCATAATCCATGACCGAGCGGTCGGCCGAGAAGATGCCGGCGTTGGCGATGTTCATCAGGCTCATGCGGTTCCAGGTCGGGCGGTCACGGTAGAGCTGCTGCACATACCCCTGGGCGCGGCGGTAATCCTTGAAGTCCGCCATGACCATATAGGGGTCGGCATTGCGCAGGTTGGCCGTGATCTCGCTGAAGTTCTCGCCCTTCCATCCCTTCTCCAGCAGGTCCAGCACCGCCATGGCGACGTTGTCGTCCATGATGAAGGAATGCGGGTGGTAGCCCATCCCTTTCAGGGCGTTGACCTCCGGCGTGAGCATGCCGAAGATGATCTCGTTGTCGTGGCCGGCGGCGTCGGCGATCTCGACGTTGGCGCCGTCCAGCGTGCCCAGCGTGA